>NZ_JBNPVT010000031.1:0-56519 GCF_050434205.1 Paraburkholderia sp. GAS348
GGGGGGGTGTTTTTTCTCTTTAACACCCCCCCCCCTTTTTTTTTTCCATTTCACGGCCCATTAACATAACCCCCCTCCCCCCCGCCCGCGCGGGCCCGCCCGGGGGCGCCCCCCCCCGCGCCCGGTCCACCTCGTAGCACGCGCCCCTCTGTGGAGACTCAGGCCATTTCTCCCCGCTTCTTCGCGCCGGCCAGTCCTTACCGTACGCTGCCCCGTCCCTGTTCTGTGCGTCGCACGCTCGCGAATTGCTCGAGCGCGGTGCCTGTCGTCATTGCTATCCATTTCGGCCATTCACTTCGACCGTGAACTTCGAGTCCGTCCAATTTGACGGAAAAAGTGGCGAGGTCAGTGCTTCACGTCGTCCGGTGACGAATGACCGATACTTCGTATCGGTCATTCACCCCGTTTTTTTGACATCCATTTTTCAGTGGCCCCGCCGCACCCTCGTAAGACACCTTGGCTTCCCCGGCCGCGCTTACGAAGACCGTGTTTGCCGCCGGGTTCCGGCTGCTGCTTCCCCGTGCCTCAGGAACCAGGCGGCAACGCATTCGTTTGTGAGGTTCCTTATGCAATGGCTGTGCCAGGCACCTTCAATCGCTTACTGCACGGTGATTTTTGCTGCGACGCACCTCGCCGCACCCTGCCTCACGTCACGCTTGATTCGGATTCGATACGCAGTGGGTTTAGCCTTTATGCATTGCGGAGGAATCTACCCGTTTGCACGATGGGTCGCGCGCGTGATCGGACCCCGTCCGGCCGCGCTTTGCAACGTGGCCCGGTCAAATGTGCCGATGCTTCGGGTCACGAAGCAGCGCTCGCAGCCGTTGCCCAATGTGTCGCAAGCTTGAGACACAGTGATTCGACGTTGCGGTATGCGTGGCACGATTGCCGCCATACAGTTTGCAACGCTGTGTGGTATTGCTCGCATATTTGGGATTGACCCGCTATTTTTGAACGGCAAGCTGACGCGCCGCAGCGAGAAAAACGTTTCTGAATCCAGATTTGTTTGTATGGCGCTCGAAAGCGCTTTCGCTTATCGTTAAGCCATGCGCCGCGTAGAGCGCCTGTGTCAGGCCACCGAGGAAAAAGAACGGCTGTTGTGATCCGGGGGTGAAATAGCCAGGCAGTCTCAGCGTTGAACGTTATTCTGCCAGCCATCCGATGTGTAACGCATCGCGGCGCACATCGCCGCTCCATGCCCCCGCCATTGCCGCCACCGTGAATTTGTCATTGCCGGTCTGTCCAATTCGTCGAAAAGCAGTTCCGAGAGCAGCAACGATCCGGGGGTTACATGAATACGACTTGCACGCCTGTCGACGCCGAACGCACTGTTCTGTACGTATCGAACTCGCCCGATCAGGATCTCGCCAGCTTCCTGGCCGCATCGGGCTGGCAAGCGGTGCACGCCAAAAGCACGGCGATCGCCGAGCGCATGATCGAGCGCGGCAATATCAAGGTCGGCCTCGTCGAATTGCCTGGTGACTGCACGTCCCAGCATTTGTCCGCGCTGGCCTCCTGCATGCGGCGTGTCGAAACCAATTGGGTCGCGCAGATCGCGCCGGGCCAGTCGGGAAACGAACTGGTCAGCCGCTTCATCCTCGATTATTGCTTCGATTTCGTTACCCGGCCCTGGCTGAACGAGCGGCTGGTATTCGCGCTCGGCCACGCGCACGGGCTGTCGAGCCTGCGGCACGCGCCAGCCGCACCGGAGCCCTCGCTCGGCCGGCACGGCATGGTTGGGCAATGCGAGGCAATGCAGCAGTTGTACCGGCGCATCGACAAATGCGGGGTGACCGAAGCGCCGGTGTTCGTCGCCGGCGAATCGGGCACCGGCAAGGAGCTGACCGCCCGTGCGATTCACGAGCGCTCGCCGCGCGCCGGCCGGGCGTTCGTCGCGATCAATTGCGCGGCGATTCCGCCGAGCCTGCTGCAAGCCGAATTGTTCGGCCACGAGCGCGGCGCCTTTACGGGCGCGTTGCAACGTAAGATCGGCCGGATCGAAAGCGCTCACGAGGGCACCCTGTTTCTGGATGAGATCGGCGACATGCCGCACGAGTGCCAGGCGGTGCTGCTGCGCTTCCTGCAGGAAGGCACCATTGAACGGTTGGGCGGCAATGGGCCGATCAACGTCGACGTACGGGTGATTTCAGCGACCCACGTCGATCTGGACAAAGCCGTCGAAGATGGCCGCTTCCGCTCCGACCTGTATCACCGCCTGTGTGTGCTGCGGCTCATCGAGCCGCCATTGCGCGAGCGCGGCGGCGACATCAAGCTGCTCGCCAACTATGCGCTCAGCATGTACCGGCAAGACGGCGCGCGCAAACTGCGCGGACTGTCGAGCGACGCGATCGTCGCCATGTCGAATTATTCGTGGCCCGGTAATGTGCGCGAGCTGATCAACTGCGTGCGCCGTGCCGTGGTGATGAGCGAGGGGCGCTTTATCACGGCGAGCGACCTCGGCTTGCCGGAAGCCGATAACGGACCGGCCGTGACGCTGGCGGAGATCCGCAGCAAGGCCGAAAAGGACGCCATCGAGCATGCGTTGCAGCGGCACGGCTATAAATTGTCCGAGGCCGCGGCCGAACTCGGCGTTTCACGCGCTACGCTATATCGCCTGATGCATGCGAACCGGCTGCATCAGGAACCGGCAACCGGGCATGCGTCGAATGCCAATGGCGGCACGGATGCTGACGAGGAATCGGAGCGGCAGGCGCCGTCGCTGGCTTGATCTCACAGGCCGCCTGAGCGGGCAGACTGCCGCCAGGATTGCCGCGCCGGTTGCTGCGGTCCAGCGCGCCGGATGTCGCAAGCGCCTATCGGATCACCCGTAGCGTTGCTATGCTGAAAGCCGCTCATCCATCCGGGAGGGGACTTGGCCGATCAGCACACGCCGGCGCCTGTGCGCCGCCCCTCCTCCGTCCTCCCCGCCCAGGCGAGCCCGTGCGACGCGCTCGCCATCCGCGCTCAGCCGCTTAGCTTCGATCACCCGTGCCGGCGCAAAAAGCTCGCGCTTGCCGCGACCATCCTCGGCTCGAGCATGGCTTTCATCGACGGCTCCGTGGTCAATGTCGCGCTGCCGTCGATCCAGACCGAACTGGGCGCGAGCGTCGCGGCGATCCAGTGGGTGGTCAACGCGTATCTGCTGTTTCTCGGTGCGCTGGTGCTGGTGGGCGGCTCGCTCGGCGACAAGCTCGGCCGGCGCACCGTGTTTATTGCGGGAATCGCCTTGTTCACGCTGGCTTCGATCGGCTGCGGCGTAGCGCCCAGCGCCGGCGCCCTGATCGCGGCGCGCGCCGTGCAAGGCATCGGCGCGGCGCTGCTGGTGCCGAGCAGTCTCGCCATCATCGGCGCGGTGTTCAACGACAAGGAGCGTGGCCAGGCGATCGGCACCTGGGCCGGCGTCGGCGCGATCACGTCGGCGCTCGGGCCGGTGGCAGGCGGCTGGCTCGTCGATGCGTTTTCGTGGCGGTTGATTTTCTTTCTGAACGTACCGATTGCGTGCGCAACCATCGCATTGGCGGTCATCGCCGTGCCGGATAGCCGGCAGGAAGACGATCCCTCCGGCCCGCACCCTGCGCTCAACGCGCATACGCTGCCCAGCCTCGACTGGCCCGGCGCCGTCACCGCGGCCACAGGGCTCGCCGCGTTGACTTACGGCCTGACCCTCGCCGCAGCACGCGGCTTCGGCGACCGCGGGGTGCTGGCATTGATCCTCGGCGGCCTGCTCGTGCTGACCGGCTTCGTCGCGCTCGAAGCAAAGACCCGCAATCCGATGATGCCGCTCGACGTGTTCCGTTCGCGCGACTTCGTCGGCGCGAACCTCGTTACGCTGCTGCTCTACTTTGGGCTGGGCGGTGCACTCTTCTTCCTGCCGTTCACGCTGATCCGCGCGTACGGCTACAGCGCGACCGAGGCAGGCGCCGCGCTGCTTCCGGTGCCGGTCACGATCGGCCTGTTGTCGCGTTTTACCGGCGGCCTGACAAGCCGTTACGGCGCGCGGGCCCTGCTGGGCATCGGGCCGGTGGTCGCGGCGATCGGTTTTGCGATGCTCGCGCTACCCTGGGTACGCGGTGAATATTGGCGCGGCTTCTTTCCTGCGCTTGCCGTGCTCGGGCTAGGAATGACGATTACCGTCGCACCGTTGACGACGACCGTGATGACATCCGTATCCGCCGCGCGCACGGGCGTCGCCTCGGGCATCAATAACGCCGTCGCCAGGGTGGCGAGTCTGCTGGCGATTGCGGTGCTCGGGATCGTGTTCGTGTGGTCGCACGACGCGGCGCTCGACGCGCGGCTCGATACGTTGGATATCCCTCAAGCGGCACGTCAGGCGGCGCACCTGGCCCAAGCCGGCATGGATGCAGCCGCCCCGCCATCCGGCGCCGCGCCAGGCGCTTCGCGTGCCGAAGTGACCCGGGCCCAAGCGGAGGCATTGGGTGCGGCGCTGCGGGCGGTGACGCTGGTGTCGGCCCTTTGTGCGCTGGCCGGCGCGGCGCTGGCGGCTTTGACGATCCGCTCGCACCGCGAGCCGTAAAGCGGGTCGCCCTGTCTCACCCACAGTTCGGAAAACAGTGAAACGTCGCGAACAACCGGCCGCCATACTGTTATTCAGGCACCTCAGACCACCACGGCCCAATCGGGAGCTTCCCCATGACGATTACCTGCTTTATCCGTTATCAGATCGACCCATTCCAACGCGATGCCTTCAACGATTACGCTCGCAACTGGGGCCGCATCATTCCCCGCTGCGGCGGTCATCTGATCGGCTACTTTCTGCCCCACGAAGGGACCAACGACGTCGCGTGGGGCTTGATTGCGTTCGACAGCCTCGCCGCCTATGAAGCCTATCGGGCACGGCTGCGCGGCGACGCCGAAGCGCGGGAAAATTTCCAGCTCGCGCAGACGAAACGCTTCATTCTGCGCGAGGAGCGCACCTTCACCGAGGTGGTCGAAGGCACGCTTGGGGTGGCGGCGACGGGCGCGGTGGACGCGACGGAATAGGCGTCGACAGGGGCACCGTCTAACAGGCAGGCTTTTTGCTTTTGGACATTACAATTCGAACCGGCTGGCCGAACCCGCGCGCGGCCACCGAAAGCGGCTACGGATGGAACTTGTACGGTCCAACCGGTGTCGGTTCAGGGTCACGCCGCCGAACCGATCCACGTATCCCGGCACCACCGTCAGTATCTGGTACCCCGCTTTACACCCTATGCGCAAAATACTTCACGCCTGGTTTCTCGTTTTTCTCATCCTGAGCGCCTCGCCGGTCTTTGCCGCCGTGGCGCAACCCGCCGCCGCGGCATCCGGCGCCGCGCTCACCCTGACCCCCGAACAGGCCCGCCAGGCTCTTGGCGTCCTCAATGACCCCGTCCGCCGCGCGCAAGTCAGCGACACGCTCCGGGCAATCGCCGCAGCGGGCGCACTCAGCGCCCAGCCTGCCTCGGCGGTTGCGGTGGTTGCGGCGGCTTCTGCTCCCGCCGCGGCCAGCAGCGCCGCCGCGCTCGTTCCAGCCACGTTCCAGTCCAATGGGCTCGCCTCACAGCTGGCGCGTCAGGGCGCGCATTGGGCCGCGCATCTCGGCAAGTCTTTGCGCGGTTCGGTCGCCGCGCTGCTCGACGTAACGTCGGTGCGTGCCTGGTGGCATTGGCAATCGACCAGCCCGCAAGCGCTTAGCGTGCTGGGTCATGTCGTATGGTCGCTGCTGGCGGCGTTGCTGCCCGCGCTCGGGCTCGAATGGCTCGCGCGCCGCTTATTGCGCCGCGCGTATGCGGCGCTTGCCGCGCGTCGCGAACGTGGCGATGACGACGTTGCGCCGCAAGCCGACCTGCCCGGCGCGTCCACAACAACGCCCACGCCTGCCGCCAGCCAGGCCACCGAAGCCAAAGGCAAGCAGAAGGCCGTGCATCATTTGACGCTCCTGCAGCGTCTGCCGCGCGCGCTGCTGACGGTGGTGCTGCGCCTGTTGCCGCTGGCGGTGTTCGTCGCCGCGGCGAGCGCGCTGATGTCGATCTTCACCGACGACGGCACGCCGCAAGACCGGGCGCTCGCTTCGCTGATCGACATCTACGTGCTGTGCCGCCTGATCGTGATAGGCAGCGGCTTCTTCCTGCAGCCTTCCGCGCCGCGCCTGCGTCTGTTGCGCATGAGCGATGCGTGGGCCGTTTTCGTGCAGCGCTGGATCGTGCGGATCGTCGCCGTGGTCGGCGCAGGGTCGGCGATCGCGGAGATCGCGCAGTCGCTCGGCCTGAACGACGCGGCGCATCTCGCGCTGCTGAAGGTGGTCGCGCTCGCCGGCCACATCATGATCTCGATCCTGATCCTGCATTGCGCGAAGCCGGTCGGCGAATTGATCCGCAAGCGCTTTGCCGCGAGCAAATCGCTGGCAATGTTCGGCAATGCGCTCGCCGATGCCTGGGCATGGTTCGCGGTGTTCGTGGTGATGGCACTATGGTTCATCTGGGCGCTCGACGTGCAGAACGGCTATCGCACCCTGCTGCATCTCGGCGGCATTACGCTGGCGATCCTGGTGGGCGCGCGGGTCATCGCGATCGTGATTTTCGGCGCCATGGCACGGCTGTTCAATGTACAGGGCGACGCGGAAAAGTCGCTCGTGCAACAGCATGCCTACCGCTATTACCCACTGCTGCGGCGGGTCGTCTCGTGGATCATCTGCATCGTCACCGCGCTCGTGCTGCTGCAGGTATGGGGCGTCGACGTGGGCGAGCTGTTCCAGGCCGGGTCGATCGGCCATCGGCTGGCTTCGGCGCTGGTCACGATCGGCGTCGCTGCCGCGATCGCGCTGGTGGTATGGGAAGCCGCCAACGTGGCGATCGAACAGCGGCTGGACCGCTGGACCACGAGCGGCGACCTGGTGCGCGCCGCGCGTCTGCGTACCCTCCTGCCGATGTTGCGCAGCGTGCTCTTCTGCGTGATCGCGCTGGTGGTGGTGCTCACCGGCCTGAGCGAACTCGGCGTGAACATCGGGCCGCTGCTGGCGGGCGCGAGTATCTTCGGCGTGGCGCTCGGCTTCGGCTCGCAAAAGCTGGTGCAGGATTTCATCACCGGCATGTTCCTGTTGATGGAAAACGCCATGCAGGTCGGCGACTGGGTCACGCTCGCGGGCGTGTCCGGTACGGTGGAATATCTGTCGATCCGCACCGTGCGCCTGCGCGGCGGCGACGGGTCGCTCTATACGGTGCCGTTCAGTTCGGTCTCGACGGTGAACAACACGAATCGCGGACTCGGCAATGCCGCAGTAAAGGTGAATATCGTGTTCGGCGAGGATGTCGATCTGGCGATCGACACGCTGAAGGAAATCGGCGCCGCGCTGCGCGAGGATGAGAAGTTCAAGGACGGCATCCTGTCCGACTTCAGCTTCTGGGGCGTGGATGGGGTGGATGGCTCGGCGGTGACGCTGGCCGGCCAGATCCAATGCCGCGACAGCGCGCGCTGGGGGGTGCAGCGCGAATTCAACCGGCGCATTCTCGACCAGTTCAGCGCGCGCGGCATCGAAATCGCAAACCCGCAACGGCATTTGCTGACCTGGGATCCGGAGAGCGTAGCGGCCAAAATCGAATCGAGCGGCGCAGCGAATGACGCCCCCACGGCCCCAGCGAAGGACGAACCGCCTTCAACGCCGCCTGCCGACGCTTCGCTGAAGGCGGCTGCCGGGAAGGCCGACGCGCCGGTTGAAGATCAACTGCCCGTCGACCCTAAGCCGGCCGGCGGCCCGGGAACGCCAGCAAATCCTGGTTCGACTTCTCCGCATGAGTGAAGTACAGGCCGTGCTGATTGCCCTACTCCACCTGCCACCAGCGCGGCAACAACCGGCGCACTTCCGGCCGCCGGTAGCGGTCGTCGATCAGATGCACCACACCTTGATCCTGCTCCGTGCGAATGACCCGGCCCGCGGCCTGCACGACCTTCTGCAAGCCGGGATACAGATACGTGTAGTCGTAGCCGCTGCCGAACTTCGCGTCCATCGTGCGGCGCATCTGCTCGTTGACGTCGTTCATCTGCGGCAGGCCGAGCGTGGCGATGAAGGCGCCGATCAGCTGCTGGCCGACCAGATCGACGCCCTCAGAGAACGCGCCGCCTAACACCGCGAAGCCCACGCCCTGACCCATGGTGCGAAAGCGCGCGAGGAACGCGTCGCGCGCCGCCTCGTCCATGCCCGGTTCCTGCGCCCACACCGGCAGCGCCGGATGACGCTCGCGCATCAACGCCACCACCCGCTGCAGATACTCGAAACTGCTCAGGAATCCGAGATAGTTGCCCGGCTGCGCCGCGTACTGCTTCGCGATCAGCTCGACGATCGGCACGAGCGAACGTTCGCGGTCACGCCAGCGCGTCGATACATGGCCCGCCACATGCACCTGCAACTGCTCGGCGCGGAACGGCCCTTCGACGTCGAGCCAGTTCGTCTGCTCAGGCAGACCGAGCGTGTCGCGATAGAAATGATGCGGATTGAGCGTGCCGGAAAACATCACCGTGGTGCGCGCGGCAGCGTAGCGCCCCGCGAGGAACGGTGCCGGGATCACGTTGCGCACGCATAGCGTGGCGCTCGTTTTATCGCGCGGCGCGTAGCGATCCGTGGTGAGCGTGATGTCGAAAATCGAATGCTCGCCGAACTGTTCCGCCAGCGCGACGAAATGCATCGCGTCGAAGAAAAACCGCAGCGATGCTTCGTCGATTGAAAGCGGTGCGTCGGCCAGTTGATCCGTCACCGCGCCGATCAGATTCTGGGCGGCAGAAAGCAGTTTTCCGGGTACGTCGGCATAGACCTGATACGTGTCGGTCTGCGCGCGCTTGACGGCGTTCCACTCGCGCTGCAGCCGTTCAAGCGGCTTCTTCAACGTCGCAGGCGCGGTTTTGCGGGCGAGCCGGAACGCCGCCTGGTCGAGCGACGCGCTGTACATGCGCCGGGCCCGCTCGAGCAGGTTGTGCGCCTCGTCGACCAGCACGCCGACACGCCACTGATTGATCTGCGTGAGCGCGTACAGCATCGCGCTGCTGTCGAAGTAGTAGTTGTAATCGCCGACCACCACGTCGGACCAGCGCGCCAGCTCCTGTGCGAGATAGTACGGGCAGACATCGTGCTCGAGCGCCGCTTCGCGCACCGACGCCCGGTCGAGCCGCGGCCCGGCCAACGCCGTGCTGCGAGCTGCATCGAGCCGGTCGTAGAAGCCGCGCGCAAGCGGACAGGACTCGCCGTTGCAGGCCTTGTCGGGATGCTCGCAGGCCTTGTCGCGCGCGACCAGTTCCAGCGTTCTGAGCGGCAACCGGGCAAGCGGCGGCGCGGCGCTTCGATGGAGCGTTTCGATCGCATCGAGGGCAAGCGCGCGGCCCGGCGTCTTCGCAGTGAGGAAGAACACACGGTCGATCTGGTCCGCCGCACACGCCTTGAGCAGCGGAAAAATCGTCGCCAGCGTCTTGCCGATGCCGGTCGGCGCCTGCGCCATCAACGGCTTGCCGTCGCGCGCCGCGCGATACACCGACACCGCCAGTTCGCGCTGCCCGCTGCGGAACTCGCCATGCGGAAACTGCAAGGCGCCGAGCGCGGCATTGCGCGCGGCGCGATGGGCCGCTTCCTGCACGGCCCAATCGAGAAAGCGCTCGCATTGCTCGACGAAGAAAATCTCCAGCTCACGCGCGGTGTGCGTTTCAGTCAGCGACGTTTCCTTCTGACTGCCGATATCGAAGTAGACCAGCGCGACCGTCAATTCGGCGAGCCCGCGGGCGCGGCACAGCAGATGGCCGTACACCAGCGCCTGCGCCCAATGCAGCGTGCGATGATTGGCCGGCACCCGTTCGAGCGCGCCACGATGGGTCTTGACCTCTTCCAGCCGGTTCGACGCCGGGTCGTAACCGTCGGCGCGGCCACGCACGGTCAAACCGCGATGCATGCCGGTCAGCGTGATCTCGGTTTCGTAGCCGCTCGCGCGCCGCCCGGCGACCGTCACGTGGCCGGCCATGCCTTCCAGCGAAGTGGGCGCGGGCGTGAAGCGCAGATCCAGATCGCCGCGCCTCGCGGTGAATTCGCACATCGCCCGCACGGCGACCACGTAGGTCATGTGGTGATCTCCGCCGCCACGTCGGACACGGCGACGTCTTCATCGGCCCATTGCACGTCGAGCACGCGCACCGGCACGTCGTGCTGCGCGCAGTATGCGAGCCAGCGGATCTGGTTGTCCTGCAAGCGGTCGCCGGGACCCTTGACTTCGATCAACTCATAACGGCGCTCGGCCGGCCAGAAGCGAATCAGGTCCGGCAGCCCCGAGCGGTTGCCGCGGATGTCGTGCAGCAGACGCTCGAACCAGAGTTTCAGATGTGCGGCAGGCAGGCAATCGAGCGCCAACGCGACCAGTTCCGGCGTCAGCAAGCCCCAGAATACGAACGGCGATTGCAGACCCGCCTTGCTGTGCAGATGCCGCAGAATCGTCTCGCGATAGGCACTGCTGTCGAGTTGCGCCAGACACGCAGCAAATTGCTGCGCGCGGCGCGCATGAAAATCCGGCGCATGCAGGTCGGCCGGCCCGCGCTGGAACGGATGGAAAAACGCGCCAGGCAGCGCCGCGAACACCGGCTCCCAGCACAGCAAGCCGAACAGCGAGTTGATCAGCGCGTTTTCGACGTAATGAACCGGCGCCGACTCGCTAGTTAGATGATCGCGGGCGACGTATTCGACCGGCTGCGGCGCCTCAGGCCGCGGCAGCACCAGTGTGCTGCGCTCGACCGGCCGTGCGGCAGGCACACGCGCCACCCGCTCGCCGCGCTTGCGCTGCAAACGCGGCAGCATGCGCGCGACACGCTGCATTTCCTCTTCGCTTTCAGGCCTGGCAGCGGCTTGCGAAGCGAGGGCGAAGGCTTCGTCGAATCGTTCGCTGCGCTCCAGCACGCGCAAGCGCCGATGGCGCGCGCCGGGCCACGCGCAACGCTCATAGACGGCAAGTGCAGCGGGCCAGTTCTGTTGACGCTCGCAATGCTGGCCGATACGAAACAGCAGTTTCGCGCGACGCGTTTCGAGCCAGGGGTTGGAGGTTTCGATCGCTGCGATCGCGGCGAGGAGTTCGTCGATCGCTTCGGCTTCGGCTTCGGCTTCGGCGTCAGCGTCACCCGTGGGCAGCCATTCGAGTGCTTCGCGGCACGCATGCAGCGCAAGGTATACGTCCACGTCCACGCGTTGCTGGAATGCGCGCGACGACGCAGCGAATGCAACCTTCTCGTACTGGATCACCCCGAGATCGGCCAGCACGAACTCCGACCAGTCCTGCTGCAGGTTGCCGAAGAACATCAGGCGCAGACGCTCGCAAAGCGGCGCGATGGCGACGTGGAAGACGCGGTCGGTGGTCTGGCTGTGCCATGTGGACAACGGATGTGCAGTGGCGCCTCGGTCCTCGCCTTCGCTCTTGCCTTCACCTTCACCTTCACCTTCACGTTCGTAAAACGGCCGCAGCGTTTCCAGCAGATCGGGTTTGCGCAAGCCCTTCGCGCCGGGAATCAACGCGATGACGTCCGCAAAGATCAGCAGCAACTCGGGACGGGTGGTGAGCGCGAACAGATCGTCGAGCGTCAGGCCCGGTTCGATGTCGACCCAGCCGAGTTCGGCCAGAGGCGCAACCGCCTGCAAGGGGCAACCGATCTCGTCATAAGAAAGACGGCTGGCACGGAACAGCGTGCCCTTGCGCATCAGCATGCGAACCAGCAGCGCACGCGACGGCTGCGGCAAAGCGGCGAAATCGCGCAGGAAGCCATGTTCGTGCGCGTCCAGCAGATCGTCGTAGCGCTCGGCGAGCCAGGCCAGCGCACGTTCGAAGTTCAGCAGGTAATAAGGGACATCAGAGCGGATGTCCGACGAAGCATCTGTCACCACGGGGTTTTCACGAAACCTGTATGTTTATACAGTGATCATATCAAAATCCGAGGGAGGGACAGCTGACAAACGCCTGGTCGGTAGTGGCGTGAGACCCGGCGTTTGTCAAAGTGTCGCCAGAAGCTTCAACGCCGTCGACTTGAATACCGCGAAGGCCTCTCCGAAGGTCGGCCTCGTCGCCCCATAGACGAGCGGCAGCAGCACCTGCTCATACTCACGTTTCGTCTGCGCTTCTGTTTCCGCAGCCGCCAGGGCCGCTGCCATGGATTGCTTCGGATCTTCGACAAACGCCGTGTGATGGTGGAACTCTCCGCGATCGTATTCGACGCAATCCTTGAAGTGAGCCGCCGCTCGATCGACGAATGCCGCGTTCGAGCCGACGATG
The DNA here is from genome assembly GCF_050434205.1 of Paraburkholderia sp. GAS348. Classification (NCBI taxonomy): domain Bacteria; kingdom Pseudomonadati; phylum Pseudomonadota; class Betaproteobacteria; order Burkholderiales; family Burkholderiaceae; genus Paraburkholderia; species Paraburkholderia sp. GAS348. The sequence continues at coordinate 12,258 of NZ_JBNPVT010000031.1, forward strand.
CAGTAGGTGTCGTAAATGTGGCGCACCAGTGCTTGATCCCACTTTTCCCGCACACCCGCCCGGTGTTCCGCATGGCGGCGCAAAAATGACAGAACCTTTTCCGCGAGCGTCTCTTCGACAGCGACGCACGGCATGCGGACCGGCGCCCCTGCTCGACTTGCCAAACGGTCGATCAGATACCCAATGGGCTTTTGCGCAACGGTAAAGCTCGGCGTGCGCACCGTAAATTCAAGGCTTAAATGAGGTCGCAAACTGGTGTGAGCCGTATAGCGCGTTTTATAACTCCAACCGGACGCGAAGTAACGGTTCGCGTTGAGAGCCAGTTTTTCCCTTTCGATGATGTGGAAGCCCAACGCTTTCATCGTATCGATTGCGGCGCTTTTCAGCTTGCCAAGATGGGTCTTCATGCCGCTTTGCGTAAGCCCGTGATCCGCACTCAGCACCACCTTAAGATCGACGTCCTCGGACATCCGCTCGATCAAGCCATGCGCTTTGGACAGGCTCGTGCCGCCGCAAAACACGAGTTGAATGTGCTGATGCTGAAGTTTCGCCAACGCGTGCAAGGCGTCAGTGACATGGATATCTTTCTCGAGGATAAAGGCGGAGAGGTTTCCGGCCAGCCCCTCCGCCGTAATCGAATCAATAAGCTCTTTCTGTTCTTCCGAGATTATTTTCATATTGAACCGTTTTCTTGCCGAAACCCAATTTCCGCACAATGCGGCGATTGCCGGTATTGATCACGGTTCCGGCCGGCAATTGAGTCGTTTCGCCAGCGTTGTATAGCTCGACTTGCCTGCTCGGGTAGACCTTGACGCCCATCCTGGTCAGAGCTTCCTCGGCCAGGACTTCGACTGGCTGGACAGGAATCGGCGCGCCTGACAAAACGCTGCGTTTGGCTTTTGCATATACGCCGACGCCGAGCTTAACAATGACCCCACTCTCGAGTAGCTTACGAAGCGCCCGTCCGACCTGGGCTTCACTGCCAAGGCGAGCGAGCTCGGTCCGCAGGAACACGTCGGACGCCCGCTTGGCAATTGCTATCTTTAGCCGGTCTTCGAGGACCATAACAAACTCCGCTCATCAAGTTCGCCTAGAATGCCTCATAACCCAATGATTTTAATAAAAAAACATAAACCAACATCGATCACCGAGTTAGTATAGCACGCACTTGGAAGAGAGCAGGCATTGCTTCCCGGAGCCCAGGTATGGTTCGGCCACCCACACCGCCGTCAACGACCCCTTGCGCGCCGCGAATCAGCGCCCCTTCGATAGCCGCAGTGGCCGAGGGGCCGGTGACCCGCGCCGCTCAGCGAGCATCGCGGAAGTCGTCGCGACGGTATACGTCCTGCAAGCCGTCGAGCAATTGCGCCGGATCGAGCAGCACCACCAGCGTCGCCGGCGCCACCGACGCCGCATCGCCGAAGCGTTCACGGATCAGCGCAAGCGACTTGCCGCTGCTTACGAAAGCTAACCCGCGCCTGCCGCATAGAAGCTCGTCAGATCCCGCTTGAGTGCATGCAACGCGGCATCGTCGAGATAAATCATGTGGCCGGTCGGGTAGTAGGTGATGCGCACGTTGGCGCGCAGCGGCGCATCGACACCCAGATGCGCGAGCGCGTACTCGGTCGCATAGAACGGCGTGGCAAGGTCGAAGTAGCCGTTCAGCGACATGACGCGCAGTTGCGGATTCTGCCGCATCGCTTCGGCAAGATCGCCCGCCGCATACGGCACGGACACGTGTTCCCCCCACCACTCGGTGTGTTTCCAGTCCCACTGCGTCAACGCATCGTCGTTGAAGACACGATAAGTGTCGGCTGGCGTGAAGTGCAGGTCCTGCGCAAGATGCTGATGAAACGCGGCGTCGAATACGCTCGATACGCTGCTCACCGATGCATCGAAATCGGGACGCTCGGTCACGCCGTCATAGTCGATTCCTTCGAAACGTGCGTCGAAACGGCCGATGCTGCGCGACTGATCGCGCAGCAATTGACTGCGAAAGCGCGACGGATAGAGACGCAAGCGGCTTCGCTTCACGTAATCGACGTCGAGCCCGGTGAACTGTGCGACGCGCGCGGCAATCTCGTCGCGCTGCGCGTCAGGCAACGCATCGCCCTGGGCGAGCGCTTGCGCATACGGCCCACGTGCGAATGCGCGGGCCTCGTCGAGAAAAGCGGGCAGATTGGCCGGCTTCGGAACGATCTTGTCGTGATACCACGCGATGGCCGCGAAGCTCGGCAAGTAGCTTTCGCTCTGGAAGTCCGACCCAGGCGAAAACGCTGAGGAATTGAGCACCGACGACATCAGGATCACGCCATTGATCGCGATATTGTTTTGCCCCAGTTGATACGCGAGCATCGCGGCGCGCGCGGTGCCGTACGATTCGCCAAGCAGATACTTCGGCGAATTCCAGCGCTGGTTCACCGTCAGATAGCGATCGATGAATTGCGAAAACGCGTCGAGGTCTTTATCGACGCCCCAGAAGTCCTTGCCCGTGCCACGCCCGACGACCCTCGACAAGCCCGCGCCCACGGCATCGATAAAGACCAGATCGGTGGTGTCGAGCAGGCTATCGGGGTTGTCGTCCAGCACATACGGCGCGGGCGGCGTGCTCGCGGGACTCGCCGTGCGCACCCGCTTCGGCCCGATCGAGCCGATCATCAGGAACACGGTGCCCACACCCGGTCCGCCATTGAAGAGGAACGTGACGGGGCGCGTGGAAGGATTTTTCGCGGCGACGGTGTAGGCGACATAGAAAACGCTCGCATTGGCCTGGCCGGTTTTGTCACGCAGCAGCAGGTTGCCGGCGGTCGCCGTGTAGTCAAGCTTGCGGCCGTCGAGCCGGATCGAATGCTGGGTCACCGCGGCGCTTTCCGGCGGCACGGGAATCGCCGTGGTCTCGGGTTTGACGCTGTGCGGCGGGTTATCTTGCGATTCGTTCTGGCTGGCGGCGGCAACCCGTGGCGGACGGACGGCACGCGCCGGATTGGTGCGCGGCTCCTTGATGGGCTGGCCGTTCGCATCGACGGCCTGGCCGGCAGCCTCTGCCTGAGCGCCAGGCACGCTCACCGGGCTGGCCGGCGACGTGGCGGTTTCCGTGCTGGCCGGTGCAGCGGATGAGTCGTCCAGTTCGGCCGCCGCGCACATCTGACTGAACGCGGCGACGGTGGCGAGGACCAGCGCCATCGCCACCAGAGCCGCCGCTATGGATCCTGCCACCAGCGAGCGGCGCAACGAGAGATAGAAGCGAAGGGCCATGGGGTTTCCGGCTGCGAGTCGATAGGCGCCGATGTTCCGGCTGTCCAGATTAAGACGAACTCGGCGAACAATTCTTGACGCCAGGCATCGAAGCCGTCAATCGAAAACTGGCTCTAACTGCGCAGCGGCAATCCGCCGAAGAACGCGGCAATCCGTTCACACGCATCGATCAGGCTCGCTTCGTCGACCACGAAACCCAGCCGCACGAAACCCTTCGCCGTCTCGCCGAATGGGCTCGCGTCGAGCAGTGACACGACAATCTGCGCCTTGTTCGGCATGGCCGTCAACGCAGCCTGCTGGATGTGACTCACCCCGGTTCGACTTGAGCCGCCGATGTGATGGGGCGCGCCCGCAACGTCCAGATACGAAAAAGGGTCACGCGAGCAGTCAGTCTCGCGTGACCCTTCGATGAATCCCGGCTTTAACGGGAGCGAAGTACGCTTAAAGCTGGCGCCGCAGTTCGGCCGGCGGCACCTTCATCAGATGGCGGTATTTCGCCACCGTGCGCCGTGCCACCAGCACCCCCTGTTCCGCGAGCATCCTGGCGAGCGTCACATCCGACAGAGGGTCGCGCGTGTTCTCCGCGGCGATCATTTCCTTGAGCAGCGCGCGCACGGCCGCCGCCGAACAGGTGCCGCCGCTTTCCGTACCGAGCTCACGCGGGAAGAAGTGCTTGAACTCGAAAATGCCGCGCGGCGTGGCCATATATTTGTTGCCGGTTGCGCGCGAGATGGTGGACTCGTGCAGCCCGAGTTCATCGGCCACGTCGCGCAGCACCATCGGTTTGAGCGCGATTTCACCGTACTGGAAGAAGGCCCTCTGATGCGCGACGATGCATTCGGCCACGCGTTGAATCGTATCGAAGCGCTGCTGCGCATTGCGGATCAGCCAGCGCGCTTCCTGCAATTGCTGCGCGAGCGGCGAGCGGCTTGCACCGGCCGACTGTGCGAACAGCTCGGCATACATGCGGTGAATGCGAGCACGCGGCTGCACTGCCGGATTGATTGTCACCACCCATTTGTTGCGCACCTGACGCACGATCACGTCCGGCACCACGTAGTTGTCGTCGGCGCGGCCGTAGCTGTTGCCTGGCTTCGGGTCGAGCTTGCGCACCAGCGCGCAGGCCACCCGCAGCTCCTCGGCGCTGCAGCCGATCTGCTTTTGCAGTTCAGCCTGTTCGCGGCGCGCGAGGCGTTCAAGATGATGCTCGACGATTTGCCGCGCCACATCGCGGCCCGGCGTGTCGGCGGGCAACGCATTGACCTGCAGAGACAAACACTCGGATAGCGAACGAGCGCCGAGACCGGGACGATCTAGCGACTGCACGAGGCGCAGCGCGACCTGCAATTCTTCTTCGGTCAATTCAGGTTCAAGGTCGACGCTATCCGCAAGCTCGCGGAGCGTCTGGCGCAGATAACCATCGTCGTCGAGCGCCTCGATGATGAAGCGGGCCACCGCGCGGTCGCGCTCGTCGAGTCGATACAGACGCAGCGAGTCGTGCAGCTGCTCGCGCAAGCTTGGTTGGGAACGCGCCCATTCGGCTGGATCGCTACTGTCGGAGTCGCCGTTCTGGCGCATCGAACCACGGCTGCTGTAGTCACCCGAAAAGTCGCCAGGCATGTCATCCTGCCCCGCGTTCTCCGGCGTGTCGCTGCCGCTGGATTCAGCCGGCGACGAGTCAGGTTCGGCCGCGGCGAGTGTGTCCGTGGCGGGCGCCGCGCCGGCATCATCGCCAGGCGTTGTGGTGGCGAGCGCCACGTCTTCCGTGTCTGTCGAGTCGTACTCGAGGAACGGATTGGTGTCGAGCGCGGTGCGCAACTCCTGCTGGAACTCCAGCGACGACAACTGCAACAGCCGCACCGATTGCTGCAGACGCGGCGTGAGAGCGAGCGACTGCCTTGTGCGTAGTTCGATTGACGGCATTGTAGTGAGGTCCCGTTAATAGCTGAGAAATGGTACGTGGCCTCCTCAATAGAGCAACTGTCATACCAGTTCGCCCAATACACTGTTTTTCCTGAGTTTTGCCTTTTCGGGCCCGCCGATTGCGCAATCGGCGAGCGCCATTTTTACAAGAACCCGGCAATTTCCGGCCGTGGGCCTCGCGGCCCGCCGGACGGCGCTCCGACCGTACCCGCCCCGCTATTCCTCAGCTACCGTGACGGCTTTGCCCGGCATCGAGCATCTGTGCGGCATGCCGGGCACATACCTTGCGGACAAGCACCATGTGGGACGGACGTAGGCCTTTGCACGCGGATGCGGATCGGCAACAAGACCCCATGTTTCATCAACACCTTAAGGAGAAACCATGAAGACCATCCAACTTCTGAAGACCGCAGGCAGCATCGCATGTGTTGCATTCGCACTGAACGCGACGGCGCAGACGAGCGCTTCGGCCCCGTCGGCGGCATCCGAATCCATCGGCCAGCACGTCGACGACGGCACCATCACCACCAAGGTCAAGGCCGAGCTGCTTGGCGCGAAGAACGTCAAGTCGACTCACATTCATGTGAAGACCCGCAAGGGCGTGGTGTGGCTCACGGGCTCGGTGCCATCGGCCGATGACAAGGCTGCGGCGGGAGAAGTCGTGAAAGGCGTCGATGGCGTCTCGAGCGTGAGGAACCATCTGAAGATCGCAGCGGAGTAAGAGCGGGGGATCCGATAGAAGGGAGCCGGCTTCGGCCGGCTCCTCTTTTGGGTGGGATAGTCGTGGGTGCAGCGCTGGACTTCAAATGAAAGTGTTCACCTCACTCAGGCATGCTTCTCGCTGAATTCGCTGAGCGGTTCGTTGAGCGGTTCGTTGAGCGGCTCGGGCGTTTTGCGCGGATCGAAGTCGGCCCAGCGCCCCTGCTGCCAGCGTCCACTCGCGCGTTCGATCGCCAGCCCCCCTGCTTCGCGCAATACGCGGGCAGCGTCGAACTGATTGTCCGGGCACACATGCACGGCAACCAGTACGCCGGAATCGCGCATTTCCTCATGAAATGGCAAATGGTGGCCGACATGGCCGCCTTCGCGAGTGTGCGCCATCGCCCCGACCAACGAGCCGATGTACGCGCCGACGCCGGCCGCGATCAGCGAGACGAGGAGCGGCGCCGCAAACGCCGCAAATATCGCGACGCCGACCACCGCCCCCACTACCGCGCCGATGGTGACGCCCATGCCTGCGCCTTTCGGCGCTGCCCTCGCTGCCGGATCGGTATGGGTATCGCCGCCGATCGGATAACGCGCGTGCTGGCCGCGCGGATTGACAAAAAACAGGGTGACGTCTTCCTCGACGAAACCTGCGTCGAAGAGCTTTTGCGCCGCATTTTCAGCGGTTGGGAAAGTCGTAAACCGTGCTGCGACGATGAGTGACATGAGGCCTCCTTGCATCGTTGAACCGCGTTTTGCGGACCGTGCCGCCGCACAGCGTCGCGTAAAAAAACACGCGCAGGCGGTAGGCACGTGTCCGGACTACGCGGTGGCGCCGCGATCGGGTTCCATGCCTTCCACTCTGAACAGTCCACTATGCAACACTACGCCATTGCCACCGTTCTGGTCGAGTGCTTCCGCGCAAACCGAACGGATGCGATTGCGACCCTTCTCGAAAGCGGCCATCAGGGTGGATTCGAGCGCCGAATCGGCGCCGAAATGATCTTCCAGCGCCTCGGCGGTGATCGCGCAAACAAGCGCTTCGCCGTCGACCTGCGCCATGAAGCGCACGGTCAGATTCGTTCCGTCGAAGACCGGCTTGTCGCCGGGAAAAGTGATGTGCATAAGGGAGTCCTCATAGGCCGGCCGCGGCAGGATCGCGTTCATGACGAATCCTTCATTGCGCCGGCGAGTTGTTGCGCCATCGCGAGGTGATGCTTGATGGTCGGCAACGCATGCGTAGCCGCCGCCTTCAGTTGCGAGTCGGTGCCGCTCTGGCTCTCCTGCTGGAACAGGTCGACCGCCCGCTGGTGCGCTTCCACCCCGATCTGCTCCACGTAGGCCTGGTCGAATTCGCGACCCTTGAGCGTCTGCAGTTTGCCGACCAGCGCGGAATCGGCGGACGGCGTCGTGGCGAGTCCCTTCTTCGCGGCGAGTGCGGCCATGCCGTGCGAGAGTTTCGTATGGTCAGCAATCATTTGCTGCGCGAATTTCCTGACGTGTGGATCGCTCGAATTCTTGAGCGCGATTTTGCTTGCCGCGATTTCCGTGGCGTCGGATTGTGAGGCATCCTGCACGAACTGCTGGTCTGCGGGCGAGAGCTTTGTGTCGCTCATTGGCGCATCGCTCGCGGGAGCGTCACTGGCTTGCGCGTACACCGCGCCGATCGACGTTGCGCCAAGCCCCAGCGCAACTGTCATCACTTGTAGCGAATAGCGGAATCTCATGCGTTTTCTCCCTCACGTTAGTGCGGGGACCGCGCACATTGAGCGGCCTGCCCTTTGATACGTCGAATCAGCAAAAGCTGTGCCTATCTCCGACGACCGATTCGAGACCCATGAGTTTCGTGCGCCACAAACCACGCCACGCCTGCCACTGAGCATCACCTTTGCTCGCGGGCCGACACCGGCGCAGCATCGGCTCGGCCGATATCAACGAGTAGTACCTGCGCTGTGCGAGCGGTGCTGCAAACCGGAGGCACGCCGGTTGCTCAGTGTCATCCGTACATCGAACTGGTAAGGAGGAACATCATGGTCAACCAGACACAAACCCAAGGTGGCATGCGCCAGGCCCAGGGTGCACGTATCGTCGGCAAAGGCGGCGTGACCGCCGACGGTCCCGGCCCCGACGTCATGGCGGCAGCCACCCTCGACGGCAACAAGGTGGTCAGCAGCGATGGAGAGGACATCGGCAAGGTTAAGGACATCATGCTTGACGTCCGCTCCGGTCGCATTGCGTATGTGGTGCTGTCGAGCGGCGGCTTTCTTGGCATCGGCGACAAGCTGCTGGCGATTCCGTGGAGCGCCCTGACGCTCGATACGCAACAGAAGTGCTTCGTCCTCGATATGACGGCCGAGCGCGTGAAAAACGCACCTGGGTTCGATAAGGACCACTGGCCTGCCATGGCGGACCAGACATGGGCCACGTCGGTACACCAGTACTACGGCAGCGAGCCTTACTGGGGACGCGATCCGTACCATCGGTGAGCGTTCGGACGCACGCCTTGAAGTGACGCATTCGGGCGCGTGCCCCTCAACCGGCCGCGCATGCGTTGTTCGCATGCCGGCCCCAACGGATGTTCATGCACGAAACACTGTGGTTTCTCATCGTCGGCGCCGTGCTCGTTTTTATGGGCGTGGCGGCGACGACGCTGCGGCGGCTGCCTGTTAGCGCCGCCATGTTCTATCTCACCATCGGCTACGCGCTCGGGCCGCCAGGCATGGACCTGTTGCGCCTCGATATGGTCGCCGATGCACGTCTGCTGCGAATCATCACCGAAGTCGCTCTGCTGGTCTCGCTGTTCGCCATCGGCCTGCGTTTGCGCCTCGGCGTACTCGAGAAGCTGTGGACCGTGCCGCTGCGTCTCGGCTTCCTCGCCATGCTCGCGACCATTGCGCTGCTCGCGCTGTTCGGCGTGTACGGATTGCAGCTTGGCTGGGGGCCATCCCTGCTGCTCGCGGCGATGCTGGCGCCAACGGATCCGGTGCTGGCTCACGAGGTCCAGGTCCACAATCCCGGCGATCACGACCTGCTGCGCTTCGCGCTCTCCGGCGAAGGCGGACTGAACGACGGCATCGCACTTCCCTTCGTCATGCTCGGCCTCGCGTTGTGCGCGGCGCCCGCCGCTCAGGCCGGCGACGTGCTGACCTTCAGGCTCGCCGGCGGCATGATATGGGGCGTGGTCGGTGCGCTTGCAATCGGCGGCCTGCTCGGCTGGGTCACGACGCATGCGGTCGCCTGGTTGCGTACGCGTCACGCGCAGGCGCTCGGTCTCGAGGGTTTCTTTGCGTTAGGGCTGATCGAGCTCTCATTCGGCGCCGCGCAACTCGTGCATACGTATGGCTTTCTGGCAGTGTTCGCCGCGGGCGTCGCGATGCGCCGCGTCGAACATCGTGCGAGCGGCGGCGCTTCACCGCGCCAGGCGATCGGCACGGTCGATTCCGAAGACGTCGAAGCGACTGCGGCGAACCCGAGCAAAGCGCACGCGTATATGACGGAGTCGGTACTCGGCTTCACAATCGAGCTCGAACGCATCGCCGAGGTCGCGGTGATGGCGATGGTCGGCAATGTGCTCGCCACGCTGCAAGCGCCGCTGTTCACCTGGCAGACGGTTGCGCTCACGGTTGCGCTGTTCGCCTTCGTCCGGCCGGTGTCGGTGGAGTTGTCGCTGCTGGGGTCTAACGCGACGCATACGCAGCGGCGTTTGATGAGCTGGTTCGGCATCCGTGGTATCGGTTCGTTTTACTACCTGGCGTACGCACTAGAACAGGGCCCGGCGTCCGACGTCGCGCCACTGGCGCCGCTCGCGCTGGCGGTCGTCGCGGCTTCGGTCGTGATTCATGGCGTCTCGGCTACGCCTCTGATGAACTGGTATCACAGGGTGCGCCGCAGCGAAAAGTAGCGATGCCCGCAGTCGACCTCGCTAGAATACGAGTCCTTCATGCTATTGGTCCCGGGCGTCGGTTCGCCATGGGACAAGGCCCCGCTGGCGAGGCAACCTCCGACACGCGTCATAGCGGATGACGCGCCTCCTCGAACTGCTTGCGGCGCGCCTCGCCCTGGCGTTCCAGCATCCAGCCTGGGTACTCGGCCGGCAGCATGCTGACCTGATCGAGCTTCGCAAGCTCGTCGGCGGCCAACGTGACGCCAGTGGCGGCGATGTTGTCATCGAGTTGCTCGATTTTCTTCGCCCCAACGATCACCGAGGTGACCACGCGCTGATGCAGCAGCCACGCGAGCGCGATCTGCGCCACCGACACCTTCTTCACCTCCGCGATACCACGCATCACGTCGATGCAGTCATAAGCGCGCTCGCGATTGACCGGCGGAAAATCGAACGTCGTGCGACGGCTACCGGCTTCGCCCTGGTGTTCGCGCCCATATTTGCCGCTCAGCAAGCCGCCCGCGAGCGGACTCCACACCATCAGTCCAAGACCTTCGCTGCGCAGCATCGGCACGAGTTCGCGTTCGAGGTCGCGGCCCGCCAGCGTGTAATACGCCTGTAGCGTTTCAAAGCGCGCGAGGCCGAGGCGTTCCGAAATGCCCAGCGCCTTCACGATCTGCCACGCGGCCCAGTTCGACACGCCGACATAGCGCACATGGCCATGCTGAACCAGCGTATCGAGCGCGCGCACGGTTTCTTCGATCGGCGTGGCCGGATCGAAACCGTGGATCTGATACAGGTCGACGTGATCGAGTTGCAGGCGCTTCAGGCTAGCCTTGACACCGTCGATAATGTGATAGCGCGAGGCGCCGCGTGCGTTCGGGAATTCTGCCGTCGGGCCGAATACTTTGGTTGCGACCACAACTTTGTCGCGCGGCACTTTAAGGTTCTTCAGCGCCTGGCCCGTGATCTGTTCGGACAGGCCCTCCGCGTAGACGTCGGCCGTGTCGATGAAATTGATGCCCGCGTCGAGCGCCCGGCCGACCAGCCGCTCCGCGTCCCCCTGCTGCAGATCGCCGATCTGCTTCCATATGCCCTCGCCGCCGCCGAAGGTCATCGTGCCCAGGCATAGCTCCGAAACAAACACACCGGTACGGCCTAACTGGTTGTATCGCATCGTCGAGACTCCGTCATGGATTCGTGGATGAGTGAGCCATATAGAGTACTGCACCTGGCAAGTTTCGGCAGGAGCCGGCGTGGGTTCTGAGCGGCCACCCGGCGAACGCATGTTTCAGCCCCTTATGGTTCGCACGGCAACTGTGGCCGCAAAATCCGCTCGAAAAAACGCCTTGGTCCTCTGCAAGCGAGGCGCCTTACGGGTTTCCGGCAAGCGTCGGCAAAGCCGGTAAAAACCTGCCAGACTGATCGTTGATCGTCGTAACAGGCCGGCGCTTGCCGCCCTCTGGATATGCCACACCGCGCCCCCATCTGTGCCAACATGACTTCGGCCTCGACATCCGCCACCGCCTTAGGCGCGCGCTCTGATTCTTCGGGCTTCGACCCGGTATTGCAAGCGGGTCCAGATGCCGCTTCGGATCACGCTTCTAACCCCGCTTCCAACCCCGCTTCCAACCCCATTTCTAACCCCGCTTCTAACCCCGCTTCTAACCCTTTACCGGCTAGCGCGCTGGAAAACTTCCATCCGGCGGTCGCCGGCTGGTTCCTGAAGACCTTCCCTGCCCCCACCGACGCCCAGGCTGCCGCCTGGCCGCAGATTCGCCGTGGGCGCTCAACCCTGGTCGCCGCGCCCACCGGTTCGGGCAAAACCCTCACCGCCTTCCTGTCTGCGCTCGACGAACTGGTCCACCAAGGCCTTGCCAACGGCGGCGTCCTGCCCGACGAAACCCTGGTGGTCTACGTCTCGCCACTGAAAGCACTCTCCAACGACATCCGCCTCAATCTGGAAGTGCCGTTGCAGGGCATCGCCGCGGAACTCGACGCGCGCGGCCTGCCGCCGCTCGGCATCCGCACCGCAGTGCGCACCGGCGACACCACGCAGCAGGAACGCAACGCGCTGAAAAAACGCGCGCCGCATATTCTCGTGACCACGCCGGAATCGCTGTACGTCCTGCTCGGCTCGGATTCCGGCCGCCGCATGCTGTCGACGGTGCGCACGGTGATCGTCGACGAAATACATGCGCTCGCCGGCAGCAAGCGCGGCAGTCACCTGGCGCTCAGCCTCGAACGGCTCGACGCGCTGTGTCAGCGGCGCTTGCCGCGGATCGGCCTGTCGGCGACGCAAAAGCCGGTCAGCGCTGTAGCGCGCTTTCTGGTGGGCGGCGCGAGCATCGAAAGCGGTATTCCCGCAGACTGCGCGATCGTCGACGTGGGGCACATCCGCGAGCGCGATCTCGCGTTGGAGATTCCGCCCGTGCCGCTCGAAGCGGTCATGCCCAACGAAGTGTGGGAGCGCGTCTACGACCGGCTCGCCGAACTGGTGGCGATGCATCGCACCACACTGATCTTCGTCAACACGCGCCGCATGGCCGAACGCGCTGCGCGCCATCTGACCGAGCGTCTGGGCAAGGACGTGGTCGCCGCGCATCACGGCAGCCTCGCCAAAGAGCATCGTTTCGACGCCGAGCAGCGCCTGAAACGCGGCGAGTTGCGGGTGCTGATCGCCACCGCCTCGCTGGAACTGGGCATCGATATCGGCGACGTCGATCTGGTCTGCCAGATGGGTTCGCCGCGCGCGATCGCGCCATTTTTGCAACGCGTAGGGCGCTCGGGCCACCATGTCGGCGGCATGCCCAAGGGCCGGCTTTTTCCGGCCTCGCGCGACGATCTGATCGAATGCGCGGCGCTGCTCGACTGTGTGCGGCGTGGCGAACTCGACGCGTTACGGATTCCGCGCGCACCGCTCGACGTGCTCGCCCAACAGATCGTGGCCGAAGTATCGAGCGCCGAATGGGGCGAAGACGCATTGTTCGAGATGATGCGGCGCGCAGCCCCCTACGCCGGCCTCGAACGCGAGCAATACGACGCCGTGCTGCGCATGCTGGCCGTTGGCTATACGAGCCGCAACGGCCCGCGCGGCGCCTATATTCATCGCGACGTGGTGAGCGGCACCTTGCGTGGCCGGCGCGGTGGCAAACTGGTCGCCGTGACGTCAGGTGGCACGATTCCCGAGAACGCCGACTATGCGGTGGTGCTTGAACCGCAGGCGATCAATATCGGCACCGTCAACGAAGATTTCGCCGTCGAGAGTCTGGCCGGCGATGTGTTTCAACTCGGCAACGCGTCATATCGGATTTTGCGGATCGAGAGCGGCCGTGTGCGGGTCGAGGACGCGCAGGGGCAACCGCCGAATATTCCGTTCTGGCTCGGCGAGGCGCCGGGGCGCAGCGATGAACTGTCGTTCGGCGTCGCGCGCTTGCGTGAGCAGATTGGGCACCTGCTCGATGGGAAGGAGGCCGATGCCGACGTCATGACCGCGCGCCTCCAACGCGCAACCGACTGGCTGATCGACACCCTCGATCTCGACGAAGCCGCCGCCCGCCAGATCGTCGACTATCTCGCCCGCGCACGCGCCGTGCTCAGTGTGCTGCCCACGCAAAACACGCTCGTGATGGAGCGCTTCTTCGACGAATCGGGCGGCACGCAACTCGTGATCCATGCGCCGTTCGGCAGCCGCGTGAACCGCGCGTGGGGCCTCGCGTTGCGCAAGCGTTTTTGCCGGACCTTCAACTTCGAACTGCAAGCCGCCGCCACCGAAGACGCAATCGTGCTCTCGCTGACTGGCAGCCATTCGGTCGTACTCGATGAAGTGTGGCGCTACCTGCATTCGAACAGCGCCGAGCATCTGCTGATCCAGGCGCTGCTCGACGCGCCGCTCTTCGGCGTGCGCTGGCGCTGGAACGCGACCATCGCGCTCGGCCTGCCGCGTTACACCGGCGGGCGCAAGACCCCGCCGCAATTGCAGCGCATGCGTAGCGAAGATCTGCTGGCGAGCGTGTTTCCCGAGCAGGCTGCGTGTCTGGAGAACATCGTCGGCGAGCGCGAACTTCCGCATCATCCGTTAGTGGACCAAACCGTCGACGACTGCCTGCACGAAGCGATGGACAGCGCAAGCTGGGTGGCTTTACTGCGCCGCATCGAACAGGGCGACGTGCAGCTGATCGCCCGCGATTTGCCGGCGCCCTCGCCGCTTGCCGCCGAAATCCTCAACGCCAGGCCGTACGCCTATCTCGACGACGCACCGATCGAAGAGCGCCGCACGCAAGCCGTGCTGAATCGCCGCTGGACCGATCCGTCGAGCGCCGACGACCTCGGCGCGCTCGACGCCGATGCGATCGACAGCGTGCGCGACGAAGCGTGGCCGCAGGCGCGCACCGTCGACGAGATGCACGAAGCGCTGACCGGCCTCGCCTGCATCACCGATGCCGACGCGCGCAACGATGAAGGTTGGCCGGCATGGCTCGCGTCGCTCGCCGAATCAGGCCGCGCGACCCGCCTGCGGATCTCTGCCGGCGACGCGCTGTGGCTGCCCGCCGAGCGCCTGACCTGTTTCCAGGCCCTCTATCCGGCCGCCCCGTTTGAACCACCGCTCACCGCGCCGAAGGGCTACGCCGACACCTGGAGCGCCGACGACGCCCTGCTCGACGTGCTGCGCGCCCGGCTGACCGGCTTCGGCCCGCTGCCGGTGCGCGCGATTGCAGAGGCACTGAGCTTGCCCGTGGCATCCATTGAACAAACGTTGACGCGTCTCGAAGCGGAAGGCTACGTGATGCGCGGCCGCTTCTCGCCGGGCGCCACCGAAGAAGAATGGTGCGAGCGTCATTTGCTTGCGCGGATCCACCGCTACACAGTGAAACGCTTGCGACGCGAGATCGAGCCGGTGGAGCGGCATGACTTCATGCGCTTTCTATTCGAGTGGCAGCATTTGACGCCGGACACACGCAGCGACGGACGCGACGCACTGGCCGCCGTGCTCGACCAGCTGGAGGGTTTTCAGGCCGCGGCGGGCGCATGGGAAGAAGACATTTTGCCGGCACGCGTAAAGGCGTACGCGAACATTTCGCTAGACGAACTATGCCGTACCGGCAAGATCGTCTGGACCCGTCTGACCGAGCGGTCCCGCAGCGCTGCGGGACCGGTGCGCAGCACGCCGATCGTGCTGTTGCCCCGCGCTCAGGTGCGCGTATGGAGCGCGCTGATCGACCCGTCGAGACAAGCGGAGCTATCGGCTCGCGCGCAGAGCGTCCATGACACGTTATCGCAACATGGCGCAATGTTCTTCGACGAATTGCGGACCGAAACAGGCGGATTGCGCATGGAACTGGAGAACGCGCTGGGCGAGCTGGTTGCAGCCGGCCTCGTGAATTCCGACAGTTTCGCCGGCTTGCGGGCGTTGTTGAAACCCGTCGCCAAACGCAGTGCTTATCGTGCTAACGCGAGCAGCCGGCGTGTCCGGCCGAGCGCATTGATCGGAGGAATGGACGACGCGGGGCGCTGGGCCTTGGTCAACCGGCGGCCCGTTGCGGGCGCAGCGGAAACCTCGCCGGCGCGCCGTCAGCAGTTCGCCCCCGACGTACTCGAACATGTCGCGATGACTTTGCTGCGCCGTTATGGCGTGGTGTTCTGGCGTTTGCTCGAACGCGAGGCCGAATGGTTGCCGCCGTGGCGAGATCTGTTGCGCGTGTTTCAGCGGCTCGAAGCGCGCGGCATGGTTCGCGGCGGGCGATTTGTGAACGGCCTCGCCGGGGAACAATTTGCGTTACCGGAAGCAATTCCGTTATTGCGGGAGGTTCGCCGGCATGCGAACGATAGTGCTTTTGTGTGTGTCGCCGGGACCGATCCTTTGAATCTTGCCGGCACGTTGCTGGTCGGCGAACGGGTGCCTGCGGTTGCGGGGAATCGGGTTTTGTATTGCGATGGTGTGGTTGTCGCGACACTTGTAGCAGGGGCTTTCTGGTTCGCCGCCCCCGTGGAAGCGATTCCCGCGGAGCGTGAGCGCGCCCGGAGCATGCTGACCAGGCGGTTCTGAGGCAATTTTGAGGCGTTTTCGACGCTCCGCGCCGGCGCGCGCCCGAAACAAACGCCTAAAGCCGAAGACCATCGTGACCGTTAATGTTTATGGGCCCGAACGTCAGCCGCTTCGCTACAATGAGGCCAGTCTTTAAGTATGATGAAGACTGTTTGCCGCCAACCTGCCTTTACGGTGGGGCCTATCGGCACACATCGCCCGGGGATCTCATGAACGACGACCAACACGACCAGGTGCTTTATGCCCAGTTCGGCACAAGCAGCCCTTGCTGGCGTCTGTCGAACGACAGCAACGCATTGGAACTCACGCCTGTCACCGGCGACGTGCCGGCCAATGTCGCCATTCCGCTGAATCCCCAGCAGGCCACGCAAATCCGTTGCCTCACCGGCATCACCTCGCACCTCGTCCTCGACGTGCGGCTGTTCGGCGAACCGCTGCGCCTGCACCTCGTCGGCAAAAAACTTGCCAGCAATGCGTGGGCCGGCACCGCCTCGGCCTATGACGACACGGAATCCGTCGCGCGCGACCTGGTCCACGGTCTCTCTTTCGCCGAACAGGTCGTCTCCGAAGTCAATTCGGTCGTAGTCATCGTCGACAGGCATGGTCGTATACAACGCTTCAACCGTCTCGCCGAGGAACTCACCGGCGTCAAGGAAGAAGACATCGTCGGCCGCAATGTGTGGGCGCTGTTCATGACCACCGAATCCGGTGCGGCATCGAGCCAGAACATCACCGGTTTCTTCAATCGCGGCGTCTCGTACGAAGTCGAGCGGCGCGTGAAAACCCTCCACGGCGAACGGCTCTTTCTGTTCCGCAACAAATTTGTCCACAGCGGCAGCGGCGTCGAAGAACAGTTTCTGATCTGCTCGGGCACCGACATCACCGAAGAGCGGCTCGCGCAGGAACGGCTCACTGAACTGGCGAACACCGATTCGCTCACCGGCCTCGCCAATCGCAACGCGATCAAGGACAAGATCAGTACCGCGATCGAAGAAGCCGACCCAGGCGAATCGGTCGGCGTGCTGTTCCTCGATCTCGACAACTTCAAGAAGGTCAACGACCACTACGGCCACGTCTTCGGCGACCGGCTGATCCGCGACGTGTCGGCGGCCATCAGCACCTGCCTGAACGAAGGCGATGCGCTCGCGCGCCTCGGCGGCGACGAGTTCATCGTGCTCGCCGCCAAAGGCACCGCCCACGATCTCGAAGCCACCGCGCAGCGCATTCTCGAACGCCTGCGCACGCCGTTCAGCCTGGGGCTCGTCGAGGTCTACACCGGCTGCTCGATCGGGATCGCGCGGTATCCGGAACACGGCGACGGCCTCGAATCGCTGATCCGTTCCGCGGACACGGCGATGTACGTTGCCAAAGATGAAGGCAAGCGCACCTATCGCGTGTTCTCGCCCGACATGGACCGCAAGGTCGCCGAGTACATGTGGCTCGACACCAATCTGCGGCGCGGCCTCGAAGAGGGCCAGCTGACGCTGCACTATCAACCCAAGCTCGTGCTCGCCACCGGCGCGGTGCAGGGCGTGGAGGCGCTGGTACGCTGGAACTCGCCGGAGCGCGGGCAGATCATGCCGGCCGAGTTCATCCGCTATGCGGAAGAATCCGGGCTAATCGGCGTGCTCGGCCGCTGGGTCATGGAAACGGCGGCCAAACAGGCCGCCAAATGGAAGGCGGACGGCTACGACCTGCGCGTCGCGATCAACGTGTCGGCACGGCAGCTGGTCGATACAGCCGTGGTGCGGCATTTCAGCGAAGCGCTGCAGCGCGCGAATCTCGACCCCTGCCTGATCGACCTGGAGCTCACGGAGAGCTGCCTGATCGAGGACGAAGCGGCTGCGATCGATCTGATCAAGCAGTTCCGCCAGCTCGGCGCTCAGGTTCATCTGGACGACTTCGGCACCGGCTACTCGTCGCTCTCGCAGTTGGGCCGCATTCCGCTCGACGTCATCAAACTCGACCGCAGTTTCGTCCGCTCGATCAACGTCGACACCAAAGCGCAAGCACTGGTGCGCTCGATGGTGGTGGTCGCACAGGAACTGAATTTCAAGGTGGTCGCCGAAGGGATCGAAACCGAATCGGAAGAGATGTTCATGAAGGGGCTGGGCGTCGACTACGTGCAGGGCTTCCTGTATGGCCAGGCCATGCCGGCCGCGGAATTCGAACGCTGGCTGCAGGATCGACAGAAGCTCAGACTGATTGCCTGAGCTTGCGCGCGCCCCCGAAGACGAAAGAAGTCCCCTTGGGGGGCGGCCCGAAGAAAGTCCCCCGCCCCGAAGGAAGTCCCCTTGGGGGATTGGGGGATTGGGGGCCGCCCGCTGCGGCTCGACGCCGTCAAGACCCAGATTGGTTCAGGCGAAATTGGCCGCGCTGGAGGCGGTCTGGCGCAGGTTCGAAGTACGGCGGTTTTGCAGCATCACCAGCCGCTCCATGAAGGCGAGGTCCTTCTCCTCGATCGTGAAGGCTGCGTCCACCCAATCCTCGGTAATCTCCATCAGCTCGGCGCGCGAGAGTTGCAGCACGCGCTGACGCGCCCGCAGCATCGCGCGGATGCCGTTCATCTTCGGCCTGAGCGTGTCGATAAAAGTACGCGTCGCCATATAGGCGTCGCCTGGCTCGAACAACTGGTCGACCAGCCCCCTGCCGAAGTGCCATTCGGCCGTATGCGATTCGCCCATGCCGATCAACTCCTCGGCCAGACGCATGCCCGCCTTGCGCGCGACCAGCGAATAGCCGCCCATGCCCGGGAACAGATTGAACGCGATCTCCGGAAAGCCCATGCGCGCATCGTTTTGCGCCAGCAGGAAATGGTGCGCCAGTGCCGCCTCAAAGCCCCCTCCAAGCGCCGTACCCTCAACCATCGCGATCGAAATCGCCCCCGTATCGAAGCCGCGTGCCGCCGCGTGCACGCAATCGACGCAGGCTCGCGCATACGCCATCAACGCCTGACGCTTGCCCGAGCGGATCGAGTCAGCAAAAAAATCGAGGTCGCCCCCGACGTTGAACATGCTCGGAATCAACGAGCCTGTCACCCAGAAGTCGATCGGCAAGCCGGACTCTCGTGCTGCCTGCGCGAGACCCAGAATGTCATGCACCAGATCGAGATTGAAACAGGGCCGCGGCTGCGCCCGCAGCATCATCCACATGATGTTGCGGCCTTCTTCGTAATAAGCGGAGACTTGCGACAAATTGCCGGCCTCGAGGAACGGGCGGCAGGCGTGGTGATTATGTAGATTCATTTTGATCGGTCCTTTTAAGGTTAAACACTGGTATTGCAATGCGAGCCTAAAGCAGACCGGAATCGGATGGGAGCGGGATAAGCAACAGATGAATGCAACGCGCGCGCGAAGCCTTGCCAGACGGCGCGTCGCGGGACGGTATGCCGCGGGTCGAGAGATGCTGCGAACGCAAATGCTAGCGCACCGAAGACCGGCGAAATTTGCCCGCAAATGGGCATGTCGCCGCCATCGATTAGCGAACCAGCAAAGCTTGAATTTCTTGCCGGATTTGAAAGAAAAAGAAATAGTCTTCGATTAGGCAATGCAATCGAAAATAGAGCTTGCCGACGGTTGTTTTCTATTTGTGGGCTAACAGACGGTGTATTCAGGTGTATTCAATTTGCATATTCAAACGCGGGCGCCCCAGAGCGCCCGCTGATTCACCTGCAACTCACCCGCAACGCTGTTGCAGGAAACGTCAAGGCGACACGCTCGTCAAGGCGCCGCGGCGATCACCTGCGCAACGGCCGCGGTCAGCTTCTTGCCGTACGGCACATGCAGGAACTCGTTCGGTCCGTGTGCGTTCGACTTCGGCCCAAGCACGCCGCACACCATGAACTGCGACTTCGGGAAGCCCGATTTCAGCACGTTCATCAACGGAATCGTGCCGCCCTGCCCCATATACGCAACGTCCGCGCCGTAATGCGCGCGCGACGCATCGTTAAGCGCGGTGGCGAGCCACGGGGCGAGATCGGGCGCACTCCAGCCGCTCGCCGCGCCCGCATCCGGCTTGAAGGTGACTTTGGCGTTGTAAGGCGGGTCGAATTCGAGCAGCGCCTTCAGTTCGGCGACGGCCTTTTCCGCTTCGATCAGCGGCGGCAGGCGCAGCGATAGCTTGAACGCCGTGCGCGGGCGCAGCACGTTGCCGGCGTCGGCGAGCGCGGGCAAGCCGGCCGCACCGGTCACCGACAACGACGGACGCCACGTCGAGTTGAGCAAGGCTTCTTGCGGATCGGTGGTGGTAGGCAGCACCTGACGGCCGTCCTGCCCGCAGGCCCATGGTAGCTTCTTCCAGACATCGTCGCCGAGAATCCGGGCGGTTGCTTCCGCTTCGCGCAACCGGTCCGCGGGGATCTGGACATGAAACCCCTTCGGCAACAGCGTGCCGTTGGCGGAGTCTTCGAGACGGTCGAACAGTTGCCGCATGATGCGGAAGCTCGACGGCGCGATGCCGCCGTAACCGCCCGAGTGAATGCCTTCGTCGAGCACCTGGACTTCTAGGTCGCCGGCGACCAGCCCGCGCAACGACGTAGTGAGCCACAGTTGATCGTAGTTGCCCGCCCCCGAGTCGAGACACACGACGAGACCGACTTTGCCGAGCCGTTCGCGCAACGCGTCGACATACGGCAGCAGATCGTAGCTGCCCGATTCCTCGCAGGTTTCGATCAGACCGACACAGCGCGGACGCTCGATGCCTTGCGCGTCCAGCGCGGCCAGTGCCGTGAGGCTCGCGTAGATCGCGTAGCCGTCGTCGGCGCCGCCTCGGCCATATAGCTTGTCGTTTTCGAGCTTCGGCGTCCAGGGGCCGAGGTCGTTGCGCCAGCCGTCGAATTCAGGCTGCTTGTCGAGGTGGCCGTACAGCACGATGGTTTCTTCGCTGCCCGATCGGGTTGCGGCCGTTTCGAAGAAAATCACCGGCGTGCGGCCCGGCAAGCGGACCACTTCAAGTTTCAGGCCGCGCACGGGTTGCTGCTCGGCCCATTGCGCCGCGTCGGTAATGACGCGTTCAAGGTAGCCATGCTTGACCCAATCGGGATCGAATGCCGGACTCTTGGCCGGCACCGCGATGTAGTCCGTGAGCGCAGGCACGATCTCGTCGTTCCATTTGCGGTCTACGAATTCGCGTAGCGTGTCCTGGTTGATGCGCTGAGTCTGCTGTGTCGTGTCGTCGGAGATCATGGTGGCGGTCCGTGGCGGTTCTGTTCAGTCAAAACGTGCATGATAGTCCTGATGCGCGATGTGCTGAACCCCTCGCCGTACAGGCAGGCTGACAGCGAACGTTTCCAGCGACGCTGCGCAAAGCCAACAATCGCGCGACAATCGCGGCATACATCGCGTCTTGGGGAGCCTGGCTATGGGGGGCAACGTTGTGGTTCAGGCCATCGCAGCGGTGCTCGCGCTGGTGCTGTATTTTCTGCCGAGTATTCTCGCGGACCGGCGCAAGCGTCATGACGTGCTCACACTGGCGCTCTTCAATGCGTGCCTCGGCTGGACCGGCTTTGGCTGGCTGCTCGCGCTCTACTGGGCGTTGCAGCCGAACCCGCCGAAGAACGTGGCAGGTGAAATCGTAGAGACACGAAAGACCGTGGGGATGCGGGCGTTTTCCTCGGCGCTCCTGATGCGCGTGCAGAGGCGTGCTACGGCGCGTGACCGAAGGGAGAAATAACGGGAGGAAATAATCAGGCCGCGCGGCGGCCCATTTTGCCCCACACCACCAAGCCAGCAGGAATCGAGCGCGGCTCGGCTCGCACGCTCTCGTGCGCGAACATCTCGCGGCGCAGTTCGCCCTGTTCGTCGAACCACTCGCAAATCAGCCAGTCACCAGGATTGAGCGCCACCGGTCCCGCATACGTCACCGTCATGCGCGGGCCGCCGTCCTTCAGCGTGACAACGTCGCCGACATTGAAGCGTGCGGCTGGCGGTGTTTCGAATACGTCGATGGTAGCGGTCAGCATATTCAATCCCCTACGGAACCCGTTGAGCGGAATTAAGTCATCGCATCGTGCTGTGCAACATAGAACCTGCCGAAAGAAAACTCTAAAAAGTTTGCCAAGATTAACAATCGAAATTAATAACGGCAAGTGCTTTTTATTGATACCGTTTTCACCGGCACTGGAATAGCTTTGCCAAGCCGGCGAGTGCCGTAAAACCGGGAAAACCCGGTAGAACAGCGCCAGGCCACCTTCTGTGCGGCACCGCACGATAGTAGGATTTACAGCAGCAAACCCGATCCGCAGGTAGAAAATGCGGTCTCCATTTGTCATATCTAAACTGCCGCCGAGAAACCCCATTCGGGTTTATTCCAATTGTCGCGCAAACGGAATTACCTGTGAACGGAAAACTTATCGATAAATGCACCCACTTCAAAACCGGTTTTGTTTTAACGTGCACAATCGTTTTCTGCGGGCGCCGCTGAAAACGATTACCCGCCCGCTATTTTCAAACCCGCCATCGTTCGTCACCCGCCCGGTTGTTTGCCCCACTTCTGCGCGGCGGCCGTGAAGAGCTGGTTGATCTCATTGCCGCTGGCGGCCTCTTTCGTGTAGTTGAAGGTGCCGTGATCGCGCATTTCATGCGCCGCGCGGAGAAACGCGCCCAACGCCGCACGCGCCAGCGAGCCGCCTACACTGACACGCCGCACACCTAGCGAGCGCAAGTCGTCGAACCCGAGCAGCACGCCCTGCAACCCCATCAGCACATTGACCGGCCGGTCGAGCGCGCCGACCACGGCGGCGATCTCCTCGCGCGTCTTCAGGCCTGGCGCGTAAAGCACATCCGCGCCAGCCTCCTGATAAGCCTGCAGGCGCCGGATCGTATCGTCGAGATCGGGCCGGCCCACCAGATAGTTCTCGGCGCGCGCCGTCAGCGTGAACGGAAACGGCAGCGTGCGCGCCGCAACGGCCGCCGCGCGCACGCGCTCCACGGCGGCTTCGAATGGATAAATCGGTTCGTCCGCGCGGCCGGTCGCATCCTCGATCGAACCACCGACCACGCCCGCCGCCGCAGCCTGCACGATCGTTTCGGCGCAGTCTTCCGGGGCATCGCCAAAACCATTTTCCAGATCGGCGCTGACCGGCAAATCGGTCGCCCCCGCGATTTCGGCGAGGTGCACCATCATCTGCGCGCGGCCGATGGCGTTATCCGGCAGGCCGCGCGAAAACGCATAGCCTGCGCTGCTGGTGGCGAGCGCCTTGAAGCCGGACAGCGCGAGCAGCCGCGCGGTGCCGATGTCCCACGGATTCGGGATGATGAAGGCCTCGCCCGCTGCGTGATATGACTGGAATTGCCGTGCTTTTTCGGTTTGCGTTGTCATTGACGGTCCCGTGGGCGACGGCGACCGGCGTGCCGCGCCCACGCGCGGCCGGATCGTCGTCAGGTTCGTTAATTGGAAAATGCGTGGCTAATAGGCGGTTAATAGGCGGCTAATGAGTGACAAACGAGGGAAATGAATGGAAAGCGGCGACCGGCGGCCTGGTTACCCCAGCCAGCCGGCTCCGCATGGGTCTGCAGTGCACAAGCCTCGGGCTCAGGTTTCGAGCTTCGCGTCCATCGTAATGGTGGCGTTCAGCACCTTGGACACCGGGCAGCCCGCCTTGGCGTCCGCGGTGGCCTTCTCGAAAGCGGCTTTGTCGCCGCCGGGGATTTTCACCGCCACGTCGAGATGTACCGCGGTGATCGTAAAGCCGCCGCCGTCCTTGTCGAGCGTGACGGTTGCCGTAGTGCCGATACGTTCAGGTGTGATGCCGGCCTTGCTCAGTTCCGCCGACAGTGCCATCGAGAAACAACCCGCGTGCGCGGCCGCAATCAGTTCTTCCGGATTCGTGCCGATGCCGTCCGCGAAGCGTGTGGCAAACGAGTATTGAGTATCCTTGAGGACGCCGCTGTCGGTGGAAATCGAGCCCTTGCCGTCTTGCAGGCCGCCTTGCCAGACTGCTGATGCCTTGCGCTTCATCGCTCTCTCCTGTTTGTGCCCTGCTTCGCGCCGCTCCTCAACCCTACGTGATGCCGCCCGCAACGGCCCAGCCCGGATTTCGTGGTGTCGGCATCGGTCGCGAGTGCCCCAAAGGAGATGCCCTTCGGGGCGTGCCGCGCGGCGCGAGAGGCGCAGGCGTGGACCGAACTTCATCATAGGCGCTTCCGTGTGCCAATGTCGTGACGATGCCGGCGTACGGTTCGATGATGCGCGCGGAGCGAAACCAGGCTGCTCCGGCCTACTCGGCGAACGGCAAGCTCTCCTGTCCCATTGCGCGCATGTCGAACACGTTCAGCGTCATCGCCACGAGGGCGTAGTAGCCGAGCAGGCCGACCAGGTTGATCACCACCTGATGGCCGAAGCGCCCGACCGCCTTCGCATAAGTGGCATCCGAGACGCGCCTGGTGTCGTACAGTTCGCTCGCGAAGTCGTGGATCAAGGCGTCATCGGCGTCCGCGAAGGGCGGGCGATGACCCTGACGGATCGCCTCGGCATCCGCTTCGGCCACGCCGGCTTCCAGGGCGATCGGATAGTGGATATGCCACTCGGCCTGCGCCTGCCAGCGCGCCGCGGTCACCAGAATCGCCAGCTCCGACAAACGCAGCGGCAAGCCGGTCCGATAGCGGCAGAACGCGCCGAGCCGCTGCGCCTGCTGCGCCAGCTCCGGACTATGAATCCAGCCCAGAAACGGTCCGTTCAGATTGCCGCGTGGACCCGACAGGATCTCGTCGAGCACGGCCTTCTGTTCGGGCGTGGCATCGGACAGTTCGAAGTGAGGCAAACGCTCGCTCATCGCAGATCTCGCAGAAATGGAAAGGGTGTCAGATGGCGGTCAGCGCGCCTTCGATCGCATCCGTCAGACGATTGACGATCTCGTCGATGTCGCGTGCGGTGCAGATAAACGGCGGCGCCAGCAGCACATGATCGCCGATCTTGCCGTCGACCGTGCCGCCCATCGGATACACCATCAAGCCACGCGCGAACGCCTCGCGCCGGATCGCCGCGTGCAGTTTCTGCTTCGCGTCGAACGGCGTTTTGGCGATGCGGTCCTGCACCAGTTCGACGCCGACAAAGAGGCCTCGCCCGCGGACGTCGCCGATATGCGGATGTTGCGCATAGTGCTCGCGCAGCCGGCCGCGCAACTGCTCGCCGCGCGCCTGCACGTTCGGCAGAAGATGGTCGTCGGCAATCACGCGTTGCACTTCGAGCGCCGCGGCGCAGGCGGTGGCATGGCCAATATAGGTATGCCCGTGCTGAAAGAAGCCCGAGCCGCCAACGATCGTCTGGTAAATCCGCTCGCTCACCAGCGTCGCGCCGATCGGCTGATAGCCGGCGCCGAGCCCCTTGGCGATGGTCAGCAGGTCCGGCGCGACGCCGTCTTCCTCGCACGCGTACAGGTAGCCCGTGCGGCCCATGCCCGACATGATTTCGTCGAGAATCAGCAATACGCCGTAGCGATCGCACACCGCGCGGATTTTGCGGAAATACTCGCGCACCGGCGGCACGGCGCCGGCCGTTGCGCCCACCACCGTTTCCGCCACGAATGCGGCCACCGTGTCGGCGCCGAGTTCAAGAATCTTCTGTTCGAGTTCATCTGCGAGACGCTGCGCGAACTGCTCTTCGGTCTCGTCCGCTCGCTGCTCGCGATACGCGTAACACGGGCTCACGTGATGCGCCTCGATCAGGATCGGCAGAAACGGCTCGCGCCGCCACGCATTGCCGCCGATCGCGAGCGCCCCCAGCGTGTTGCCGTGATAGCTCTGGCGACGCGCGATGAAATGACGGCGCTGCAACTCGCCCTTCTCGACGAAATATTGCCGCGCCAGTTTGAGCGCCGCCTCGATCGCTTCCGAGCCGCCCGAGACGAAGTACACATGTTCGAGCCCTTGCGGCGCGCTCGCCACCAGACGGTCAGCGAGTTCTTCCGCGGCCTGGGTGGTGAAGAACGACGTGTGCGCATACGGCAGTTGCTGCGCCTGACGCTTGATCGCGTCGATCACGCGCTGATTGCTATGGCCGAGGCACGAGACGGCCGCGCCACCCGAGGCATCGATATAGCGCTTGCCGGTGGAATCGACGATTTCGATACCGTCGCCGGCGACAGCCACCGGCAGTGACTGCTTCGGCGAGCGATGGAATACGGTGGACATGGTTTTCCCTTTCCTTTCTATGGGCGACGGCTGCTCAGGCGCGAGGCTGCAGATTGAACCTCAACCAGAGCGCAACGTTCGTGCAAAAAGGGATCGCCATCGTCATTCCCAGCCGGTAGCCGATGTCATACGGCTCACCGCTCACCTGAGACTCCAATCCTGCTTCGACGCCACGGCTCGCACCTATTCAACAAGCGGTACGCATTTATACGTCTAAACAACATTTGTTGTCAAACGGTACGAGAACGAAGCAAACGGAGCGACTCTGCTCCGCCGCGGATGCCTGCCTCGCTCAGAGCACGAACATCAAGGCACGTACGCGCCCTTGTCATGCAGCGATTGCTCGGCAATGCCGAGCTGCTCGACGGCGCCCGCCCCTTCCAGCGCGAGCAGATGCGCGACCAGCGATTCGGCAATCGCCGTGGCAGCCACCAGCGAAGGAAAGAACGACGGGCTTTCGTGCGAAAAAATCAGCACCTTATCGGCGTTCAACGCGATCGGCGAGACCGCGCTGTCCGTGATCGCGATCAGCTTGCTGCCCTTTTCCAGCGCGGCTTCGGCCACGCGTGCCGCTTCGACTGAATACGGCGCGAAACTGATGACGATGGTGGCGCTGTCACGCTCGAGCGTGCGCAACTGCATCTCGAGCGTGCCGGCTTCGCCGTTGAGCAGCGACACCGACGGGCGGAACAGCCGGTAGCCGTAGACAAGGCCGAACGCCACTGCATAACAGGAGCGAAAACCCGCGACATGCACATGCGGCGCGCGCCGCAACAGACGCGCCGTTTCCACGATCACGCGGCCGTTATGCGCGGCAGTGACGTCGAGATTGTGTTGTTGCGCGACCAGCAGGTCGTTGGCCAGCGCGTCTTTCGATTTGACGAGCGAGCGGGCGCGGCTCGCGAGCGGCTCGGGCCGCGTGCGCACGCGCGCGACGAACAGGTTGCGCAATTCGTTCCAGCCGGGGAAACCCAATTGCTGCGACAGGCGTACCAGCGAGGCCGGTTGCACCTGCGCCCGCTCGGCCACTTTGCGCATTGACGAGACCGCGACTTCGTCGGGATGATCGAGCAGGAACCCGGCTCCCATCTGGAACTGCGGACTCAGTTCGGAAAAGCGCGCCCGGATCAGGGCGGCGAGCTGGTCAAAACTGTCGGGCATGCGATGGTCCGGGTGAGCGGCCGATAAGGATGACAACAAATGTTACCACCCGGTGCATCGCATCCAACAGAACTTCCAGCGTGTTGGTGGCTTGCAAACGACTTCTGGCCTGCCGCAAACATTGTTGTCCCAGACAGTTAGCCTCGCATCAAGGCTTCGGCCTCGCTAGCGACTGGTCGACCATCGCATTGACCGACGCTCAACCGTTGAATTGTTGTGGAGCTTTCCGCATGAAATGTGAACGACCGCGACGTATCCGACCGGTATGGAAAGAACCTTTCCATCTGGGATTTCCGTCGATGGACTCCGCATTCACCTCGATGGTGAAGTCTTGGTATCGGTACAACCTATGCATCTCGCAAGTCCCCTGCGTCGCGCCTTCGTGAAAGGTCATCGGCCGGGTCTCTCTTTCAAATGCTCTAGCGCCTTGTCGTGGGCGCTAGAGCCATGACCTTTAGGGCCGTGCCCTTCTCGCCCCGGGCCGATTCTTAACCCATGTGCAGGCCACCGTTGAGCGAGAAATCCGCCCCAGTAGCGAAGCCCGCTTCGTCACTCGCAAGCCACGAGACAATCGAGGCAATCTCCGACGCCTCGCCTAGCCGACGCACAGGAATGCTCTGGACGATTGCATCCAGTACTTCGGGACGTACGGCACGAACCATATCGGTTCCGACGTACCCGGGTGAAACCGTATTCACCGTGATGCCCTTTGTCGCCACTTCCTGAGCAAGCGACATCGTGAAACCGTGGATGCCCGCCTTGGCAGTCGAGTAGTTGGTTTGACCGAACTGCCCTTTCTGTCCGTTCACCGACGAGATGTTGATGATTCGGCCCCACTCCTTGCTAACCATCCCCTCGATGACCTGTTTGGTCACGTTGAACAGGCTCGTCAGGTTCGTATCAATGACAGCGTTCCAGTTCTCCCGCGACATCTTGCGAAAC
Organism: Paraburkholderia sp. GAS348; assembly: GCF_050434205.1. Lineage (NCBI taxonomy): Bacteria > Pseudomonadati > Pseudomonadota > Betaproteobacteria > Burkholderiales > Burkholderiaceae > Paraburkholderia > Paraburkholderia sp. GAS348. Next base: position 40,300 of record NZ_JBNPVT010000031.1, read on the forward strand.
ACGCCGTCCCGCGTGATGCCGGCATTGTTCACCAGCACGTCAATCTCACCGACCTCTTTCTTCACCTTCGCGAAAGCGGCCTCTGTCGATTCCCAGTCCCCGACATTACCCTCCGAGGCAGTGAAGGAGAATCCAAGCTCGGCCTGCTCGGCTAACCATCGTTCCCGTCGCGACGAGTTGGGCCCGCATCCGGCCACGACCGTGAGTCCATCCTTATAGAGACGCTGACATATCAGCGTTCCAATACCACCCATGCCGCCAGTCACGTACGCAATTCGCTTTGCCATCTTCTGCTCTCAATTTCCGTAACGGTTAGTGAACTAAATTCTTGCAAGTGAAGCCGCAAAATATTTCCGCCGTAGCGAGTCCCGCTCACGAATATCGATCCATCTCATTCGACTGATTGGCCGGGGTCGTTGTGTTGCACCATTCTTTCACGGTGAGAGCGATTTGTCCTGTGAAAAAAAAGCGTGGCCGCATTCCCACCCCATTCTCGGGTTCATTACCTCGGTATAGCCAACGCATTTCCACAAGCAGTCCTCTGCGTTGCCCATTAAGTGCCAACCCACTTGGGGCAACACGTCGACGGCATCCCCGTTGGTCTAACGCGATGGCCGCTCAAAGCGACGGCTCCCCTGGCGCGCTGGTCGATTTTTATTCACGCAGCTTCCGTCATTTAACGTGCGTTAACTTTCCGCATCTGGACTCACTGGGGGACGCGATTCTCAAGAAGGCGGCCTAGGCGACCTGGGGTTGCCCCGTGCAAAGCCAGTGCACATCGAGATTGAGGATAGCGGCGAGACGCGTACAAGCGTTTAGCGGCGGAACCGTGATTCCGCGCAGCCAATACTGCACGTCGTCTTCACTCACGCCTAACCACTTCGCGGCCTGGGCCGAGCTGACGCCGGCCCGTTTAAATGCTCTGTCAAGGCGTGCGGCGAGAGCGTGCCTGAGGCGGTTGTCCCCGACGCTACGTTCGAGGTGGTCGATATTTTCGGTACTCCGGTTCATCTTGTTTGATGTCTCTCAGCTTATATTTTTATACAATTCAGCGCCAACTCACTCGTGGCATCGCATGAGGCTACACGTTCGTCATTACAGCTTCGTGACGCCATGTTGTGTCTCTCGTAACCCTGCAAGAGCACGACGCAGCAGGTACGTTGACCACCTCACTATTCCTCGGCCTGCACATTGGTGTCAAACGAAAAATAATTCGTAGGAAATCGCTGCACCACCTTAAGCCCCGTGCCTCCGTTTTATCGCCGGCAACTGTGCTCGAACGTATGGCCGATTTGAAACCGTCAGTACCTCGCAGGACGATTGAAAGAGCCTGCTCGGATTTCTCGGAATGGATTGTGCCAAAAGGGCGTGGTCGAAGGCGCTTCGCGCACGGAACGGTCTCGTTTGCAAGCTGTGACCGCGGCGCAGGACGGTTCATCATAGTTTCTGTATCGACGCGCGAGCAGCTTGCAACGCGCGCGGGCGTTCGACCGGCGAGTTGGCGGTGGCGTTCCAGCTGGCGAACTCGAGTTGGTGCACCAGCGGCAACGACTTGGCGCCTCGAATTCCGTCGCGCGGCAAAACGGTTTCGGCAGCCTGGCCGCCGCTTTTTTGCGGCGCCGCACAAGCCGAATCAAAACGTTTCGGCCGGATGCCAGACACGGCCCACTCTCACCAGGGTTTCTCCCTAAATAGCCCTTGCGCTTCAATGCCACCAAGGCATTCGGCGCCGCAGGCGCACGCCGCGCATCGTCAGCAGCCGATAAACGATTGACATCCGCGTGCGCAACCTTAGAATCGATTCTGCTGCACCGCACCAACGCTTCCTAACCTGTGGCTCGTCATCCGTGATTCCCTTCGTCGGTCTCCCGGACATTCGCCACTTCATCCCTAAGGAGTTAGTAATGAGCAGTCCTGTGCCCGAACAACTGATAGCCGCGCATAAAGCCGCCCTTGAGGCAACCTTTGGTGTCCTGACCAAAGGTTTCGAAGGCATTGAGAAGCTGGCTGAGCTGAACCTGCAAGCGGTCAAATCGACCGTTGCCAAAAATCAGGACATCATCGCCAAGGCGTTTTCGGCCAAAGACCCACAGGAGCTATACGCGCTGCAGACGCGTGAGGTACAACCCGCCACAGAAAAAGCGCAGTCGTACTGGCGACACGTCTACGAAATCATATCCGGTACCCAAGCCGAAATCGCCGCGATCGCTGAAGCTCAGTTCAAGCAGCACCAGCACAATGCACAAGCGTTATTCGACGGTCTCTCGAAGGACACCCCGGCAGGATTCGAGACCGCCTTGTCGGCATTGAAGGCATTCATCAAGACAACTAACGAGGCCTCCAGCGTGACATACGAAACGGCCAAAAAAGCGACGAAGCAAGCAGTAGCGATTGCCGAAAGCAATGTTAGCGCTGCGTCTTCCGCCTCGGCCAGGCGGACCGGACAGGTCGTTGTAGCAGTGGACGCCGTGGAGAAGTAGTAGCGTTTTCGATGTCGGCCACCGACGTCAAGTTCTTCAAGCAAGCCCCCTGCTTCTTCAAGCACTCCCTGCCAGCTTTTTTCAGCGGGTGGACTTTCGAAGTCCGGCGGCGTCCAGTATGCCCCGGACGCCGTCATGGGGCTGCGTCCCGAACTAGAAATTAGCAGGCAAAGTCGCCCATGTCGCCACCGCTGCTTCGTTCGATTGTGTGCAGTATCAATCACGCGAAGTGGCCGGCCCCTTGTGGCCGAAGTTGCGTCGTGGCGATTGCGACAGGGCGCGGCCGAACCAACGGGAACGAGCGATGAATACCGCAGAAACATCCTTGCGTTCGCTGGTTGAAAAATGGCTGATGCCAACTTCGGAGACGCCCGTTCGGGTAACCCGATTCGGTCGCACAGGCTCCAAGCGGAGCCGATATGTATGCGTTGAGGCACGGCAACCGGACGGCCCGGTTGCGCTCTTTTTCTTCCGGCACGATGACGGTGCCTGGCGCGTGTTCCCGCCCGAGTGAGACCCGGAGCTAATAACTGGTCAGCTTCGATGGGATCTTGCTTCTGCGTGGGCGGGGCATAAAAGTTTGTGCCAACGGCCCACCCCGGCAAATAAGTCAGGATAAGAAACGACTCTCGGTACTCACTTGACCGAGCACCGGCCCTTTAGCGGAGACGAAAAATGCTGTTGGATGACTCTTCCTTCGCGCGACTGAGACTGCTCGCGCCGATGTTGGATGATGTCCTAGGGTCGCGCGAAATAGATAGTCCTGAACAGGCTGCGCACCTGGAGGCACTTGGCGCACTATGCCTGCTCCTGGCGCAGGAATATCGAAATACCCACCGTGTATAAATCGGAGCACAGCGCGACGCAGGCTAGAGGCCTTCGCTTATGCAGTCCGTCTCCTGCATGTGACCCACAACGCACCGGCGTCATGCGTAATCGCCAGAGCGCTTGCATGGACGACACGCTACCGTCCACCAACTGCAGCGCGGGGCCAACATTGATTGCAATCGCTGGACAGAATTCGTTTGCAACTTCGGTTTTGTGGCGCGCGCACCGCAGGCCAGAATTGCGCAGCGCTAACGGCGCTGCGGCAGATGACCCCGCTTCGTGCAGCGGGGTCGCGACACCATTCCCGCGTGAAATCTCTTTGGAAATCAAAACGATTCACCGTCAACTTCCATCAGACATTCCGGCCCCGTACCGATAATTTCAATCTGGTAACTGATTTCCGGCAGAAGTCTCGTAAAGTAAAAGCGGGCTGTTGCCAACTTTGTCGAGTAAAAGCGGTCCGATGATCCGGTCTGCGCCAGCGCGATCCGTGCCATCTGCGCCCATAGATAGCCGAGCAACAGGTGGCCGATTACGCGCGCATAGTGAACGGCGGCCGCGCCGACCGAATCCGGATTTTCCGATGCACCATCGAGAATGATGCCCGTCACGCTTCGCGCTTGTGCAAGCGCCACCAGCAGCGAGCGTGAGAATTGGGCCATATCCACGTCGGCCGAACACGCCAGCGCGAAGCCCTCAATCTCGTCGAACAAACGGTTCAATGCCGTGGCACCGTCTTTCACGACTTTCCGATTGACGAGATCCAATGCCTGAATCCCATTCGTCCCTTCGTATAGCTGGCTGATGCGGGCATCGCGGACGTACTGCTCGATGCCGGACTCGACGATATAACCGTGACCACCGAACACCTGCATGCCCAAATTTGTGCTTTCAAAGGCGTTGTCGGTCAGAAACGCTTTAGCCACCGGTGTGAGCAGCGCCACGCGAGCTGCGGCATCGGCACGCCTTGCACGGTCGCCGTGCGAGGCCTCCTCGTCAGCGAGAACGGCGATCCATGCGGTCAATGCACGACCGCCCTCGGTGTAAGCCCTTTGAGTCAGCAACATGCGCCGCACGTCGGGATGCACGATGATGGGATCGGCAGAATATTGCGGAAATTTTGGCCCGGATCCGCTTCTCATCTGGAGCCGCTCCTTTGCATACGCCGCTGACTGCTGGTACACAAAGTCACTCAGGCCGACCGTCTGCACGGTAACCGCGAGACGCGATGCGTTCATCATCACGAACATCGCGTTCAAGCCCTTGTTTTTCTCCCCGACAAGCCATCCGCGCGCGCCGTCGAAATTCATCACGCAGGTCGAGTTTCCGTGTATTCCCATCTTCTCTTCGATCGCCCCACACTGCACTGAATTGCGCACCGTGGGTTTGCCAGGATCATCAAGCAGGAACTTGGGAACAAGGAACAGCGAGATTCCTTTCGAACCTGGCGGGGCGTCTGGCATTCGTGCGAGCACCAGATGCAAGATATTGTCGGTCAGATCATGCTCGCCGCCCGAGATAAAGATCTTTGTGCCGGTAATACGGTAAGAGCCGTCTTCGGACGGTTCGGCCCGTGTTCTCAACAATCCCAGATCCGATCCGCAGTGCGCTTCAGTCAGGCACATCGTCCCGGCCCATTCACCGGAAACGAGCTTCGGTAGATACGAGCGCTTCAGTTCGTCACTCGCGTGCTCGTGCAGGCAGTTGTATGCACCGTGCGACAGTATCGGATACGCGCTCCATGCCTGATTCGCAGCGCACATCATTTCGGTAACCGCGTTGCCCACCGCCTGCGGCAACGCCTGCCCACCGAAATCAGCCGAGCACGTGAGCGCCGGCCACCCGCCTTCCATGTACTGACGATATGCTTCCTTGAATCCAGACGGTGTCCTGACTTCTCCGGCGCTTTCACGCGTACAGCCCTCGCGGTCGCCAGACAGATTCAACGGCTGCAGGATCTCGCTGCAAAACTTGCCGGCCTCTATGAGCACCTGGTCGATTGTGGCTGCATCCAGGTCCTGGTACGGCGGCATCTGCGCAAAGCGTGCTTCGACGTTCAGCAATTCATGCAGAACAAAATGCATGTCGCGTATTGGCGGATTATATTTACCCATTGTCGTGTCTGAGTTTTCCCATTAGGTTGTCAATTCAGGCGCGCAACGCGCGACGGAGCACTTTTCCTACCGGCGACTTCGGCAGGGCGTCGATGAATTCGAATTGCCGGGGCACCTTGTACGCAGTCAGGAATTCGCGAGAAAACTGCTGAAGGGCGTCTTCCGTAAGCATGCGATCGCGGGCTACGACAAATACTTTGAGTGCTTCGCCGGTCTTTTCATCTGGTACGCCAATGCACGCGCACTCAAGAACCCCTTGATGCGAACTCACGACCGACTCGATCTCGTTCGGATATACGTTGAAGCCCGACACCAATACGACGTCCTTCTTGCGGTCGATGATTGTGAGGAAACCGTCCGGATCGACCATGCCGATATCGCCGGTGCGCAGAAAACCATCCGGAGTGAACGCCGCCTGCGTCTCTTCCGGCCGGTTCCAGTAGCGACTCATCACTTGCGGTCCCTTGACCGCAATTTCGCCCGCCACGCCGGCAGGGACTTCGTTCCCTTCATCGTCGAGCAGTACAAGGTCAGTCGACGCAAACGGCAAGCCAACACTGCCTTCGTGCCCTGCCGAATGAAGCGGCATCGCGCAAACGCCCGGCGATGCCTCCGTCAGCCCATACGCCCCCTGAAGGCGACAACCCGTCAGTTCGCGCCATCTTTTCGCGACTTCCGGTTCCACCTGAGCACCCGCTCCGGTAGTTTGCCGGAGGCAGCTGAGATCCTGATTTCGGAACGGCTCATACTCCAGAAGTGCGTTAAACAACGTGTTCACGCCGAGCAGAAAAGTGAAGCGGTGATCCCGAAGCTCGCTGACGAAATGCTCAAGATCGCGAGGATTCGGGATAAGTACATTCTTGCGTACCATGGCGACCGAAAAAATGCAGCCCATGGATAGTCCCATGATGTGATACATCGGCAGAATGGTCACCAGGCACTCGTCTGCCTTCCCGAAGCCCGCCCGGAACCAGTCGGACATCATTTGAATATTCGCGACAAAGTTCCGGTGAGTGAGCACAGCCGCTTTTTGCTTGCCGGTCGTCCCCCCCGTGTACTGCAGAAAGGCCATCATATCCAGCGTGACTGTCGGCACCGAAAGCGGCGTGCGCCGCCCAATCGTGAGCGCATCGATGAAGCGGCGTTCTCCCGCCGCCACGGGGCTAGCCTTCGTATCGATGTCAGGAGCTTCGACGCCCTTTGCCAGTTCCCTGAATGACTGCATTTCGCCAGCCGCGACCACGACGATCTTGCGAGCTTTGCCGTCGATCTCCGTTGGCACAGCGGCGATCGACTTCTCGGAAACCACCAGCAGGCTCGCACCGCTGTCCTGCATGTGGAAGAGTATCTCTCGAGTCGTGTAGTTCGGGTTAAGGTTGACAAGCGTCAGACCGGCCCGCAATGCGCCGAACACGACGATGGGATAGTGCAGAAGGTTCGGCAGCATGATTGCGACACGGTCCCCGGCACTGAGTCCCTCAACATTCAGCAAGTAGCTCGCAAAAGCACGACTCAATGTATCCAGTTCCCTGAAGCTAAGTGACGATCCGACGCATACGAATGCGGTCTGGTCGGGGCGTTCCGCACTTGCCCGATCGAGGAAGTCGACGATTGAATGGTATCCGTCAATGTCGATCTCAAAAGGAACTCCATCCTGATACTGCGGCTGCCAAATCCGCTCCATGTTTCCCGTCTCCTGTTAGCATTTTCTGTAATGAACTGCTGCGCAGCCCGGATTGGCGGCTACCGCTGCTCAGCCGGAAGCCGCGCCATCCGGCTCGCGAAACACGCCGGCACAAGCGCAGCCGCTGCGGCCGCAGCAGTCGCATCAATCGAACTGCAACGCATCCCGCACGAAATTGAGGCGGTCCTGCCCGAAGAACATCTGTTCACCAACAAACATAGTCGGTGCGCCAAAGAGCCCTCTGGCAACCGCCGCATCGGTGTCTGCCTTGAGCTTTTCCTTGACTGCCGGATCCTGGACGATTTCGAAGATCAGCTCCGGATCGAGATCTCCGTTTCGCAGCACCGCTTTCAGCGTCTCCATGTCCCCAAGGTTGTGGGGCGTTTCCCACATCGCCCGGAAGATCACGTCCACATAGCGATCGAACAATCCCTCGTCGCGCATCCGTGTACCCGTTGCGCCGCGCATCAAGACAAGCGTGTTAATCGGAAAGTACGGGTTATGCTCGAAACGGACGCCGTAACTCGCCGCGAACTGCGCCAGATCTCGCTGCATCCATGCAGCTTTTGCCGGAACCGTAGCCGGCGACGCGTTGTTGGTAGCCTTATGGATTGCGCCTAGCAGTACGGGCTTCAATGCAAGCTCCGCGCCATACTCGGAGGCGATCTTCGGCAATTGCGTCCAGGCAAGGTATGCGGTAGGGCTACCGAAATCGAAGTAGAAGTCAATGCGTTTGGACATATGCGGTTCCTGGATAACAGATAGGGTTGAGCAGCGCTTCTCGCCACGTGTCACCACGTCTCTCGCCACGGACGCAGGTCGAGCTCGTGCGTCCAGGCGTCACGCGACTGGGTGTAGAGATGCCAATAGTTATCCGCGATATGCTCCGGATTAAGAATGCCGTCGTCGCTTTTTGTCGCGTACCGCTCCGGAAAATTCTCCCGGATGAAGTCCGTGTCAATCGCACCATCCACAACCACGTGTGCGACGTGGATATTCTTTGGCCCGAGCTCACGCGCCATGCTCTGAGCCAAGGCACGCAGCGCGTGCTTCGCTCCCGCAAAGGCTGCAAAATTGGCGGATCCGCGAATCGCCGCAGTCGCCCCGGTAAAGATAATCGTTCCCCGCTGTCGGGCGACCATGCGTTTGGCCACTTCCCGCCCGTACAGGAATCCACTGAAGCAGGCCATCTCCCAGATCTTGAAGTACTTGCGTGCGGTCTCCTCAAGAATGCTGCAGGGAACGTTCGCGCCGATGTTGAACACCATCACCTCAATCGGACCAATCTCCTGCTCGATCCTCGACACGACATCGATGACGTCTTCCTCCTTGCGAGCGTCGGACCCGAACCCCACCGCCGTGCCCCCCTCCGCCTCGATCTGCTTGATCAAGGGTTCGAGTTTTTCGGCCTGCCGACGCACCACGCAAGCAACCATGCCCTCGCGCGCGAACCTGCGGGCAATTGTCCCTCCGGTTGCATCGCCCGCGCCGATCACCAGTGCCGCCGGCCGCTTATTTGTTGTTTCACCTGCCATGCTCATCTCCTTTAATTAACGCACGTTCATTTATAAATCGACACCGCGAATATGCCTAGTCATTGATTACCCTAGTATCGCTTTCACACAACGACCGAGAGATCGAAGGGATTGGGGCGATATAGCGCGACGTCGGCAGACCCGGAGAAACTCGGGCTTGAATGATTGGTAAACGACGGTTATGCTATCCTGTAAGGATTGTCACCGAGGGAATTTAGCGGAGCCTCAACATGCGTTACTCCAGTACCCACAAGGCAGAAACCCGCCAAAGACTCATAGCCAGCAGCAAAGCCATTGCGAAGCGCGGCGGGTTCGCAACCACGGGCGTCGATGCGCTGATGGGATCGATCGGGCTCACTGGCGGTGCTTTCTACAACCACTTCCCGTCCAAGGATGCGCTCTTCGAGGCCCTGGTTGCCGAGGAAGTTGAAAAGAGCACCGAGATGCTCGCTGGCGACGGCACCTCCCCTGTCGATCATGTAGCCAAGTGCCTACGAAACTACTTGAGCTCCTTTCACGCATTGCACCCCGAGGAAGGCTGCGTCCTTCCCACGCTCGGGCCGGAGATCGCCCGCGCAGCACCCGATGTGCGCGAGGCCGTTGAGGACGCAGTCAAACGCATCCAGAAGAGCTGGAGCAATCGCACCGGCGATTCCGACGCGGCGTGGGCACTCATCGCTCAGTGTGTGGGGGCGTTGGTGCTCGCGCGTGCCGTCGAGACCGAGCGCACACGAAAGGAGATCCTGGCGGCCAGCCGCCGATTTCTGGCCAAAGCCCTCGCGATGGATTCGCTGCGCTGAGTGGCGGCGGTGAGATGTCGGCGGATATTTCCACTCGTCGCCACCCAAGGCGTAGATACATTCGCCAGCCATCTTCGCCGCCTCCATATCGACAAACCGACGTCGTCATCTTCCTGGCGACGGCCGGTTCCCGACTTGCTACAGTCCTAGCTGATTTGAATGTCCGTATAGTCGATCCAGATCAGGAGCCGATCTTCCAGGACATTGTAGTTGTCGTCACAGAGATAGGCCCTTCTTCGATTCGGAATCAGCAGGCCGTTCGATTCCGCTAAATCGGACGTGTAATGCGCAACGTTACAACCTCCAGCAATATCCAGCGTGTAGTCCTGGCGGCGCAGCAGGAAGTCATCGCCAAAGTAGAACGTCTGGACGGCGCTATGGCTGACGATATCCGGCGGGAGGGTCACGCGCAGCGCACGCCACGTCTCGTCTCCATGTCGAAGCGGAGCCCCTTCCTCGACCGTCACCCCGGGTAACGTAAACATGAACGGCGCGTTGAGATAGATCCACTGCGTATAGCCGCCAAAATACGCCCGGTCCAATGGATCCCACGCCGTATCCAGATCGTGCCCAGCAAAGTGCTCGCGCGGATTCGTCCGCTCGCTCAGCATGTCGCCATCGAGCGTCTCCACGGTCACGCGGTTCGGCGTGAAGCGCGCAAGCCTGTCTGCCGTGCCAAACGGTGTGATCGAACTCGCTTGCCGGTGCGTGGAAACCATCACACGGCGTGGCTCAGGAGCTTGTGGCGCTTTGCGATCGAGCAATTGACCACCGCTGACAATCGTCGCGGCAACGTTGCTAAAGCTATTCCAGCGCTCAACCCCGCCATGCGCCCGAAGGACGGATGCCAGTAATTGATTCATCGAAAAAACTCCTGTTTCCTCGGATAGTGATTCGAATTCGTTCGTAGCTCGTGCGCTCAACGCGGACGAGCGAACACCAAAAATCTCGGACGAGCATTGAACACCACGTCACCCGCCTCATTCAGCGTATCGGCGGATACGGCGACAATGCCTCGGTCCTGCTTCGACTTCGACGTCGTCACATCAACGATCGTGCTGACGACACGCAGCACATCCCCCGCCCTGACCGGCTTCAGCCAACCGATTTCGCCACCCATGCCAATGACGCCGCAGGCGAACGGAAGACCACCCGAAGTCCAGAGTCGCATTGTGATCGCAGCGGTATACCAGCCGCTGGCGACGAGTCCGCCGAAGAACGTCGAGCGTCCGGCCTCCTCGTCAAGGTGGAAGGGCTGCGGATCGAACTGTTGAGCGAATCGCTTCATGTCTTCTTCGTCAACGGCAAAGGAGCCGGATTCGAAGCGCATCCCGGCAGAGAGGTCTTCCAGATAAAGTAGCTCCATATTCATCAATCCCGTTGTACCTGCGATAACGGCGGCAAGCCTCCCCGGACTGCGGATAGGCGACCGACAGCGCCGATGTCGTCATTTCGACATCGGCGTGCCCCACGTTTTGAAAAATGCCCGCGCGCGAAACACGCAGACCGGGTACTAACCGACCATTGCCGCCTCGATCAGCCGAGCAGTTGTCCCAGCCGCCCATGGATCAGCCTCGTGGCGTCGGACATGATGCGATCGATCAGTTCTTTCACAGTAGGAATGTCGTCGATCAGACCCGCCACCATCCCGCAGCTCCACGCGCCTGCATCCATTTCGCCATCGAGCATGACCTTGGGATAGACACCGGAAACCTGTTCGACGATGTCCTCGATCTGCAGGTCGCCGCCTCTCTCCCGTTCGATTTCGAGCAGGCGATCGACGCCGGTATTCTTCAGGACGCGCTCGGTATTTCTCAGGCTGCGCATGACCAGCCGCGTATCCAGCTCCGTCGCAGCCACGATCGCCTTCTTGACGTTTTCGTGCACGGGCGCTTCTTTGGTCGCAACGAAGCGCGTGCCCATGTTCATCCCATCGGCTCCCATTGCGAGCGCGGCGACGAGACTGCGAGCGTCTGCCATGCCTCCCGATGCCACAAACGGAACCTTGAGTTCGTCTGCTGCGCGCGGGAGAAGGATCATATTGGGCACGTCGTCCTCGCCCGGATGTCCGCCGCATTCAAATCCGTCCACGCTGACGGCGTCGCAACCGATCTTTTCCGCCTTGAGCGCATGGCGAACAGACGTGCATTTGTGGATCACCTTGATGCCCGCGGCTTTGAACAGCGGCATATATTGTTCAGGACTGCGTCCCGCCGTTTCGACGATCCTCACTCCCCCTTCCGCGATCGCAGCAATGTATTCCGGATAGGGGGGCGACGAGAATGTAGGAAGGAATGTGACGTTCACGCCGAAGGGCTTGTCTGTCATCTCGCGACACTTCGCAATCTCTTTGGAAAGCAGCTCCGGGGTCTTCTGTGTCAACGCAGTGATCAGCCCAAGACCGCCTGCGTTCGAGACCGCTGACGCCAGCTCTGCCAGGCCGACAAAGTGCATGCCGCCCTGGATAATCGGATGCGCAATGCCAAACAGCTCGGTGATACGTGTCTTCATGAGGGTTTCCTTTGATGCAAACGTGACTTGAATTTCAAACAACTTCGAACAGGCCGGCGGCACCCATACCGCCTCCGATGCACATGGTGACAACGACATATTTTTCGCCGCGACGCTTCCCCTCGAGCAGGGCGTGACCCACCAGGCGCGCCCCGGTCATGCCATAGGGATGGCCGATTGAAATGCCACCACCATTCACGTTCAGCTTCTCCGGATCGATACCCAATCTGTCCCGGCAATAGATCACCTGACACGCAAACGCTTCGTTCAATTCCCAGAGACCTATGTCGTCGATTTTCAGTCCGTGACGCGCCAGCAGTTTGGGCACGGCAAAGACGGGCCCGACACCCATTTCCTCCGGTGCGCATCCCGCCACTGCAATACCGCGATACACACCCAACGGTTGCAGGCCACGCCGCTGCGCCAACCTGCTGTCCATCAAGACGCTGGCTGATGCACCGTCGGATAACTGGCTTGCGTTTCCGCCAGTCGTGACCCCGTCAGGAATGGCAGGTCTGACCTGTGCCAACGTGTCTACTGTGGTGTCCGGACGATTTCCTTCGTCGCGATCCAACGTCACCTCGCGATAGCCAATCGTCCCAGTTTCCTTGTCGGCGACTGCCATGGTGACCTTCATCGGGACAATTTCCTTACTGAAACGCCCTTCACGTTGCGCCACAGCAGTACGACGTTGCGACTCCGCAGCGTAGATGTCCTGCGCCTCCCGAGACACGCCATATTTCCTTGAAACGATCTCTGCTGTCTGAAGCATCGGGATGTAAGCGTTAGGCACACGCTCGACCAACGCGCTGTCGGCGTCAGCGCCGACCCAGTCTACGAACTTGTTCTGTACCAGCGAAATACTCTCCTGTCCGCCAGCAACAACGACATCCATACCGTCGACAATAATCTGCTTGGCGGCGATCGATACCGCCATGAGGCCGGAGGCGCACTGTCGATCGACAGTCTGACCCGCAACGGTCAACGGCAGATCCGCTGCAAGCGCTCCCAAACGCGCGACGTTCATGCCAGAGGTACCTGCGGCCATCGACGTACCGATTACCACATCATCGACCTCGCTCGGGTCGACTCCGGCTCTTTGGACAGCATGCGAAACCACGTGGCCGACCATAGCCGGTGATTTCGTCATGTTCAGCGATCCCTTGTAGGCCCGGCCGATTCCCGTGCGAGCCGTAGAAACGATGACAGCTTCTCTCATGATGTGTATCAGTTCCTCCAGGAGGCGGGCGGTGATAGCCCGCAGGTGTCAAAAAAATGCTCAACGAACAAGATCGCGTCGGGCTGATGACCTCACGGTAACGGTGACAACCAGCCAACATAAGCATGTCGGCCCAGCAGCAACGTACCGTGCAGTCATACGAACAGCGCCGCCAGTACACTTGCCGGCTGGCAGAGTCGCCTTCCAATGCAGTTATTCGCCTGCTCCGCGCACACTCTTTTAATAAACGAACGTTTGTCTATAACCTTATGCCAACCTCCAGGACGTGTCAAGACGAGCGAACCCATGTCACGGCACGACCAAAGTCCCCGTTAACGTTACTGAACATTGACTTACCCTTGGCGACCATGGGAAAACCCTCATCGATATCCGGACGGCCGGTGCGTAATACCTGCGCTCCTGCAAGCGTTGCGCGCGCTCAACCTGCGCAGGATCTGAGGTATGAAATGGGCCAGTAGGTATCGACGTAACGGCCGCAGCGTTGCAAAGGCTTCGCCTGCCGAAGATGGGGCATGAAGGTTCTGTCGCGATAGGGATCGAGTGAGGAACGAGATCGAAATGCGAAGCGCTGCCTATATTTCTAGATCATAGAATTGATCAGCGGCGGACGGATGAGTTCCGCGTGCGCACTTCATCGATAGGCGTTTCACGATCAGCATTGATCGCTTCAAGCGCGGCGAAATTGGCGCCGCGCTTGTCGATGGTCACCCTCTCGGGGACGCCCTTCTGGGCGATCGATTTTCAAGGTAACGCAGGGCTGCAGTCTCGTCACGATGGGCGCACAGCAGGAAGTCGATAATGGCCGTAGAACGCCCCCTTCGACGCGCTCGCTCTCGACACTTTGGGCAACCTGGCCAACAAAAATGACTAAACTATTCAGAGCAGTCCGCGGCCGAACCCCACATCCGGCGTAATCGACATGTTTCGCTGGGCTCTGGGTGGCCATTCGACCACGTATGCATGCTTGCCAGTGTGGGCCTTGAGTACGGGATGATCATCGCCAGCAACGCCTTCGTCCTGGTACAGGGTCGACACAGCAACTTTTCGAGTGCCGACGCGTTCAGCGACACCTTTCAGCACGAGCGCCAACACGCGCCGCAAAACCTTAATTCATTTGGATCACGAAACAATTAGTACGTTACTAGAGAAAGCCGTTCTGGCCCATGGCGGGATCGACAACTGGAACAAGTTTCGGAGCGTTTGCGCGACGCTCGATATCTCCGGCGCCACGATCCCTTTTCTCTACACTCTCCCAGGTTTCAAGACTGAGGAGCTGCCCGAATGGGAAGAAGACGGCCAGGTCTGGCGAAGGCTGAAGGTCACTTTCCCCGAATCGATTGTCATCCATAGCCGCGAACAGATTTCCTACTTCGGGGAAGACGGTCTGTTGCGTCGGCACGACTATACGGTAGATGTAATGGGCGGCGCGAGTGGGGCAAACTATGCGTCGAACTACCGTGACATCGGAGGAATCATCGTCCCAACGGAACGTCGTGTGTACGCGTACGACGACTCGGGTCAAAAGGTCGACAACCCGCTGCTGGTTTCCATCGATTTTTCACGATGTATCGTGCCGCGTGGAATAGGCAAACGGGTCGACGACGACAGTCACACTCATGACCGCAATCCCTGAAGCTCATGCGATAAGTTCTAGCAGGCCAGGCAGCCTGCCAATCGCATCGGGCTATAGTCCGACCTGGCTCGTCAGAAGAACCACACCATTCTTCCCGGGCCCACTCGCATGTTCGATTGCTTTTCTGAAATCAGCAAGAGGATACTCGCCCGCAATCGCGAAAACATGAGGCGCTTCTTTAGCGAGTTGCATGGCCATATCGCGATGTTGCTTCTGCTCCGCCAAAGAGAAGTTCATCCATTCGGTAAAGACCACGCCTTTAAACGCCAGGCCTCTCGGCGCAAACCCGGACAGATCCGGCGCGCCCGTCCCCAGCCAGCCAAAGTTGACAACCGTTCCGCCATCCGAAAGAAGCGATGTCAGGTCATCGACCAGCGCTGCGCCGACCGCGTCGAAGATGACGTGCACCGGCCTGGACCCCATCGCGGAGCGCACCTGTTCCTGCCACCCGCTCGCCTCTGTCGCGATCACCGGCGTGCCTGGCAAAGACGCCTCAAGAAGTTCGGCGCCCGCCCGTGTCCGGACAAGCCGGATCATGGTCAGGCCGATCTTCTGCCCCAGGGCCGTCACGATACGCATCACCGATGAGCCTGCCGCCGTCTGGATTACCGTAACGGGCAATTCGGGGACCGGCAACGCGTTGTGCCCGGCGCGAAGCACGACCTGGGCGGTCATGGTGTTGATGAGAATTTGCGCCGCTACGGCGTCGCTCACTTCGTCCGGAACCGCGACCAGCGAAGTGACAGGAACCTTTGAATATGTTGCCCATGTTCGCCCCGTTCCGGAAAGGAACATCACTCGTTGCCCAACAGCAAACTGCCCTTGATGCGCGGCATTGCTCCCCAGCTTTTCGATCACGCCAACGCCTTCAAAACCCGGCGTACGGGGCGCGCCCGCCGGGATCGGGGCCGCCCTTCCGCCGCGTTTGTCGCCGGCAATCATCAGCAGGTCTCCCGGATGGATTGGGCGCTTTGAGACGCGTACCAGTGCGTCGTGCGGTCCGGGTTCAACCTCGGACATCGGACGCTCTACAAGGCGCAGGACCGAAGCGGGGTGACCATATTCCGCATGTTCGATCGCCGTGAAAACGCCCACATTTGCCGCTTCTTTCTGATCTGATGACATCGCATCTCCTGATTAAAAACGCCATGTGCGCCATGCATGCCTGATACACCGCGCGCACACTCAACCCGGAACCTACCTGGTCTGTGGTTGCGGACCGGCGGATCCGACGGTTACCGCATCACCCCATCCACCGCCCAGCGCGCGAATCAGGTTCACGGTAGCAGCCGCCTGAACACCGGAAAGCTGGACCGCCGTCGTTTGCGACTGAAGTACCGTACGTTCGGCGTCAATCACGTCGAGATAATTGACGGCGCCGTCCTTGTACTGGGT
>NZ_JBNPVT010000032.1:0-55594 GCF_050434205.1 Paraburkholderia sp. GAS348
GGTAGTGCAGATCGTTGCCGGTCTTGCCGACCGTGCAAAGCGCGGTATTGCCAGCCGTCACGCCGGACAGCGCCACGGATTTCTTCGGTTTGAAGGCGCCTGCGGTCGGCGTGCTGTTATCGGCTTCACTCATAATTTCGTCTCCAACTGCGGGGGTTGCGTTCGTGCGGCAATCAGCGCGCCGAGCTTGTCTTCCAGGGTTTCAAGGCGGTGACCGGTGCAAACGGAGCCTAACAACGCAAAGATTGGGCCAGGCGGAACGCGAGCAGCTAAGTGCCTGATTTAACAAAAAATCGTCTCCTCGCCGCATCGCCACCCTATTTCATAAGTGAAATATAGAATTTCAAATTCGAAATCGACAGGTGCATAATAGGCGAACTTCTCATCCTTCCCACCTCTCCCTCCAGAGAACGAACCCCCACCGTGAGCACGCCTCCCTTCGACCCCGCGCAGCGCCCCCGCATCTGGGCCGTCAGTATCAGCCGGCTGCGCGATCTGTTCTTCGATATCGCCGGCGAGTACGTCGAACGCGCCGATCTGCGCATCGTTTCGCATGGCTTCGAAGACGCCGTGCACGAGATCGACGAGGTCGGGGCCGGGCGTCCGGATGTCGTGATTGCCGGCGGCTCCAACGGCGCGTATCTGAAAACGCGCGTCGGCGTACCGGTCGTGCTGATCAACCCAACCGGTTTCGACGTCATGCACGCGCTCGCGCGGGCGCGGCGCGACGGCGCGAAGGTCGCGCTCGTCACGCACGGCGATACGCCAGACGAGGTGCGCCGCTTCGCCACCGCGTACGGCATCGACGTGACGTTCGCTTCGTATCAGTCGGCGCAAGACGCGGAGAGCGTCGTTCTCGATCTGCGCGATCGGGGTATCGACGTCGTGGTCGGCCCGGGGCTCGTTACCGATCTCGCGGCGAACGCCGGCATGGGCGCGGTGTTTCTGTATTCACGCGCATCGGTGCGTGCCGCGTTCGATACCGCGCTCGAAGTCGCGCAGGCCACCCGCCGCGAAACGGTTCGCCGTCAACGGCTCGACAATCTGCTGCAGCATCTGCGCGACGGCGTCGTCGCGCTCGATGCGCAAGGGCGCGTCGAAGCGATGAACCAGCGCCTCGCCAGCGTGCTCGGCATCAACGCGGCGAATGCGGTAGGCCGTGCACTGCTCGACCTCGCACCCGATCTCGCCGGCAGCTTGCCGGACTCGGACGGCGACGCGTTCTGCACGGTGCGGGGCGCGAGCTATGTCGTGCATCGCGGCCCGCTGGCGAGCAGCAGCTCGGCGGCAGGCACCGTGCTCACGTTTCAGGAATCGCGCGCGGTCGAACGGCTCGACCGCACTTTGCGCTCACGGCAGCGCGTGCAGCAGTTCAGCGCGCGTTACCAGCTTGGCGATATCGTCGGCGTATCCGATTCGATCGAACGGGTCCGCACGCTCGTGCAGCGCTACGCCAAATCGGACGCCACCGTGCTGATTCTCGGCGAAAGCGGCACCGGCAAGGAGATGGTCGCGCAGAGCATGCATCAGCTGAGCGCGCGGCGTGACTTCGCCTTCGTCGCGATCAATTGCGGCGCGTTTCCTGAGGCATTGCTCGAGAGCGAGTTGTTCGGTTATGAGGAAGGCGCGTTCACCGGCGCGCGCAAAGGCGGCAAGGCGGGGCTGATCGAAGTGGCGCACCGCGGCACGCTGTTTCTCGACGAAATCGCCGAGATGCCGTTGTCGTTGCAAAGCCGGCTATTGCGCGTGCTGCAGGAGCGCGAGGTCGTGCGGCTCGGTTCGACCGAGCCGACGCGAGTGGATATCCGGGTCGTCGCAGCAACGCATCGTGCGTTGACCGAGGGCATCGAGGCGGGTGGTTTCCGCGCGGACCTGTATTACCGGCTCAACATCCTGAGCATCGCCCTGCCGCCGCTGCGCGAGCGGCCCGCCGATCTGCTGCCGCTCGCGGTCGAACTGCTGCTGCAGGCGGCGTCGCGCGAGCCCAGGCTGGCGGCACGGCTACCCGATGCGGATGCCGCAGCACGCGTGCTTAACAGTCTTGGTGAGCCGCTCAAGCGTTACACGTGGCCGGGCAACGTGCGTGAATTGCAGAACGTGATCGAACGGATTGCGGTTGAACTGGCAGACGCGGACATGGACACGAACTCAAACGGCGCCACAGAAACCGTCTTTACGCGCGAGGTACTGCGCACCGTCGCACCTGAAATCTTCGAGCAGCCCCAGGCGCGCACGAAGAAAGCTGCGCTCACGTTACGCGAGCGCAGCCGTCATGTGGAAGCAGACGAAATCCGCGCCGCCCTCGCCGCCTGCGACGGCGACCGCGATGCGGTTTGCCAGGCTCTCGGCATCAGCAAGACGACGTTATGGCGGAAGCTGAGCGCGACGCAGTAGCCTGAGCCACGCCGCCCTGTTTCACAGCATTCGCTCCGGCGCGCGACACGGCCGCGCGCTTCCTGCTGCTAGCCTATCGAACGAACCGTGACGAACGCCAGCGCAAACACGGGCATGAACGCAAGTAGCCGATGATCGGCCCATGCGCATTCAAAAACTAACGTGAAGATGAAAGTCTTTCGAAGCCAATACGCTCTGCCCGATTCGACGCGCATCTGCAACAGAGTCGGGTAATCCCGCGTTGCTCCTCGTTGTCAAACTACTTAGAGTTCGGCCTGTTCTCAGAGAGAATCCATGTTCTTTATGCGAACAAATCAGACGGAAATCATCAACGTCCGGGCCGTCCTTCTCCTCGCGCAAGTCAGGGCAGGTCAACCTGTCCGAGTACTATGCACTGCCGAAGCGCGCCGGCCCCTATGCGCCGCAGGCGTTCCGGCGCACCAACGGCAACACGCTCGGCACGGCGGCTGCGGCTGCGGCTGCGGCTGCGGCTGCGGCTGCGGCTGCGGCTGCGGGGCATATCATCGCGGCCACCGCAACCGTCGGCGACGGCTTGCAGAGCACGCCGTCACCGTTGCGCAGCCAGTTCGCTGCCGGCGCAGGCATCGTGCACCGCTTCTAAACGGCGTACGATCGTAAAAAAGAAAGGCTCGCTGCGGCAAGCCGTCACGGCGAGCCGTAACGGCAAGCCTTTCCGTATTCTGCAGTCAGGAGACCCTCATGAACCGCAGCACCGCTGTGAACGTTCAAACGTTTATCAACGACCATCCTTTCTCGCCGTTCCAGTGGCTCATCTTTTTCATGTGCTTCGTCATCGTCCTGCTGGACGGTTTTGACACAGCCGCGATCGGGTTCATTGCACCGTCGCTGATCTCCGAATGGGGCATCGCCCGGCCGGCGCTCGCGCCGGTGCTCAGCGCGGCGCTGTTCGGCCTCGCCTGCGGCGCGCTCGTCTCGGGGCCGCTGTCCGACCGGCTCGGGCGGCGTTCGATGCTGCTCGGCTCGGTGCTGCTGTTCGGCGTGGCCTGCTTTGCTTCGGCCTTTTCCAACAGCATCGAACACCTGACGATCCTGCGCTTCATCACCGGTGTCGGCCTCGGCGCGGCCATGCCGAACGCCGTGACGATGATGGGCGAGTACTGCCCCGATCGCCGCCGCGCGACCTTGATCAATCTGATGTTCTGCGGCTTTCCGCTGGGTGCGGCCTTCGGCGGCTTTCTCGCTGCGTGGATGATTCCGCACTTCGGCTGGCGCAGCGTGCTGCTGCTCGGCGGTATCACGCCGCTGGTGCTGCTGATCGCGCTGGTGCTGAAGATGCCGGAATCGGTCCGCTACATGGTGGCCAACAGTAAGCCGGTCGAACGGATTCGCGCAGCGCTGACGCGCATTTCGAGCGACGCCGCAAACGCCGGCAGTTTCGTCATGACCGAAACCGCGCCGCAAACCGGCGGCAAGGGCATGAGCGTGGTGCTCTCGCGTTCGTACATCATCGGCTCGGTGATGCTGTGGGTTGCCTACTTCATGGGCCTCGTGATCTTCTACGCGTCGATCAACTGGATGCCGATTCTGCTGAAGGACGCCGGACTCACGCCGCAACGCGCGACGCTGATTTCCGCGCTATTCCCGCTCGGCGGCGTAGGCGCCGTGCTGTGCGGCGTGCTGATGGACCGCTTCAACGCGAACCGCATCATTGCCGCCTGCTATGCGCTGACCGCGGTGAGCGTGTACTTCATCGGCCAGGCGGTCGGCAATGTCGGCGCGCTGGTGTTCATCGTGTTCGTCGCCGGCGTGCTGATGAATACTGCACAGTCGTCGATGCCGGCGCTTGCCGCCGCGTTTTACCCGACTCAAGGTCGCGGTACGGGCGTGGCGTGGATGCTGGGGATCGGCCGCTTCGGCGGGATCGCGGGCTCGTTCCTCGTGGCTGAATTGACGCGCCGCCACTTCACGTTTGGCGGCATCTTCGCGATGGTCGCGGTGGCGGGTCTGATTTCGTGCGTGGCCTTGCTGCTCAAGCAGGCGGCACGTCCGCATGTGATGGCAGAGGCTGGCGCGAAAGCGGAGTCGTTTGGGCATTGAGTTGGGCTTTACCGTGTCTCTGCTCGCAACGCCAGCTCGCCGCGTTCCATCCGGAACGGCGCGCACGGCGTTCGGGAGAGGCCGGTCACGACTGACTGACTGACTCGCGCTGCGACAAGGACAGTCCCGCTTCGCATTGCTTGTGCCCGTTGATTCTCTCGCAGACTAACCTTGAGTATCCTAAGCTGGCGCGTTAAATTGCGGCTCGCGGATCATCGCGAATGCCCACGGGGAGGCTGCACGTCACCCGATTTGTAACGCGTGCGTAAGGAATACTGATGTCAGAACGGCCTGCCGGCGAAGAAATCAACTTGGGCGAGCGACCGTCTGGACGTGGCGAAACCTCGCTGGCTGGATGGGCCGCCCTGGGACTCGCGGGTCTGCTCGGCACCCTGAGCCTGTTTAAAACCCTGCCCATCGATCTGCGCTGGAGCACGGTTCTGGCAAGCGCGTGCCTGAACGTGCTGGTTGTCACGATATGGCAGCCGTCGACGGCACGCACGGCACCTGATCCGGCACAGGAATCAGGCTGGAAGCGGGGCGTAAGTTTCGTGAAGCAGCTTGTCCGGCACGATGCCGAGGCGCCGTCCTTGAGTCTCGCACTCCGGGCTTTTCGCTGGCAGCCGTGGGGCGTGGCCATGTGCGGCTGTCTTTCCGTGGCGATCGCCGCGACAGCGTTGCAGCCCCTTTCGCCCGCCATGCTCGTTCACGCGATGGTCTCATCGTCTCTTGTGATCGTTAGCGGCGCTGCGGCGCTGACGCTGGCCTTCCTCACGCTCGTCGCCGAACGGTTCTATGCACAGGATGCGGAGCAATCCCATGCCTCGCTATCGGCATCGCTCGCCGGCATGCTGCGCGTCCTGGTGATGTGTGCGCTCGCTGCGGCGTTGTCAGCGGCGTGGTTCGTCTACCTGCACACAGCGCTCGATCTGCTGGTGCATGTTGCGGCGGTATTCAATGCTGCGATTGCCGTCGAAATGATGATCCGCGCCACGCTTCTGTGGTTCTTCGCACCGAGCGCCGGTGCAAACGCGG
The DNA here is from genome assembly GCF_050434205.1 of Paraburkholderia sp. GAS348. Lineage (NCBI taxonomy): Bacteria > Pseudomonadati > Pseudomonadota > Betaproteobacteria > Burkholderiales > Burkholderiaceae > Paraburkholderia > Paraburkholderia sp. GAS348. Next base: position 5,509 of record NZ_JBNPVT010000032.1, read on the forward strand.
CTCATGTTCCGTCGAGCATCATTGCGGGTCTGTTGCGTTATCGCCGCTCACCGCTCTCGTCGATCGGCGCTGAATTGCATGACCGCTACGGTATCGATCTGCGTCAGAACTGGGTGTTGCGCAGTTTTGTGCGACTGTTGCCGGTCACCGTCGTGGCGATGGTGGCGTGTGCGTGGTTGCTGACATCGGTCGTGGTGCTAGGCCCATCCCAGCGCGCGGTATACGAACGGTTCGGCGCACCGGTAGCGGTATGGCCGCCGGGCCTTCACTTCGGTATGCCCTGGCCTTTCGGCAAGGCGCGCCTTGTCGACAACGGCGCCGTGCATCAGCTCATCGTGTCAGGTGGCGCCGACGACAGCAGCGTCGCAGCGCCCTCCACTCCCGCCGACGGCCCGACGCCCGAACAGCTGAATCGTCTCTGGGACGTCCAGCATCCCTGGGAGACAAGCCAGGTGATCGCGGGTGCAACCGGCGAGCAGCAGAGCTTTCAGATCGTCAACGCCGACGTGCGGCTCGATTACCGCGAGGGCTTGAGCGATACGGCGGCGCGTGCGGCACTGTACCGGTCGGTCGACCCGGAGAGCACCGTCCGGTCGATCGCCAATCGCGAGGTGGTGCATTACCTCGCGTCGCACACGTTGCAGGCGTTGCTCGAGACGAGTCAAACCGCCATGGCCGAGAGCGTGCGCCGTGCTGTTCAGCGGCAACTCGACCAGCTCGCGAGCGGCATCGAAGTCGTGGCAGTGGTGATCGAGAGCGTGCATCCGCCGTCGGGGGCGGCCGCGGCCTATCACGACGTGCAGGCGGCGCAGATTCGCGCTCAGGCGAGCGTTGCCGAGGCACACGGCTTCGCGGCCGGCTTGCTCGGCAATGCGCAGCAACAGGCACTGGCGGGCGTCGCCCAGGCGAGCGCCCGGGCGGCTGACACGATGGCGGCGGCGCGCGTGCAGCAAATTAATTTCGAAGCCGACACGGTGGCCTACCGGCTCGGCGGACCGGCGTTCCCCTTCGAGTACTACTTGAGCAAGTTGCAGCAGGGATTGCAGAATGCGCGCATCACGGTGATCGACGACCGGCTGACAGCCGACCGCCGGGCAACCATCGATCTGCGCTCGTTCACCGCGGGCGATCTCGCCGGCATTCCTCACGGCAATTGACCCCCTGGCTGCACCGTGCGCGCGCCGTACGGATACGCACGCCCAATGTCGGCGAAGCTGTTTTTAAGGTGACGATATGAGTTTGTTCCATTCGCATGCAGACGGTCACGATCACGGTCACGGTCACGGTCCGCATCGCCACGGCGGTGACGATGCGCTGGCTGCGGGCGGCGGTCCGTTCTACATACGGGTTCTGCTTGCGTTGCTTTGCGTGATCGTTGCGATCGCGGTGGCGAGCTTCATCTCCGTGCGTGCAGGCGAAGCCTCGGTGATTACGCGCTTCGGTCAGCCCGTGCGCGTGTTGCTCGAACCTGGCCTCGCGTGGCATCTGCCGGCGCCGATCGAAGCGGTGGTGCCGGTCGACCTGCGCTTGCATACGACGTCGAGCGGCTTGCAGGACGTGGGCACGCGTGACGGCTTGCGGATCATCGTGCAGGCGTATGTCGCATGGCGCGTCGCGGCGGACCCGAACGACGTGCGCCGTTTCGTTCGGGCCGTGGGCAACCAGCCGGACGAAGCCGCGCAGCAAATCCGCTCGCTGCTCGGCTCGTCGCTGCAAACCACGTCGGCAGGATTCGACCTTGCGTCGCTGGTCAACACGGATCCGTCCAAGGTGCGCATCTCTGCCTTTGAAGACGCGTTGCGCAGTCAGATCGACGCGCAACTGTATTCGGCTTACGGCGTGCATGTCGTGCAGGTTGGACTGGAGCGCCTGACGCTGCCGGCCGTGACGCTCGCGGCCACCGTCAGCCGGATGAGCGCCGAGCGCGAGACGGTGGCCGCGCAGCGCACGGCCGACGGCAACCGCGAGGCCGCGCAGATTCGCTCGGATGCGGACCGCGATGCCCGGCTTGCCGTCGCCGATGCGAATGTGAAAGCGGCGGAGATCGAGGCGCAGTCCCGCAAGGACGCTGCCGCGATCTATGGCAACACTTACGCGGGCAATCCGCGGCTCTACACGATGCTGCGCTCGCTCGACACGCTCGACTCGGTGGTTAGCGCCAATACGAATCTGATTCTGCGCACCGATGCCGCGCCGTTCCAGGCCCTGGTGCAGGGCCCCACCGAACTGCGGTCCGAGCCATTGCCGCAGCCCGGCGCCGGCTCGGCGCCCGCGTCGAAAAAATCCAGGTCCGCGCGATGAGGTCGGAAGCCGGCTTGCCGCCGCTCGGCCCGGGAGCCCAGGCGGTACGACTCTCGTTCTGGTTTGTCGCCGCCCTGGTCGTGCTCGCCGCTTGTGCATGGGCCGGATCGAACATCCGGCGCATTCCGCCTGATAGCCGGGCGGTCGTGTTGCGGTTCGGAAAGTTCGTGCGCACCCAGGAAGCGGGCCTGCTGATTGCGTGGCCACGTCCCTTCGAGTCGACGTTGCTGGTGCCCGGCAGTGCGCGGGTCCTGGAGCAACGCATCCAGTCGCTCGAACGTGATCCGCGGGCGCGCGCTGCGGATATGAAATTACCGGAAGCACCACCATTGGTTCAAGGACAGTCCGACACCGGCGCCGTGATCGGGCCGCAGGATACGCCACCTGGCCCACCGCTCGCGCAAGACAACGTGGCCGGCCCGGACAATCCGCCGGCCGGTGTGCAGTTGCCCGATGCGCTAGCCGGCTCCGGCTATGTGCTCACTGGCGACAACGGCGTGTTGCAACTGCGCGCCACGCTGTATTACCGGGTGGTGAATCCGTATGCCTATGTCCTGCAAAAAGATCAGCTGGCTGCGGCGCTGGAGCGAATCGTGTCCGCATCGGCGGTCGATGTCGTCGCCCAGCGTGACCTGGATGCCATCCTCGTCGCACGTCCCGAGTTGTTGTCGGCGGATCAGCAGGTCGCCGTAAAGCGTGAGCGTCTGCGGGGCGATCTCGCGCAGGAAATCGAGCGCCACTTGCGCCAGCTCGACGCGCAGCACGCGGGACTCGGCGTGGAAGTCGCGCGTGTCGACGTCGAGGTCGCGTTTCCCGCTGCCGCCGTGAGCGCGTTCAATTCGGTGCTGACCTCGTTGCAGGTGGCCGAGCGCAGCATGGCCGAGGCGCGCACGTCCGCTGAAAAAATACGCCAGGATGCGCAACAGGACGCCGACCGGATCGTGCAGAACGCACAGGCGAACGCCGTTGAGCGTGTCGCCACCGCGCAGGCCAAAACCATGACTATCCAGCAACTGGAAGTGCCGCTTCGCACCAATAGCGATCCCGGGCTTCTCGCGCGCGTGTATCGGGACCGCGTTCAGTCGGTCCTCTCGAAAGCGGGCAACGTGACGACCGTCGGACCGCACGACACATCGAATCTGATCTTGCCGGGAAATGCGCGATGAGCACCGGCGTCAAGCACACAGCGCATACAGGTGGCCACGCCTCGCACGCGGACGAAGCGAACCGCATCGCTCAGGGGCGTGCGATTGTTTTGTCGGCCTCCGAGCAACGGGGCGTCACGCAGCAAGTCGCGCTTGCCTTGCTGGCCGGCGGCCTGTTGATTCTGTCGACGGCATGGCACTACTTCGCTCCAGCGGACGAAGCGCTTGCGCAGGTCCTGGCCGGCCTCGCTTCGCTGGCCGTCGCCGGACCTGTGTTCGCCGGCGCGTGGCACAGCCTTAAGTCGCCGAGTCTGCACGGCGTGACTGACCGGCTGATAGCACTCGCCATGCTGGCGGCGTGGGCGGTGGGAGACATGGCGACCGCCGCGTTGTTGCCGATCGTCATGACGTTCGGGCATGCACTCGAAGAGCGCAGCGTGCTCGGATCGCAGGAGGCGATCCGGGCGCTCGGCAGGCTGACCTCGGGCAAAGTTCGGCGTGTGAAGGCGGACGGCTCGATCGAAGAAATGCCGTACGACGCGGTACGGGCGGGCGACCCCATCGAAGTCGTAGCCGGTGCGCGGATTCCTGCCGACGGTATCGTTCAGCATGGCGACTCCAGTGTCGACAATGGGCCGATTACCGGCGAGTCGGTGCCGCTCGATGTCGAGCCGGGGTCGACCGTGTTCGGCGGCGCGATGAATCTCGACGGTCCGCTGCGTATCGAAGTCACTCACGCGGGCAAGCAGTCGACGCTCGGCAAGATCATCGAGTTGATGCAGCGTGCCGAGCAGGCGAAGCCGCCGATTACACAGATACTCGAGCGCTACATGGGCGGTTATTTGTGCCTCGTCCTGCTGATTGCGGCGCTGGTGTGGTTCGTCTCGGCGAATGCATCGGCAATGCTGGCCGTGATTGTCGCGGCGTGTCCGTGCGCGCTGGTGCTCGCCGCACCGTCGACGGCCATTGCCGGCATCGCTGTCGGCGCGCGCCACGGCATTCTGTTCAGAAGCGCCGCTTTTCTAGACAAGTTTGCGCAGATCGATTCGCTGGTGATCGACAAGACCGGCACGTTGACCTACGGCGAAATGCGTGTCGAAGACGTGATGCTGGAACCCGGCGCCGACGCGGCGCAGGTTCTCGAACTCGCGGCGCGGCTGGGCGGCAGCAGTGCGCATCCGGTGAGCCGCGCGCTGCTGCGTTACGCGACTGAAGCCGCACCGGCCGGATTCGAACGGGAGCCGTTCGAACACGCACGCGAACTACGCGGGTTGGGCGTCCTCGCCGAGACGCCGGACGGTGTCGCGGTGCTGGGCCGCTACGGCTTGCTAGCGGACTACGTGCAGGCTTTGCCGGACCCGCGCCGGGAGATTGAAGGGCCTTGCGTTGGTCTTGCATTGAATGGGCGGTTGCTCGCGTGGTTCGGGTTTGCCGATGCATTGCGGGCGGAAGCAAAGGATGCGCTGGCGGAGTTGCGGGAGCTCGGGCTGACGCGCCAGACACTGTTGACCGGCGACCGCGAGCCGGTGGCGCGAAAACTGGCAGCGGACACCGGCATTGCCGTGGTCGTCGCGCAGGCGCTGCCGCACGACAAGCTCGATTATGTCGTGCGGGAAATGGCGGCCGGCTATCATCCGTTAGTCGTGGGCGACGGCCTGAACGATGTGCTCGCCATCAAGGCCGGCCCCACTAGCATTGCGATGGGCGAGCGAGGCATCGACATTGCCGTGGCGTCGGCCGATGTCGTACTGCTCGGCGACGACTTGCGTCGTATCCCGACGTGTGTCCGCCTCGGGCGTCGCTGCCTGCACACGGCGGCAGTCAACGCCGCGATCGGGTTGGCGTGGACTGTCGCGGTGATCGCGCTTGCCGCGACCGGCGTGCTCAGCGCCGTCTGGGTTGCGCTTTTGCACAACCTGGGCACATTCATTGTGATCGCGAATGCGGGGCGGCTGCTGCGAATGGATGAAGGTATTCCTCCGTGGGAGAATCGTGTGCACCTTGTTGAAGGTGCACACAAAGACAGGATTTGAAAATGAAACGTGTATTTGTATCGGCAGTGCTCGCAGTGTGCCTCGCGCAGCCGGCGGTTGACGCCGTTGCACAGACAGTCAGCGATCGGTGTTTTGCGATTGGCGATATTGCCGCCCAGGTGGCATCGTGGCGTGCGCACAAAAAGACGAAAGCGCAAGCGCTTGATCAAGCGGCAAAGTACTACAAGGATGAGTCCGACCGGCAAGCGGTCTTCGGCATCATCGATAAGATTTACCGGCCCGGCGCGCCGCATATGACGCCCGATCAGGCGAGCATGGCGTTTACGTCGGACTGTGCTGAACAGCACAAACCGCAGGCACCCAAGCCGTAGTGCTTGCTGTCCGTGCGGATATTTCGCTGCGCGACCGCCACCCATCCCGGCACGGCGGCGTCACGCCACATTCAGCAGAAAATGCTGTCGAGGCCCGAAAAAAACGCTCCGCGCGCCGTGAAAGCCTCGATTGCCGATTTCGTCGACGGCAATCTGAAGGAGCAACCCGATGTTTCTCGCCTTGACTCGCAACGACCTGATTCGCCCGCAGAATCTCATCGACGGCAAGTGGATCGACGCCGCCGACACCGCGCGCTTTCCCCGCGTGGCGCGATAAGCTGCCGCGCGAGCGCGCGGAGATTCTGCGCCGCTGGCACGCGCTGATCGTTACCCATACCGAAGACCTCGCCAAGCTGATGTCGACGGAACAAGGCAAGCCGCTCGCGGAAAGCCGTGGCGAAGTTGCCTACGGTACGTCGTACGTCGCCGGGTTCGCCGACGAAGCGACACGCATCTACGGCGATCTGATCCCGCAGCAACAACGCGGCAAACGCATGAGCTCGGTGAAGGAACCCGTCGGCGTGGTCGCGGCGATCACGCCGTGGAATTTCCCGCTGGCGATGATTGCGCGCAAGATCGCGCCGGCGCTTGCGGCTGGATGCACGGTCGTAGCCAAGCCCGCCGAAGACACGCCGCTCACCGCGCTCGCGCTGGCAGCGCTCGCCCAGCAGGCGGGCTTGCCGGACGGCGTGCTGAACATGCTGTCGGCTTCGCGTGAACAGGACATTGCGGCGGTCGCCGACTGGCTCGCCGACGCGCGCGTGCCCAAGATCACCTTCACGGGTTCGACGCCGGTCGGCAAGCATCTCGCCCGCGAATCGGCTGGAACGCTGAAGAAGCTGTCACTGGAATTGGGCGGCAATGCGCCCTTCATCGTATTCGACGACGCCGATCTCGACGCCGCGGTCACCGGTCTGATGGCCGCCAAGTTCCGCAACGGCGGCCAGACCTGCGTATGCCCGAACCACGTCTATGTGCAGTCCGGGGTCTACGCGCGTTTCGCCGATCTCCTCGCGAAACGCGTTGCCGCACTGAAAGTTGCGCCCGCCACCGACCCGGACGCACAGATCGGTCCCATGATCAACGCGCGCGCCATCGACAAGATTGCCCGCCATATCGAAGACGCCGTCAAACAGGGGGCCAAGGTGCTGACAGGCGGCAAGCGCCTGACCGAACTCGGCCCGAACTACTATGCGCCGACCGTGTTGATCGATGCACAGGCCGGCATGCTCGTCTGCTGCGAAGAAACCTTTGGCCCGGTCGCGCCGCTGCTCCGCTTCGATGAGGAAGCCGAAGCGATCCACCTCGCGAACGACACGCCGTTCGGCCTCGCCGCCTATTTCGACACGCAGGACGTACGGCGCATCAATCGCGTTGCGGGCCAGCTCGAAGCGGGCGTGATCGGTATCAACGAAGGCGCAGTGTCGAGCGAGGCCGCACCGTTCGGCGGTGTGAAGGAATCGGGCTATGGCCGCGAAGGCTCGAAGTACGGGCTCGACGATTACATGTCGATCAAGTATCTCTGCCAGGGCGGGCTGGACTGACAGCCTCCCGCGCGTTCTTCCTCCCGGCTCTTGGGCATTGCACCGTCTACCGCATAACCCGCTATCCTCTGACTACCGAAGCTGTGTCTGACCGGTTTGTTCATCTACACGCACCGGTTTGCGTCGTGACGATGACGAGTTCGTCGTGCAGATGCCATATCACGACTTTATCCGAACCGTCCTTGAACGTAGTACGGCGAGCGCGCGACGATCCCCTGCGTCGCGGCGCCGGTAATTAGGAAAAAGGGCTTATCTGATTAGAGGTCCAGCGTCGCTGACCATTTAGAACTGGTGGCGAATACCCACCATCGCACCCGTTTGATTCACCCCGGGCAATGGCGAGGAAGCCGGTGGGATCACGCCGCCGTCAATCGTGAACGCTGCGTTGCGCTGGTTGAACACACGCCCCGCGGTGACGTACACGGCAGTGCGCTTGGACAATAAGTACGTCGCGCGCGCTGCGAACAGGGATGCGCCCGCGGAACTCCCGCCGTTCACCGATATATGTCCGAACTGGGCGTCAAGGGCGATTTGTGGAAGGACGAAATAGGTCCCGCCAAGCCACCAGTAGTTGCTGACCGCATCAAAAAGGGTCGGCGTCTGCTCCCCGTGATTGATTCGGTGGAGAAATCCCGCACCGATAGTCGCGGTACCAAACTTCACGTAGCCGTCGATAACGGCACGTGTATCCGTTTGCGAGCTAAGCGGCAGGGGCGAGCCGACGCCGCCACCACCATAGTTGCGGTCGAAGGCCGTCGCTACGCCCCATGTCGCCGCTTCATATTTCACCATGGCAGAGATTGACTTGCAGGCCCGCCAGTCCGTCGGCGACTGCCCGGCGCATCCTCCGGCCTCCGCAGGATCCACCCCGTCACGCCCCAACGAATACGTTGCACCCACGGTCAGCCCCGATGACGTGAAGGAGTAGGCGACAGCGTTGTCGAGTCGCGGTTGAGCCAGGTACGGGTCCAGATCGCCGGCGGCATAGACATTCGGCCCCATCGTGTCTCCCGGCAAGGCCCAATAGATCTGAGAGTATTGCCGGCCCAGGGATAACGTCCCCCATCGCCCTGAAAGCCCGACATAAGCCTGCCGGCCGAATAAACGGCCACCTTGATTCAGCGCGCCGGTTGACGGGGCAAAGCCCGACTCCAATACAAAAATCGCGCTAAGACCACCACCCAGATCCTCCTTGCCACGCAGACCCCACCTTGAGGGGATCGATCCCGTGAGCGACGGCTCACGCACCACGCTCGACTTGTGAGGACCGACGTTTGTCACGTACTCAATGCCTGTATCGATAATCCCATACAGGGTGACAGAGCTCTGTGCCTGGGATACTCCCGGCGCACATACCGCAAGAAACGAAAGCCCCCACCCAAGCATCCGACGCCATGCAAAACCACACCCTTGCCGACTCAACTGCGAACCCATCATCTGTCTCCTTTTTGGTTGTGCGCTTCCGTGGAAGATAATTTTTATTCATCTTCCATGTCAAACCATTTACTGTGGGGAGTTACCCGTACCAGACACTTACGAGGTTCACGATTGCTATATCCGGCAAGCCACACCGGCAATATTCCGGCGCTTTTACCGAGATTTTTGCGCGGATCGGCGTTTGCCCTACCTCGACATCCGTCACGCTATTTAGTATCTTCCGTGGAAGACATAATTTATCGGCGTGATCAGCTGAGCAGGAGTGCGTTGACAAATGAAAGATTTGGAAGACCAACAGACAATTCACGGCCGCGGTATCGCGCCATCGCTGAACCCAGCAGTGGGGACGTCAATGGCCGAGGCAACGAGACATGCCGGGGCGAAGGATCGTGTACACCCCGGCTTCGTCTGGCACGACGACTATGCACTTGGCCATCAGGCGATGGACGAGACTCACCATGAGTTTGTCGCATGTGTACACGCGCTGCTGAGTACGGAAGACGACAATCTTGAGCACGCACTCGAAGCGTTTGCCGACCATGCGCACCGCCATTTTGGCGAGGAAGACGCCTCGATGCGCGAGACAGCCTACGGTTCAGCGGGCTGCCATATCGACGAGCATGCGGCCGTGCTCCGGTCGCTCGACGATGTACGCGCCATGCTGGCTGATGGACGAACCGAGGTTGTCCGCTCTTTTGCCAGAGCACTGATGGATTGGTTTCCGGAACACGTGCGCGTGATGGACCAAGGTCTGGCGCGCTGGCTAGTTCAGCGCCAGTTGGGCGCCTCGCCAGTCGTCATCCGGCGTCGACTTCACATCGACGCGTGACACGCTACCCTCTTTATGCCTACATCCCCATGGAAGATAAATCGATCCCAATGAATACCTTGCTGCAAGTCAAAGTCGCCAGCAAGATCTGGCTGGCGGACGACATTGGCGGCTACGAACTCTCGCCGTTGTCGGATGGTGGACTGCCTGCCTTCGAAGCAGGTTCGCACATCGACCTGCACGTGCCTCTGGGTCCCATGCGTCAGTACTCCTTGTATGACTTGCCGGGCGAAAACCCGTGCTACCGGATCGGCGTGCTGCGGGCCCCCCAGTCCCGCGGCGGCTCGGTGAAACTTCTCGATGACGTGCAGGTGGGAGACACGCTCACGATCAGCGCCCCGCGCAACCACTTTGCCCTGCACAGCGGTCAGGAAGACCGTTCGATTCTGTTCGCGGGCGGTATCGGCATCACGCCAATCCTCTGCATGGCGCAGCAACTGGCGCGCGAGCGCCGCCCATTCGAGATGCACTATTGCGGGCGCACGTTGTCGCGCATGGCTTTCGTCGACCGCCTGCAACAAGCGCAATTTGGCGACGAGTCGCAGGTGCACGTGCACGTCGACGACGGCACCCCCGGCCAGCAACTCGACGCCAGCTCCTCGATCGGTTCGCCATCGCCCGACAAGCATCTGTACGTGTGTGGACCCACCGGTTTCATGGACCACATCCTGCAGACTGCGCGCGAACTAGGCTGGGACGAGGGACACCTGCACCGCGAATATTTCGCGGCAGCGCCAATCGATTATTCGGATGACGAACGGTTCGAAATCGAGATCGGCAGCAGCGGCCGGATCATCGAGGTTCACGCGGATCAAAGTGCCGCGCACGCTTTGCTCGACGCCGGGTTCAACCTGCCGCTGTCCTGCGAACAGGGTGTCTGTGGTACCTGCATAACGAAGGTGCTGGACGGCGTTCCCGACCATCGAGACCTTTATCTGACGGACGAAGAGCGGGCAAGCAACGACAGCTTCATGCCGTGCTGCTCGCGCGCGAAAACTTCCCGGCTGGTGCTCGATCTTTGAGCCTGCCAGTCACCCACTGCCAAACATCGTAGCGAGGGATCAACATGTTGACCAGGCAAGATAACGAATTGTTGTGCCGTACTGGAACAGGTACGGCGATGGGCGATGCGATGCGCCGCTTCTGGCTGCCCGTGATCCAGTCGTCGGACATGCCGCAGGCGAATGGAGAACCGCAGACAATTGACCTGCTCGGTGAGCGGTTTGTCGTGTGGCGCGACCAGTTGGGGCGGCCCGGCATCTATGCGGAGGGGTGCCTGCACCGGGGTGCTTCAATGCAATTGGCCCGCTCGGAGGGCGATGGGCTGCGCTGCATCTATCACGGCTGGAAGTTTGCGGTGGATGGGACTGTCCTCGAGACCCCAAACGTCGAGGATCCGAAATTCAAGGAGCGCATCAAGGGTCGAACCTACCCCGTTCGGGAGGTGGGTGGCATCGTCTGGGGTTATCTGGGCCCCAAAGGTAAAGAGCCGCCCTTCCCGCATTGGGCCTTTATGGACCAGCCGGACTCGAACCGTATCAATGCCTGCGCAGTTGTCAACGCCAATTTTGTTCAGGTGATCGAAGGTCTTGTCGACTCATCGCATTTGACCGTCCTTCATAGTTCCGTACTGGCCAAAACTAACGACTCCAATCTCGACTACGCGAAGAAGACTTCGCACATGCAGTTCGACGCGGCCCCCAAGATCGAAGCCGACGAGACAGACTTCGGCTTCCACTATGTAGCCATCCGCCAAACCGGCGACAAGCGTATCGCTCGAGTCACGTCGTTCATCGCCCCCTGCTTCATCGCTAACGCGAACGGGGATGTCTGGCTTGCGATCGTGCCGGTGAACGACGAGCGCTGCAACCTGTATCACGTGTGGTGGGATGCCGAAAAGCACGTTGGCGAAGAGCCGCTGCGCACCGAGCAACTCACGTTCGTGGGTCTGGATGAGCCGACCCTGCGCAAGTACGGGATGACGGCCGACACTTGCGACTCTCCGGCGGCAATGTCCGTTGCCAATGGCTACCGTCAGGACCGCGGACAGCAGCGGAACGGTCATTTCACCGGCTTTGACAGCATCACGCAGGAAGATGCCGCATGCAGCGTGTCGAGCGGCGCGATTCGCGACCGATCGCAGGAGATGCTATCCACGGCCGACATCGCGATCAGTCGTCTTCAGCGCTGCTTGCTGACGTATGCCCGGGCGGCTCGCGACCAGCAGGAGATAGCCGCGCTGCGAGCGGACGCTGGCAGCGCCATTGGCGTATCCGGTGAGATCGGTCTCGACGAGGACTGGCGGACCCTGGTTCCGCACCATCGGATCGTTTCGTCCCATGCTGCCCGTGCAGAGCGCAGCCAATAACGAAAATCAAGAAAGGAGCTTTATATGTTGAGCCACAATGACAACGAGATTCTCTGCCGCGTCGGCCCGGGTACGCCGGGGGGCGCCTTGATGCGACGTTACTGGCACCCAGTGTGCACCTCGGCCCAGTTGCCGCATCCGGACTGCGCGCCCCTCCGCGTCCGTCTGCTCGGCGAGAACTATGTCGTATTCCGCGACACCGAGGGCAAGGTAGGCTTTCTGGAAGAGCTGTGCATGCATCGCGGTGCGTCGCTCGCACTTGGAAGGGTCGAAGAAGGCGGCATCCGGTGCCTCTATCACGGCTGGAAGTTCAGCGTTTCCGGTGCCGTAATGGAAACGCCGAACCACGCCGATCCGAAGTACGCGGCACGGATGAAGGCACCGGCTTTTCCAGCGCGCGAGGAAGGCGGCATCGTCTGGGCCTACGTCGGCCCGCTCGAGTTGCTTCCGGCGTTTTCGCGTTACGCTTTTATGGACTCCGCACCGAACAATCGCGTCGTGCTGCGCGTCAACGTCGCCTGCAATTATCTGCAGCTGGTCGAAGGCGGAGAGGACAGTTCTCATGTCGGCGTATTGCACACCAACATGGCGCGCCCCGGCTGGAAAGACGACGAATTCACGCCCAACCCTGACGTAGTCAATCCCGCTGCGCTTGCATCCAATGACCTGGAACCGGCTCTGAAAATCGAAGATACGGCCTTCGGATTCCACTATGTCGCTCTGCGCAAGACTGCGGACCCGAGAGTGCGCAACGCACGCGTGGTGCCGTTTATCGTCCCGTACGGTCGCATCATCCCTGCCCCGGCGTTTCAGTTCACCGTCCTCGAGGTTCCGGAAGACGACACGCACACAAGCACCTACATCGTCGTCCACGGCGACGCCCCGGTGACTGAAGAGAAGATTATCGAATTGCTCGGCTTGAACGACCCCAAGTACTACGACCGCAAGAATTGCACGTTCTCGGCTAGCTGGATGGACACGTTCGGCCAGAACCGCGAACTGATGAAGGAAAACTGGACCGGATTGCGCGGCGTCGAGGTGGAGGACGCAACGATCGGGCTGTCTCAGGGACCGCTCTACGACCGATCGCGCGAGCACCTGGTGCCCGCCGACCAGGCTGTCGTGCGCGTGCGCCGTGTGCTGCTGGATGCGATCAAGCGTGTGATGGAGAACCGGCAACCGCCAGCGCTCGGCCTCGACCTCCGGGGCGTGAGCGCCTGCGACCGACAACTCGAAGACGGTACAGCCTGGCAAGACCTGCTGCCAGGCCATCGCCAGACAGTGACTGCCTGAGAAGGCGACTCCCGTGACCCACAACAGCCATAACGATGTACCGGACTACTTGTCCTTGTTACGGCTCGACGGCCGCGGTTTTGTGGTGCTCGGCGCGGGCCAGGGTATCGGCGAGCAGACCGTTCATGCTCTCGCACAGGCGGATGCTCGCGTGCTCTGCGTCGACCGCACCCACGATTGCACACTTTTCGGATGCGGAACGCGCTGCGGGCAATGAGTTTTGCCTGCGCACACTGGCGTTGATGGAAGAATTGGCACTTCCGGATCTTGACGAACCTGACGATGCATTGCCGAAGCCCCGGGTCAAAGGCACGCGGCGCTCGCTGCGCAATCGCGGATGATCCCCCTCACCTTCCTCGCGGCCGACATCGCCGTCTTCGCCTGCACCGCCACCTCGTTCTGCTCGACGATCTTCGCGATCTCCGCATCGGCTTGTTCGCCGTACTGCGCAAACACGTCGGTGTGATACGTCGTGTTCACAGCAGCGCCGAGCTGCGTGCCGGAGTCGTCGCGCGTGTCGGCGTCGACCGCCATCGACAAGCCAATGCGAAGCGGATGCGCCTCCAACTCCTTCGGGTCGAGCGCGATACGCACCGGCAAGCGCTGCACGATCTTGATCCAGTTGCCGGTCGCGTTCTGCGCCGGCAACGTCGCGAATGCGCTGCCCGTGCCCGCCGAAAAGCCGATCACCCGTCCGTGGTACTTGACGCTCGAACCGTAGACATCCGCCGTCATCGTGACCGGCTGACCGATACGCATCCGGTGCAGTTGCACTTCCTTGAAGTTCGCATCGACCCACACGCCGTCGAGCGGCACGATCGACATCAGCGGCGTGCCCGGCGCGACGCGCTGGCCCACTTGCACCGAGCGCTGCGCGACGTAGCCCGTCACCGGCGCCGGCAGCGTATTGCGTGCGTAGTTGAGGTAAGCGTCGCGGACCTTGGTAGCGGCGGCTTGCACGTCCGGATGCTGTTCGATCGACGTGCGGTCGGTCAACGCATGGTTCGATTGCGCCTGCTGGCGAGCAGCGTCGAGCGATGCCTGAGCGGCGGCCACGGCGTCGTGGGCATGCGAGACGTCTTCCGCCGACACCGCACCGGTGTCGGCCACCGCCAGACGGCGCTTCAAATCGTCCTGCGCGCGGGCCAGGTCCGACTCGCGCTGCGCGATGTTGGCCGCGTAGTAGTCGTTGTTCACGTAGAGCGTGCTCACCTGGCGCACGGCCTGGCCGAGCGCCGCCTCGGCGTTCAGGAGTGCGATCCTCGAATCGGCCGGGTCCAGCGTGACGACCGGGTCGCCCACTTTCACGATCTGCGTGTCGTCCGTGTCGACCGCGTTGACCGTGCCGGTCACTTGCGGCGTGAGCTGCACGAGGTTGCCGTTGACGTACGCGTCGTCGGTCGACTCGTGATATTGCCCATACGTAAAGTAGTACCCGCCGTACGCAGCACCCGCGACCACGACCCCAATGCCCAGCAGGGCGAGCCACAGCTTGCGCTTGCCGGAGGCGCCAGGCGGCGTCGCGTTCGGCGGTGTTCCGGCCGGGGCATCGTGTGCACCGTTGCGGTTCGATTGTGCCGAGTCCGCGCTCGTGCGCTCGGTCGTGATGCTGTCGCTCATGTCAATTCTCCAAAGAGTTTGCGAACGTGCCGGTTCAACGCGCGGCGACGACGGAGTTGGAATGCGTGGCTAAAGCCGCACTGTGTGCCGAGTCGGATGACGTATCGACGTAGCCGCCGCCGAGCGCCGATGCGAGCGCGATCTGCTGGTCGCGCCGGTCCATCAGCAGGTTGGCGACGGCCTGATCGGCCCGCAGCGCGTTCATGTCGGCGTTGAGCACGGTCAGCTGATTGGTCAGTCCGCCCTTGTACTGCGTGATCGCCAGATCGTCGGCCTCGCGCGCGGCTTGCTGCGCGGTTTGCGCATCGCCAAGCTGCACGTCGCTCGAGCGAATCTGCGCGAGTTGCGTCGCCACGCCGCTCAAGGCGCTGATCAGCGTCTGGTTGTAAGTCGCGACGGCGTCGTCGAAATCGGCGTAACGGCCCTTCAATTGCGCACGCAGTTCACCCGCGTCGAATATCGGCAGATGGATCGCCGGACCCGCGCTGGCCGTGCGGCTCGCCGCCGTCAGGAAGCGGCCAAAACCGAACGAATCCAGACCGATCGCGGCGCTCAGATTGATGTCCGGGTAGAACTCGGCCTTCGCTTCCTTCACTTCGTGCGTAATCGCATCGACGCGCCAGCGGGCCGCGACGATGTCCGGGCGGCGGCTCACGAGGTCGGCGGGAAGGTTGTCCGGCAGGCGCACCTCGTCGCCGACGCCAAGCGCAGGCCGCGCAATCGCGAGCCCGCGGTCCGGGCCTTCGCCCATGAGCGCGGCCAACTGGTAGCGGGTCGTCAGGACGCTGCCGTCGAGCGCGGCGAGCGCCGAGCGGGCGGTCGCGAGATTCGCCTGCGCCGTCTTGCGCTCGACCTGGGTATCGAGCCCGGTCGCGATGCGGCCGGCCGTGATGCGGTCGATCTGTTCGCGGCGCTCGACTTCCTGCTGTGCGATATCGCGCAGCACGTAAAGCCGCGCAAGCTGGTTATAGGTGCGAGCGATCGCGGTCGTGAGCGTGAGCCTGACGACTTCCGCGTCGGCCTCGCTTGCCTGCAATTGGGAGACCGCCGCCTTCAGCGCTTCGCGATTCTTGCCCCACAGATCCAGATCGTATGAAGCGGTCAACAGTCCGCTGTTCTGGGTTTGCCAGCTACCCGCGTAGGGCGGCGGCACTTCCGCCGTGCCGCTGAACTGCTGGCGCGTCAGCGAGTAATCGGCGTCGACACGCGGCATCGTGCTGGCCTTCGCGGTTTCCACATAGGCTTGCGCCCCGGCAATGCGGGCGCGCGCCTGCGCGATCGTCGGGCTGCCCTTGAGCGCTTCCTCGAGCAAGGCCTTCAGTTGCGCGTCACCGAACTGGTCGGCCCAGCCAGCCGCCGGCCAGTGACCGCTTTCGCCCGGCAGGCTTTGCGTCGTCGCGAACTGTTGCGGCCGGGCCATCTGCTTGTCGCTGTGGATGCCCGCATAGTTGGCGCATGCCGAGAGCACCGCCGCCAGGATCGCCGACAGCCCCGCCTTCGTTACACGGATACCGCTGCCGGATTTAATAATCTGCACTTTCATTTTCTGACCTGTCAGATTAATGCTTAAAAAAAGGGGAGCGCCGCGGCGCTCACTCTCCAATGAACTTGTTAAGCAGACGGCACAGTTCTTCGAACTCCGCCCTCGTAAACTTCTTCAACCGCGCGTTGAGCACTTCCGGCGCGATACCCGGAATCCTGGCCGCGATTTCTTCGCCCTTCTTCGTCAGCATCAGGTTAACCACCCGGCGATCGTCCACGCTGCGCGAGCGTTCCAGCAACCCCTTCGTTTCCAGCTTGTCCAGCATCCGCGTCATCAGTCCGGTGTCGACGGACAGCATCTTCGAGAGCTCGAACGGCGTGGAGGCCAGGCCGCGCTGCATTGCGAGGAGAATGCCCATGTGTGGGCCGGTGATGTCGAGATCCTCGAGGGCCGTGTCCATTTCCGCAGTGATCAGGTTGCGAGCCTTGGTCAGCAGGAATCCGACGCTTTGTGTCAGCGAGAAGTTTTCGGGCGTGTAGTGCTTCATGGTGCGCCTCAATGTGAGTGACTCGCACAATAACTGCAAAGTCAGATTCTTGCAAGAACAATTTTCCGATTTCTTCCCGTCCGGGCCGCGCGCTGCTCAGTGACCGCCCGCGCCCGCTGCGTTCCTGGCACCGTCCTTGCCGGGCGTGGTGATCCAGATGAGCGGAATGATTACGACAAAGATCACCGCCGACAACCAGAACACATCGTTCAGGCCAAGCATCGACGCCTGTGCGCTCAATTGCGCTTCGAAAAAGGCTTGGGCTTTGAAGAGACTCGCGTGCAGCGTCGTCTGAATACCGGCGAGCGCGTGCACGTAGGCCGGGTTGTTCACGCTGGTCTGCTCGGCGAGTTGCGAATGGTGCAGGATCGTCCGGTCGTTCCAGACTGTGCTCATGAGCGACGTCCCCGCCGCGCCGGCGAAGATCCGCGCGAAGTTCGACAGGCCCGCGGCCGCTGGGATCTTCTCCTGCGGCAAGCCCGACAGGATGATCGCCGTGAGCGGCGTGAAGAACAGCGCCATCGGGATGCCCTGCAACAGCGTGGGCAACACGAGCGTGTAGGGGTCGACGTCCGTGGTGTAGAGCGAGCGCATGAAGAACACGCCGGCGAAACCCAGGAACGCGAGCGTCGCCAGCATCCGCACGTCCGATTTCGGCATGACCTTGCCCATCACCGGCGCAAGGAGCACGGCGAAGATGCCGAGCGGCGCGGTCACCATGCCGGCGTCGACGGCCCGGTAGCCCAGGTACTCCTGAATCCACGTCGGCAGGATCACAAGGTTGGCGAAGAAGACCGCGTACGCGACCGAAATCGCGATGGTGCCGCCCAGGAAGTTGCGTCCCTTAAACAGGCGCAGGTCGACGATCGGCCTGGCCTCGGTCAGCTCCCAGATCAGGAAGAACGCGAACCCGACCAGCGCGACGATCGTGAGCGCCCAGATCACCGGCGAATTGAACCAGTCGAGATCCTTGCCCTTGTCGAGCATGACCTGCAGCGCGCCCACCCAGACGATCAGCGAGAGGAGCCCCATCTTGTCGACCGGCAGCTTGCGCGACGGCGTTTCGCTCTTGCGGTAGAGCGCCCAGATCACCGCGGCGGCGAAGAGGCCGACGGGCACGTTGATGTAGAAGATCCACGACCAGTTGTAGTTGTCGGTGATCCAGCCGCCGAGAGCCGGCCCGGCGATCGGCCCGACCGTTGCGGTCATCGCCCACAGCGACAGCGCGCTCGAGCTTTTTTCCCGCGGAAACGAAGCGAGCAGGAGCGATTGCGACAGCGGCACCAGCGGCCCCGCCACCGCGCCTTGCACGATGCGCGCCACAAGCAGCACGGGCAGGTTCGGCGCGAGGCCGCACGCCGCGGACGACACCACGAACAGCAGGATCGCGGCCACGAAGAGCTTCACCTGCCCGACCCGCTGCGTGAGCCAGCCGGTCAGCGGAATCGACACCGCGTTGGCTGCGGAGAACATCGTGATGACCCACGTGCCTTCGTCGACCGACACGCCGAGGTCGCCCGAGAGCGTCGGGATCGCGACGTTGGCGATCGACGAGTCCAGCACATTCATGAAGGTAGCGAGAGCCACGGCGAACGTGCCCAGTGCGAACTGCCAGCCAACCAATGGCGCCGGAGCGCTCGCGTTTTTCGGCGGATTCATGTTGCGTCCTTTAAGAGGATTTGACGATCGGTTGTCCTGACAATGTCGTCATTTATCTGATATGTCAGATATTAGAATAAAAAAAACGGCCTACCCTTCCAGCAACTTGTTGAGGAGCCTGCACAAGGTTGCGAATTCCAGTGGGGTAAAGCCCGCCAGGCGCCGGTTCAACATCGCCGGCGCAATCTCCGCGATCCGCGTGGCGACATCCCGCCCTGCTTCGGTCAGCGTCAGGCTGACCACCCGCCGGTCCGCACTGATGCGAGCCCGGCGCAGGAGACCCTGTCTTTCCAGACGGTCGAGCATCCGTGTGACGAATCCCGAATCGATGCCAAGCAGCCTGGACAATCCCACCGAAGTGTGCGCCCTGTCCCGCGACAGGAGCAGCAGCACGCCGACCTGCGAACTGGTGACGCCGGTGCCCGAGAGCGCCACATCCATTTCCGCCGTGAGCAGGTGGCGTGCTTTGCTCAACGCAAAGACGATGCTATGACCGGGTCCAAAAAAGTCGTCGCAATAATGACTCATCCCTGATATCTCCGTTTCTGATTCGCAATATATCTGACTTTGCAGATATATGCAAAAACTTTTTGAGGACGACCGGACCGGGCCGACGTCGACCCGTCACACTTACCGCGAACGTGATACAAGCACCTCGACACGCCGCCCCAATCGACGTCTTTATTGCAGTAGAACCCAACGCCCGTTTTTCACGCAGAAGTCGCGCATTCCGGGTAGTACCGATTCGGTGCAGGAAAGACTCCAGTCGCTACGCATTTCCATTGACGTCTCCTTTGTTTTAATGACCGGCACTTTGTAACCTATGGTCTGCTAATCAATCAGATCAGAGGTTGCGCATTTTTCTGTGTGGATCGACTTCCAGGTTCCTTGCAAGTCCGGACGGCGGTATCGCCCAGCTCATGCGATACACGCCAGCCGCTAGCGGCCTCAAGGGGAAACCGCCAGTGTCGGATGGATAGTGCGATGAACTCCCGCCCCGCTTACCTCGAGGACGGCTCCTCTCCAGTCCATGCGGCTTGCAGCAAGTTGAGCACGGCTGCCTCGTCAACAGGCAAGGGGTTGTGGTCGATGTGGTGGTGAGATTCCGCGGCGATGGCGACAATGCTGTCGGCCGGAACGCCCAGCTCGCCTAGCGAGGCGGGAGCCCCCAAACTGCGCGCGAGCCGGTACAGTGCCACCGCAGGATGCGCGCCCATCACCGACTCCATCGCCGCGCATGCCTCGGGTATCGCCGACGCGTTGTAAGCAAGCACGTGCGGCAGCACGACACAGTTGGATTCGCCGTGGGGCACCTCGAAGCGCCCGCCCAGTACGTGACAGATCCGGTGATGCATGCCGATGCCCACCGAGTTGACCATCAAGCCGCCAATCGTTGCGCCATAAGCCGCCTCGGTCCGGGCTTCCAGGTCGGTAGGCTCGTCCGCCAGCTTCTTCAACGCACGGTAGAGCATGTCGATGCCGGTCAGCGCGAGCTGGCTGGTCAACGGATTGCTCTTCGGAACATACAGCGCCTCGATGCAATGCGCGAGTGCATTCATGCCAGTGGTCGCTGTCTCGCGGATCGGCAAAGATTGCGCGAGCACCGGGTCGACAATGACGGTGTTGGCGAGCGCCCTGGGCTCCCGCCTGGTGCGCTTTTCGCCATCCACCAGCACCCCGAACAGCGGCGTCATCTCCGACCCCGAGAGCGTGGTCGGCAATGCGATATGGGGGGCGCCGGTTTCCGCCGCAATATATTTGCCGAGGCCGATCGTCGAGCCCCCGCCAACGGTGACGACGACGTCACATTCACGGTTGCGGAATGTCTCGAGTGCGGCGCGCGCCACCTCGATAGGGCAATGCGGTACGGCACCATCGAACGAGGCGGCAAGCTGCGACGCGAGGACCTCCGCGACCTCCCGATAACGGCGGGCGCCTCCCTCCGTCGTGATGAGCAGGGCGCGCGATTTTCCCAGCTGCTCCAGTCGGATCGGCAGATCGGCGAAGCGGCCAGCGCCGAACATGACGGTCGGCGAATGGCAGAAGAAATCAAAAACTGGCTTCATCGAAACATCCTTCTCTATGTTCTGGTGGAACGCCTTGCTACTCAAAAGCGACGTAGACCCGGTCGTTACCGATCCTGACGGGATAGGTCCGGATGGCCTGCGTCACCGGCACGTCATCGACCGCGATGACGTCCTGCCACGAAAAAATCGCATCGGTATTCATGATCAAACCGGGTAGATGATGGAGTTCGGAATCATTTCGCTGTCGTAGATCGCCAGACGCGACGCAAACTTCAGACCGTTAGGTGTTGAAACTATTTCGTCGATGTAACGACCCGCATTGAATACGGTCGACAGCTGGTTCAGCTTCGTGCGGATCACGACGTAGTTGGCTTCGCTGTAGATGCGACCGTCCTCGACCGCGTGCACCAGAGGCGCACCCACAATGTGCCGCTGATAGTACGGGTCGTGGAAAAGCGTCTCCTGGATGCCGTAGACGCGATCCTTGAGCATCCCTTGGCTTTCGAACGACAGCGTCGCCAGTGGAAATCCGCGCTCGAAGTTTTCCCGGGGCTGCAGACGGTAGATGCACCGCTCGGTGAAGAACTCCGGCCACAGGTTCCAGTTGCCGGAGTCCACCGCGCTCGCGTAGTCTGCGTACAACTGCGTCAGCGCCATCCAGTCTTTCAGGTTTTCCATCATTCCGGTGCCTCCATGACTTCGCGCCAGTAGCGGTACATGCCCCGGATGAGCGTATCGCTCACCATATGATCCGTGTCGGCGACCTCATGGCCGCCGAGCTCGGCCAGTGCCCGATGAAACGGACGGCTTTCGAACGACGACTGGGAGAATTCGATCACCTCGCCATCGTCGGCCGAGACGAAGCCGGCCGGGCCGAACAGATTGGCCTGTCTCAGCCGTCGCTGGATCATCTCCTCGGAATCGTCCTCAAACGCGAAGTGCGTCCAGAAGAAGTCGAAGGAGCCGTGTCCGTTGGGCTGAATCTGCCGCGTCGAGACGCTGTTGACCGACTGCTGGAGGATGACACTCGGAAAGAGGGTCGTCATGACCGCAGTCGGGCCGCCCCACCAGGGCTCCGTCACGATATCCAGGAAGCGCGGGTCGTTGAGTTGCATGTCCTCCTTAAAGCGCGCGACCTGCGACACCTCCGACGCCTTGAGCGAGTTGCCCCGTGTGGAGATCATTGCGGCATGCCGCTTGTGCGCGTCCATCTTCAGCGCGGACCGGTTGTCGGCACGCCAGAGTCCGAAGGTCACAAACCACGTATGCAGAAGTCCGGGATGATAGGAATCCTTGATGTTCTCCTGCATCAGTTTCCAATTGCCCGGAATGCGCTGCCGGTTGTATCCGAGAACCTTCAGCTTCCGGCCGTTGAACGTCCTGTCGAAACACTGCAAGATAGTCGGCCCCAGGAAATCCTCGAACGACTCGATCCCGTGGTCGAACGAGGCAAAAACCACCCCGCCCCGTGTCGCGACCTTCAGCTTCGTCAAGCCGTTGTCCTGCATCTTGAAGTCAGCTGGCATGCCGCCCAGCACCTTACCGTCCTGCTTCACACCCCGGCGAAATGGAACGCCCTGCAGATCCCCCTCCAATGTGTAATTCCATTGGTGGTACGGACAGGTGAACCCGTCTTTCCTGTTCCCGTGACGCTCTCTGCAAAACGCCATGCCGCGATGGGCACACGCATTCTCGATGACGTTGATATTGCCGTCGGCGCCTCGGACCATGATGACGGACCGCTCACCAATTACGGTACGGGTGAAGTCGCCGGGGTTCGGAATCTCGGCTTCAAGGCCGACATAGCACCAGTGCTTGCGATAGAAGAATCTCTCCAGCTCTTTCTTGTACGTCGACTCATCGGTGTATGCCGTGAACGGGATACGACTGGTACCCTCGCCTTCCCACTTGACGGTTTGGGGAAATAGGGTGGATGTCATTGTGTTGCCTCCATCGTCCGCTGGATCACGGTCACGCTCACTTCCGGGAGTCCTTCGATTCGGCCACGCATCACATCTCCAGCCACCACGGGACCGACGCCTTCTGGTGTTCCCGTCATGATCAGATCGCCAGGGCGCAGCGGTTCGTAGAGCGACAGGTGCGCGATGCACTCCGCAGTTGACCAGATGAGCTTTGCCACATCGGATGCCTGCCTGGTCGCTCCGTTGACCGTCAATTCAATCGCCGCCGAGTTCAGATGCCCAGTTTCGCCGACGGGGTGCACAGCCCCAATCGGAGCCGACTCACTGAAACTTTTTCCAAACTCCCACGGCCGGCCTGCGTCGCGAGCCGCAAGCTGCAGGTCGCGACGCGTCATGTCCAGTCCAACGGCGTAACCGAACACATGATCGAGCGCCTCGCTCGCCGGAATCTCAAAGCCGCCCTTGCCAATGGCAACCACGAGTTCGACCTCGTACTGGTAGTTCGAGGTCATCGACGGATAGGGAACCGACACGGGCGCCGAGGCGTCCACGATGGCGCTGACCGGCTTCATAAAGAAGAACGGCGGATCCCGGTCCGGATCCTTGCCCATCTCGCGCGCGTGGGCCGCATAGTTACGGCCGACGCAGAAGATGCGATTGACCGGAAAACGCTTCTCGCTCCCATGTACGGTCAGCGAGTAAAGGGGTGAAGGCGAAACTGCGAAATCGATGTGGTTTGTCATTTCTTTTACTCCCGCGACTCGCGCCAAAGACCAAGCGCCTGATGGACCGGACGATCACTGAAACTGAACAGGTGCGTGTCCGTTGTTGCATGGATGCGCAGCTCATTCCAGGAAGGAACGATAAAGATGTCATTGGGACCGAAGCCATGCGCGGTCCCGTTTATTTCGGCGTGGCCGGAACCCTCCAGACAGACGTAGACGGTACCGTCAGTGCATCGGTAAGGTCGGGTCTCAAAACCGCGAGGGAGCCTCTGCGCATAGGCCCCGATCGTCGGCATCGGTGATCCGCCGGTGGCAGGGTTCACATAACGCAGCTTGAAACCGAGGTGTTTGTCCGGCTCCCCTTGAGCAATCCCTAGCAGCGATTCCCTGGTACGTTCGTAGGGATAGACGAACACTGGGCTCGATGAGACACCAACGGGCTGGTGGTCGATAGGCAGCATGTTCGCGCCGTATCGCTTCAGGTTGTCCCCTTCCGGCCTGATGGGCAATTGAGTGGTCACACTCGCCCGCTCCGAAAAGCTGGCATCAAGGAACTGCACCAGTGGCACGTCGAGCCCATCGAGCCAAACAGCCGGCTGAGTGCCAGGATTTCCGTGGTCGTGCCATATCCAGGAAGGGGTAAGGATGAAGTCGCCTCGTCGCATCGTGGTGCGCTCCCCATCGACAGCGGTATATGCGCCCTCGCCTTCAAGTAGAAGCCTCAGCGCCGACTGAGTGTGGCGATGGGCCGCCGCCACCTCGCCGGGCATGATCAGTTGCAGGCCCGCATACAGGGATTGCGTGATGGCCGAACGCCCGCGCAGCGCGGGGTTCTCGAGGACCAGTACGCGGCGTTCAGCCTCGGCTGTACTGATGAGGCGGCCTGCTTCCATGAGAGGCTCGCGAATCTCGGCGTAGCCCCACAGGGCCGCCACGGCGGCAGAGGCCGGCGTCGGCGTGACCAAGCGGCCAAGCACTTCCCACAACGGCGTCAGGTTCTGTTGACTGATGCGGTCGTAGTATTCGCGCCTCGCCCGCGCTTGCTCTGGTTCAACGGTGTGACTTTGCATGGGAGTTGTCTCCGATTTACGGGCCGCTCGAGTAGAACGCGTCGGCGTAGATATGCTCGGGCGGTATCCCGCGCTGTTTAAGAAGTACAGTCATCGTGCGATTGAGCGGACAGACAACTAGCTTCATGAGATTTGTTCAACTCGGAAATCTATCGTGGATGAATTCTATGAACTGCTCTAACATTGGTAAATGCGATATCGTGAATTGCCAACATTTACCTTGTGAATGAAATCGTGGAACTGAATGACATCGACCTGAACCTGCTGGTCGTATTTAGCGAACTGCTCATCGAGCGTCGTGTAGCCAGAGTGGCTGACAAGCTTGGTTTAACGCAACCGTCCGTGAGCAATGCGCTCAGCCGCTTACGCAAGCTGCTTCAGGACGATCTTTTCATTCGCACACCAAAGGGGATGGAACCAACCCCCTACGCAAGTCAGCTTGCAGAGCCAATCAGCTTCGCGTTAAGCACGATTCGAAGCTCCTTGAACCAGCAACCGGAGTTTTCCCCCGACACGAGCACGCGAAGATTCACCATCGGTATGGCCGATGTGGGGGAAATCTATTTTTTGCCCAAGCTAATGGACAGGCTGGCGCACGTCGCCCCCCATGTTTCTGTGAGCACGCTGCGCAACACGTCGGTGAATCTACGGGATGCGATGGAAGCGGGACAGGTCGATCTTGCAATGGGTTTGCTGCCACAACTAAAGGCCGGATTCTTTCAGCGCAGCCTCTTCCATCAGGCTTATGTATGCATGTTTCGCCAAGGTCACCCGCTTCAAGGGAGGAAAATTTCCCTCAAACAGTTCACCGAAGCCGACCACGTGGTTGTCGTTTCTCCGGGAACAGGACATGCGCAAGTGGACGACATGATCGAGCGAAAAGGCATTCGCAGAAACGTCCGGCTTACCGTGCCACATTTCGTCGCCGTCGGGCACATCCTTTCCAATACGGATATGATCGCCACGGTTCCGGAGCGTTACGCGATGGAGTGTCTGGCGCCATTCAAGCTCGCGTACGTCAAGCATCCGGTCGAATTGCCAGGGATCGACATCAACATCTTCTGGCATGCGAAAGTGCACAAGGAACCGGGCAACCAATGGCTGCGCAATCTGATTGCCGATACGTTCTCGGATGCCGCACGAGGGTGAGAGCCATGTCCGTCACGAACCCGGCGTCCTGCATTTTCCAACGAGGCTGCGCCATGAAGACGAGCGCCAGGCACGGAAACGGGGCGGCCGCGAACCGACTGTGCAACATGCCGCCCCTGTGGCGTTGCGATCCTGCAGGTGACATTGCGTCTGGTTGTTTCCCAGTTGTGGAGACTACATGCCCGCGCATCGGGTCGAGGTGCAACGCAGTCGTGCCCCCGATTCAGAATAGGTGGCGCATACCGAGCATCACGCCAAGCTGCTCCGCACCTGCCTCGACCGTACCGCCGGCGGATACCGGCGTGCTGCCGTGACGGCCGTTGATCATGTAACCCACGGATGAATAGACGGACGTACTCCTGCTCAGATAGTAACTGGCACGCGCAGCCAGCCCGGTCGAACTCGTCACGCCCGACTGGATGTATTTGTCGACCTGCGCGTCGAGGGCTAGCGACGCTATCGGCGTATAAGTGAGTCCGAAAAAGTACAGGTTATAGAGTGTGCTTGCCGCGCCGGCCGACAGGTTACGGTGAATCCAGCCACCGCCTGCCTTCACGCTCGGGAGCTTGAAATAGCCATCGACGACAGTGTGAGTGTCTGTGTAGGCGCTACTGGTCAGCGGTGCCGACGCCCCCGCGCCGCCACGCATCCGGTCATACGATGCCGCCGCCCCGAAGTGGGACGAATCGTAGGCAATCATGGCGGTGTATTGCTTGCAGGCGAGGAAATTGCCGGCCACCTGGCCCGGACAATTCGTCGCGGAGGGGCCGGCGGGCCCGGCGGCGTCACGCCCGAAACTGTACGTGGCGCCGACGGTCACACCCGCAAACTTTTCCATGTAGCCAACGGCGTTGTCGCTGCGTGCATAGGCCAGATAGCTGTCGAAGACGTACAACGAATGAATCGACGGTCCGATAACGTCGGCGTTCAGGAGTGTGTAGGTCGTCATGTTGATCTGCCGACCAAGTGTCAACGAGCCGTAGGCGGTCTGCAGCCCCACGTTCGCCTGCCGCCCGAACTCCCGGCCACCGAAATTGAAGCCGCCGGTACCCGGCGCGAAGCCGCTCTCCAGCCTGAAAATCGCCTTGTTGCCGCCCCCGAGATCCTCCACGCCCGTCAATCCCCACTCCGAAGGCATTTCGCCAGTCAATGTGGGCACACCGGCAAAACTGCCACCACCGGCTGCATGGTTGTAGTATTCGACTCCTGTATCGATGATGCCGTATAGCGTGACACTGCTCTGGCTGTGGGCGAGGCATGACGCTTGCATGAGCGAAAAGAACGCGACACTCCTCAACAGACTACGCATTTCCATTGACGTCTCCTTTTTTTAACGACCGGTGTTTTGTAATTTTTGGCATACTAATCAAACATATAAACGGCTCTGTATCTTTGTGCGTGGCTCTGTGTTTGTGACCGCAACACGCCGACTGTCTACCGTGTTGCTGCGCTCGCCCGTATTCCCGCTCGACACGCCGGGCGGGCAATCACCGAGCAAAGCGGGTGAGCCGGACGGCCGGTATCGCCCAGCTCATGCGATACACGCCAGCCGCTAGCGGCCTCAAGGGGAAACCGCCAGTGTCGGATGGATAGTGCGATGAACTCCCGCGCCGCTTACCTCGAGGACGGCTCCTCTCCAGTCCATGCGGCTTGCAGCAAGTTGAGCACGGCTGCCTCGTCAACAGGCAAGGGGTTGTGGTCGATGTGGTGGTGAGATTCCGCGGCGATGGCGACAATGCTGTCGGCCGGAACGCCCAGCTCGCCTAGCGAGGCGGGAGCCCCCAAACTGCGCGCGAGCCGGTACAGTGCCACCGCAGGATGCGCGCCCATCACCGACTCCATCGCCGCGCATGCCTCGGGTATCGCCGACGCGTTGTAAGCAAGCACGTGCGGCAGCACGACACAGTTGGATTCGCCGTGGGGCACCTCGAAGCGCCCGCCCAGTACGTGACAGATCCGGTGATGCATGCCGATGCCCACCGAGTTGACCATCAAGCCGCCAATCGTCGCGCCATAAGCCGCCTCGGTCCGGGCTTCCAGGTCGGTAGGCTCGTCCGCCAGCTTCTTCAACGCACGGTAGAGCATGTCGATGCCGGTCAGCGCGAGCTGGTTGGTCAACGGATTGCTCTTCGGAACATACAGCGCCTCGATGCAATGTGCGAGTGCATTCATGCCAGTGGTCGCTGTCTCGCGGATCGGCAAAGATTGCGCGAGCACCGGATCGACAATGACGGTGTTGGCGAGCGCCCTGGGCTCCCGCCTGGTGCGCTTTTCGCCATCCACCAGCACCCCGAACAGCGGCGTCATCTCCGACCCCGAGAGCGTGGTCGGCAATGCGATATGGGGGGCGCCGGTTTCCGCCGCAATATATTTGCCGAGGCCGACAGTCGACCCTCCTCCAACGGTGACAATGGCATCACATTCCCGCCGACGGAACGCGTCTAGTGCAGCATTCGCCACCTCGAGTGGACAGTGCGGCAACGCGCCATCGAACGAGGCGCGAAGCCGGGACGCGAGCACCTCGGCGACTTCCCGGTAGCGGCGGGCGCCGCCCTCCGTTGTGACGAACAGTGCGCGCGACTTTCCCATCTGATCGAGACGGCCCGCGAGGTCCGCGACGCGGCCTGCCCCGAACAGGACTGTCGGCGAGTGGCACTCAAACTGGAACGCCGGAATCATCGAAGTCGCTCCGTCAACAGTTCGAGCATGCGGTGATCCGCTGCGAGGAAAGCCTCCCGGTTGAACGCCTCCTCGCGCAACGAATTGAAGAATCCATGTTGCGCGCCCTTGTAGGTGTATACGGTGGCGTTCGGCATGCCGCTGACGACACTCTCGACGGCACGGACATGCTCGGGAAGTATGTGCGTATCGTCTTCGCCTACGTGGTATTGCAGCGGAGATTCGATAGTGCGCAACTCCTTCAGATGCTCGTGAACCCGCACTCCGTAGAAAGAAACCGCGGCGTCGCAATGAAAGCGGGCGGCATACTTCAGCGCGAGCAGGCCGCCAATGCAAAACCCGACAACGGCCAGCTTGCCATTGGCGCCGGGTAGGTGACGCGCCCACTCCGCTACGGCATTGCAGTGATTGAGTGCTGTCTCCGGGTTAAATGCCTGAAGCAGTGCGAAGCCACGTTGGCGGTCGGCCTCGCTATAGCCGAGATCGACCCGGCGCTCGAGATGGCCGAAAACGTCTGCGCACACCACCCTGAATCCCTTCTCGCTCAGTTTCGTCGCGATGTGGCGCATCGCCTGGTTCACGCCGAAGATTTCCTGAAGCAGCAGAACGGTGCCGCGCGGTGCATCGTCCTCGCCGTGGGCGGGACCGACGCAGAACGCTTCGATGTCTTCTTGCTGAGAAACTGTCTGCCAGCCGGACGGGAATTGCGCTGCGGTCATGCTACCTCCAGTTCAAAAATGGTTCCGTCGTCGTTACGCGCCTGTTTGCGCATTAAGCCGAGTTTCTTGAGAGCGGGCTCGTCAGTCACCGAATAAAGCGCTGCTTCGCCGCCGGTCGATTCATGCTGATACCACGACCACGGGGGCGCGCAGAATACATCGTTGGGTTTCCACTCGAAAGTTTTCCCGTTGATTTCGGTTTTTCCGGTGCCTTCCAGCACGACGAATACTGAGGAAGAAGTTCGCCTTTGGGGCAGTGTCCGTTCGCCTGCGCGCAGCAACGTGCTTCTATAAGACATTGTCTGCATAACAGGGCCGCCGCTAACCGGGTTTGTGTATTCGACCGTGATCGCGTCGTATGGACTGCCAGGCAGACTGGACATGGCATCGAGCGCTGCCCGCGTGTCCTTCCATCGATAGACGAACATCGGGGAGTGATCGACGCGGCCCCTGCGGTGGTCAACGAAGGTCGGCGTGAGTCCCCCGCGCGAATACAGATGCGTGGAATGACCCGACGGTGCGGCGATTGACTGGACCGTCCTGCGCTGCTCATCTTCGACGTAGTCGAACTCGAACATCGTTGCATTGAGCGACTCGACTAGCGGAACATCGAGAACGTCAACCCAGATGACCGGTTCCGTCCCTTCGTTTCCGTGATCGTGCCAGCAGCCGTTGGGCGTCAGCACGAGATCGCCGCGCGACATCAGGATCTTCTCGCCATTCACCACGGTAAACCCGCCCTTGCCTTCCAGCACGAAGCGGCTCGCATTCGGCGTATGGCGATGGACCGGCGCCTGTTCCCCCGGGTTGTACAGCGAATAGGCCGCAAATATCGTCTGCGTGATGTAGGGCTTGCCAGACAGCCCGGGATTGGCGAACACCAGAGCCCGCCGCTCGCATTCCTCGATTGGCACGGTCCTGGCGGCCACCGCGAGCCGCGGCTGGATATCGGACCACTGCCAGTGATACGGCACAGCCCTCGGCCGCGGTTCCTCAATTTCGATCTCCATACGCTGTTCCCAGAACTCCACCAGATTGAGCGCGGATGCATCGCTCGAGAGTTGGGCGCGCACGCCAGCGTGATCAAGCTCCATGGTCATCTCCTTCTCCTTTTTGGGTTCACTTCTCATAATACATTGTATGATGCATCACACAATATAAGATGAAATATCGCCCGTCAAGCGTACCCGTCGCGAAGGTTCGGCACGGCAGCGAGGACGGCGCAGGTTGAAGGCAAGTGATGCCGCTGATACCCTTTGCACCAATCCATGAAAGGAAGGCGATGAACGTAGAAATGAAAGCCGAGCAGGACGATCAGGCCGACGACCAGCGCCCCGGCATTCAGTCGGTCGAAATCGGGGCGGAAATTCTCAGAGCACTCGCGACTTTTGGAACGCTCGTTCCCTTGCGATCACTCGCGGCGAAATGCGGCATGCCCGTCGGCAAGGTGCACCGCTACCTGGTGAGCCTCACGCGAGCGGGACTGGTCGAGCAGGACGCGGCCAGCGGCTACTACGGGGTTGGTCGGGGCGCGATCGCGATAGGACTCTCCGGACTATGGGCGTGCTCACCGGTCAAGGAAGCGGCCCGGGCAATCGCACAGTTGAGGGACGCCACGCGAGATACAACTTTCGGCGCGATCTGGACCGATATGGGTCCGGTCGTCTGTTTGCTGGAGGAAGCCGACAGCCCCGTTTACATGAACATCCGCGTCGGAGCGCAACTGGCCATTCACCGTAGCGCGGCGGGACGGGTATTCGCAGCCTATTTGCCCGAGGAGCGTGTGAAGAGGGCAGCCAGGTTTCAGGAGCACACGCTTTCCGCTTCCGGGCAAAAGTTTACGTCGGCCCAACTGCGCGAACTCCATGGAGAAGTACGCGCAAACGGTTACGCGGCAATCTCGGGGCTGAGCGTACCCGGCATCAATGCCGTCGCCGCTCCTATCTACGATCACAAGGGTAAAGTCACTGTCGTGATCGGCGTGCTTGGACGGGACAACGACCTGCCGCTTTCCGGAGAATCGGCGCATATCAAGTCGTTGCTCGATTGCGCCGCGCTCGCATCGGAGCGACTGGGTTACGACGCAGGCGTCATCGGTCGGGCAGCCGGAGAAGCTTGGAATTCGAACTGAGGTGAGGCTATCTACAGGCTGCTCCGCGACGACAACAAACCCCACGCTTCGGAAAACATGCGGTCTGCCAGCAGTCTGGCTGGCACCTCCAAAGAGGTGCCGTCACATCACGGTTGATGGGGGCGATTTCCCTCCACCGCGTGGAAGACGTGGCCCATCGGTTCTTCCCAGATCAGGTTGCGTTCCATCGCACGTGCGGGCATGTCCTGGATCACGTATTGGATCGCGGGCTCAGTGCCGGTGTTGATGTGCTCGTGGCTGGCCATCGGTGGGCAGGCGAACGTGTCGCCGCGCTTCCAATCAAAGCGCTTGCCGTCCAGGATCGAGTAACCTTCGCCCTGCATGATGTGATACAGCGCGTACGAGTTGTGACGGTGCGCGACGATGTGCTCGCCCGGGTTGATCGCCTGAATGCCCAGAAAGATTGACGGGAACACGCCACCCGCTTCGCCGGTATCGCCATGAACCAGCGCAATGAAGCGCCGATCCGCGTTGCGCAGCGGGTCTTTCATCACCACATCCAGCCGCTCCACCACATCCTGCCAGCGCCAGATGGCGGGACGCAGGTTCTTCTTGATGAGGAACGGATAGTACTCGTCGTCCGTCATCATCTGAGCCCACTCGGTCCGGTCGACGACTTCCGTCACCGGCGACGTCTTGAGATTAACTGCGTTGTCTTCGCTCATGTTTGCCTCCTTAATTAAAATGAGAGTTATTGACTAGTGCGCGCCGACGCGTCCGCGCAGGTGCCAATTCAGGAAAGTTCGCGTGCGCTGCCAGGCGGCGCTCGACGCAGCCGGCCGAAAAACCGCTGGTCGGAACCACTCGTCGAACGCGTGCGGCGCGCCGCCGTAGATGAAAAGCTCGTACGGCTTCTGGGCCGTGCGCAGCCGGCTGGTAAATCGGTCAATCTCATCCCGGCCGACCAGGCGGTCCCAGTCGCCGTAGTGGCACAGCAACGGCGCCTTCAGGGACTCGGCGACATCAACCGGTGCAATGGGCTTGCGCTCGGTACGGGATGCATAGTCAAGCTGACCGTAGTAGTCGACCGCGCAACCGATCGCATGTTGGGCACTTGCCAACGTGGCATAAGTTCCGCCGATGCAAAAACCGAGCAGACCCACATTCGAAAGCGGGAAGCCTGCGGTACGCGCCCACCCCAAAATTTCTTCGAGATCCGCGAGCACACGCCGATCGTCCAGTGCGGCAACAGCCTCACCAATCAGCTGCGGCGTAGAAATGTCCGGGACCGCGCCTTCCCGTCCGAAGTAGTCGAGCACCGCGACGGTGTAGCCGTCCGCGCACAGATTTCGCGCCCGAGTGACGACGTAGTCGTTGACGCCGGCGATTGCCGCCAGCATCACAACGAGCGCCGGTACAACCTGCGTGTCCTGGACTGGCCGCAGAAGGCGGCACGATGCGCCACCGGGAAACGAAAGATGCTCAATATCGATACCGTTCATATGGATACCTATCCTTATTTCGTTAACCTGAAGTTTCGTCGGAACGGTCTATCCACGCAATGTTGATCGTTTTGTTCTCACTATTCGAGAGACGAATGATGGTCCGGCTCCCATGGACCTGATGCCGCCGGCACCCATCACTTCATCGCGGCAGGTACACACCACAAGGACCAGCGATGAATGGGAAAATAATCCAGTACGAGAATCGCACGGCTGGGGTCGTCGCACGACCGCTCAACGGTCAAACAACGTATTGAATGCGTGGGCTGATACGGCAGTGGAGCATCCGGCGGGTGGCGCCGTCGCGAAGCGTATCGCCGTTCTGCACGCAAGGCTGGGCTTTGATTGAATTTCGCATTGCTGAATATCTACGCGAACGACGTGTCGCGCCACCCGAATACCCAGTCCTTAGACGACGATCGCCGTGGCGCTCGCTGGAGCACGCTCCCGGAAACGGCCCACGATCAGTCAGACTGTCAGCTAGTCCGCCTCGCGACGAAAGCCCGGTGTTCCGCTTGCAAACACCTGTTGCATGGCACGATGAACAAGGTTTCTCAGCCAGCGAGACGCGGCGTCGTCGTGAAAACGTTCGTGCCAGAACTGCTCGATCAAGAGTTTTGGCAATCGGATGGGAACCGGATGGATTCTCACTCGGGCAACGGGCAGCATCAGTTCCGCCAATGGTTGCGGGATGGTCGCAATCATGTCGCTCGCTGCCACGATGGTCGGCAGCGACATGAAGTGGGGGACACGAGCGCCAATGGAGTCGAGCAAGCCCATCCGCTGCAATGCGGCTTCCACCGTGTGATGTCCGGTTCCCTGGGATTGCGCGACTGCATGGCGCTCATTCAGGAAGTCTTCGGAACGGAGCACATTCTTGATTCGTGGATGGGCCGAACTTGCAATGCAGACGTACTCGCTTCGAAAGAGGGATTTGCGAAGAAGGCTGGCGCGCAATGCCGGATTAAAACCAATCGCGATGTCCGCCCCCCCGTCACGCAGTGCGCCCACGACCGATTCGGTGGGCAACTGTATCGCGCGAAACGAAACAGCCGGTGCGCTCTCCCGACAAACGCCGATGATACGGGGCAGAATGACGGCTTCTGCAATGTCGGTCATGATGATCGCAAATTCTCGACGACTTGACGAAGGATCAAAGTCGCCGCGGATGTCCAGCCCCTGCTCGAGTAGCGCAAGCGCCTGACTGATGCGACGCGCGATGATTTCCGCCAGCGGGGTCGGCATAACCCCGCCAGGTACCCGCACAAAGATGCGATCGTTGAAATGCTCACGAATCTCTCGCAGCGCATGGCTCACCGTCGGCTGGGATACCCCCAGGTCCTCTGCCGCACGCGAGACATTGCGCCGCTCCCATACCGCGCGAAAGACACGAAGTAAATTCAAGTCGAGCGACTGCTTATTCACGATCGGAATGGGCCGTTATCATTAAAATAGTATGCCACGTCCATCAGAACCTGCAAAACTGCATCGATTGCAAAAGAGCGGATCATCCGGTCGCCCACGGATTGACGAACTGGCGGCGCAATCACAGGCAGACGCAGCCGTTACTCCGCATCGGGTTGCCGGTCCGGATGCGCTGCCTGAAACGCATCAAGTGTTTGACATTCAGCGTCAATCGCCCGCAACGCAGGATAGCCATCAACGTCAACGCCGAAACGTCGTGCGCTGTATAACTGCGGCACCAGGCAGCAGTCCGCCATTGTGGGCGTATTGCCGAAACAGAATTTTCCACGCGTAGCGGTACCATCGAGTTCGCGTTCGAGCGCTTCGAGCCCTTTCTTGAGCCAATGGACAATCCATGCCTGCTTTTGCTCGACGGACAGCTGGAGCGGCCCCGTGAGGTACTTCAGGACACGAAGATTGTTCAGCGGATGTATTTCGCAGGCGATGTATTGCGAGAGTTGTCGCACCCGGACCCGATCGCTGCTCGCCGCGGGTAGCAATGCCGCATCCGGATAGCATTCCTCCAGGTATTCGATGATCGCAATTGATTGAGAGATCGGCAATGTGCCATCGAGTAGCACAGGTACCAGTTGCTGCGGATTGAGCGACGAAAAATCTGCAGCAAACTGCTCGCCGCCATTCCGGTTGAGATGGACCGGCACATATTCATACGGCAATCCCTTCAGATTGCACGCAATGCGCACCCGGTAGGAGGACGTGCTGCGGAAGTAGTTATATAGCTTCATACGCGAACGACGATCTCGCCAAGGCGATCGATCGCACCACGCATGACATCGCCGCGTTGCACGGCATTCACGCCCTCCGGGGTACCTGTCATGATGAGATCGCCGGGTTCAAGCGTGTCGTATTCAGACAGGTGTGCGATGCATTCGGCCACGGACCAGATCAGCTTCGAGATATCGGATGCCTGGCGGGGCTGTCCGTTGACCGTCAACGTGATGGCCGCGGCATTGAACACGCCGAGTTGGCCGGCCCGGTGCAGGGGGCCAATCGGAGCCGACTTCGGAAAGGATTTCCCGAATTCCCAGGGGCGTCCTTTGTCGCGCGCTTCGAGCTGCAGATCCCGGCGGGTCATGTCCAATCCCACCGCGTAGCCGTAAACGTGCTTCAACGCGTCGGTCACCGGGATGCGCGAGCCCCCTTTGCCGATGGCGACGACCAGTTCGATTTCGTGGTGAAAGTTTGATGTCTTCGGCGGGTACGGAATCGTGACCTCGGTGGCGCCGGCCTGCACCACGGCATTGGCCGGCTTCATGAAGAAGAACGGCGGATCCCGGTCAGGATCCTTGCCCATTTCACGTGCGTGGGCGGCGTAGTTACGGCCGACACAAAACACGCGGTTGACGGGAAACACTTCCGTGTGACCTGCTACCTGGAGCGCGGACACGGGAGCGACTGGAACTGCAAATTCCATGATTTTCTCCTGACAGACTACGAAATTTTCCCTTCACGCCAACGACCCAATACCTGTTGGACGGGCCGTTCGGAAGAAAAAAATGAACACCCGGGCCGGCTTCTAGCACGTCCTCTCCGAGAGGTTGAATGATCTCGCGACGTCAGTATGTTTCCACGGGTGTCAGCACGCAATGCGAATGACTTAGTTGCTTCTATTCAAAAACTGAATATCGCTGAAGATCGAATTGGCATGTCGACGTGTCGAGTTCGACGACGCCGCCGGCCGGCAGCGGTCGACCGCGTTGCCACACTGTGCCGCAAGCTCGGTAGAATGCTGGCTCGTCTCGTTGCGAGGATCGTCATGCCCTCTCTGGATTGGCTCAGTCGCCTGCTTGTCATGATGCCCGTCAGCGGCCAGCTCGAAATCCGCTGCTCCTATGGCGCGCCATGGCGTATTGCATATGATCGCGCCAACGCCGGAGAGATGCCCTATCACGTCGTGCTTGGCGGGTCAGCCATACTTGAGATTCCGGGCGGTGGTGCGCCACAGCACCTGGCGGCGGGTGATATCGTGCTGCTGTCTCACGGCTCGCGCCCGCGCTGACGGCCATGTTCAATGAGCCGGCGCACCCGTGGACCCTCCCCGAATTGGCGCAGCTGTGCAATATGTCGCGTGCAACGTTGGTTCGTCAATTTCACGACAAAGTGGGGCGTTCAGCCAGTGATTTGTTGACCGATATCCGAATGACCCTGGCGGCCAACGAATTGAAGAAACCATCGGCATCCACCGAAGCCGTCGCCGAAGTCGTGGGCTATCAATCCCTCGCGGCCTTCAGGCGTGCCTTCACGCAGCGTATGAGCATGACGCCGGGGGATTGGCGCCGTTCGGCGCGTGTACCGGAATGAAAGCAGCCGTCGAACGCGTTAGTTAATCAGGCATGCAAACCGTTTCGAGGCAAAGGCGCAGGCGCCGGAGAAGCGCGCCTGCCCCGTTGCGCTTTACTTGACCGGCGGGAAGTCCACGTAGGTGTCGTTGATGCGGTTGAAAGTGTTTGTGAACACCGTCAACGCAATGGCCCACGTGATTTCCACGAGTTGCCCATCGGTATAGCCAGCTGCTTTGATCGCCGCAAACTCGTCCGCGCTGATCGTGCCGCTGGTTTGCTGCAGGTTCTTCACGAAGCGCACCAGCCCGTCGCGCTTCGCATCGCCCGTTGGCTGGCCCGTCCGGATCTGCTTGAGCGTTTCCGGCGACAGGCCCGCCATCTTGCCCAGCATCACATGCGCGGCCACGCAGTAGTCGCAGCCGGTCAGTTCGCTGACCAGCAGCTTGATTGTCTCCACGTCCTGCTTGCTCAGCGTGCCCGAAGCCAGCACGCCTTCGGCGTTCAGGAACGTCTTGAGCACTTCAGGAGACAGCGCGCCCAGCGC
Source organism: Paraburkholderia sp. GAS348 (assembly GCF_050434205.1). Classification (NCBI taxonomy): domain Bacteria; kingdom Pseudomonadati; phylum Pseudomonadota; class Betaproteobacteria; order Burkholderiales; family Burkholderiaceae; genus Paraburkholderia; species Paraburkholderia sp. GAS348. The sequence continues at coordinate 42,296 of NZ_JBNPVT010000032.1, forward strand.
GGCGAACAGGTTAGGGATGCTGCCGGCGGCTTTCTTGCTTGCGCCCGCGCGTCGAAGGGGTCGAGCGCATCCTCACCGCTGCGCTTACTCCGCAGGACTCTTCGGAACCGCGGCGCCTGCTCTCAGCCCTGCTGTCGGAGCGCGAGTAGCGTTTTACGGCGCGACAAAGTCCGGCTGACGTCCCGGTTGTGCTGCCTGAAATGCCGGATGAGAGGCCGCGTGGCGATAAACGGCCATACTCGTTGGGTACACATCCAGATCGCACCCCATCCTCAGCGCGTTCGCAATCTGTGGAACGAGGCAACAGTCGGCCAACGTAGGCTGTTCACCAAAGCACCAGGGGCGTGCTCCGTATTTCGAAAGCAGCCGTTCGACGCCATCCATCCCTTCAGCCACCCAGTGCTTGTACCACTCGCTCTTCTGCTCCGGTGTGACCTTCAGAACCGTATCCAGGTATTTGAGCACACGAAGGTTGTTGACCGGATGCATATCGCAAGAAATGAGCAGTGACAGTTCCAGCACACGTGCACGCTGCTCCGGCTCGGCAGGAATGAGTTGCGGCTCCGGATAGCGTGTGTCGAGCCAATCGACGATTGCGAGTGACTGGCTCAGGCTGAACTCTCCCTCCGTCAAGGCCGGAACGGCCCCCGAGGGATTCACCGCTGCGACATACGCTTCTTTGCGGTGCTCACCGGTCCGGATGTCGACCGGTACGTATTCGAACGGAACGCCCTTCAGCGCAAGCGCAATACGTACCCGATAGGATGTCGAACTATTGAAAAAGCTGTGCAGCTCCATGACGCCCTCGTTGCTCTACACCACGCGGACGTGAAGCTCGCCCAGTTTCTCGACGCCCACCGTAATTGAATCCCCAGCTTTTACTGCGCCGACCCCTTCTGGCGTTCCTGTATAGATGACATCGCCCGGCTCAAGGCGGAAGAACTTCGAGAGGTCAGCAACGGTGTCCGCAACCGACCAGATCAGATGCGAGATGTCGCTCTGCTGCTTCATTTCACCGTTCACCGTCAACCATATGCCACCTTTTTCAAAATGCCCGACGTCGCTCGCCTTGTGAATCGGGCCAATCGGCGCGGAGCGATCAAAGGCCTTGCCGATTTCCCACGGGCGCCCCATTTCGCGCATCTTCATCTGCAGGTCGCGGCGCGTCATATCGAGTCCGACGGCATAGCCCCAGACGTGATCGAGTGCACCGGCCACCGCGATGTCCGAACCACCTTTGCCAATCACCGCCACCAGTTCCGCCTCGTAGTGATAGTTGCTGGTTTTAGGCGGATAGTTCAACTCCAGCAACTCGCCATAGGCCACCGGCACAACTGCGTCTGCGGGCTTGCAGAAAAAGAACGGCGGTTCACGATCGGGATCGAAGCCCATCTCGCGCGCGTGTGCGGCATAGTTACGGCCGACGCAATAGACGCGGCGCACGGCAAAATGCACATCGCTACCGGCAACAGGCACAGCGACGGGTGCTTCGGGTTGAAAAACGAATTCCATAAGAAGAGGCTCCTAATAGCTAGCAGGCTGGACAATTTGTGCAAGGGACACGCCGCGTATCCGTCGCGCTGAAGGCGAAAACCTAGTCACGCTTTTCACGCAGCAGGTTCAGCGCGGAAAGGATGGGGCGATCCGAATAGCTGAAAAGCACGCTATCGTCTTCGGCGTTCAGGCTCACTGGCTGCCATGACGGCACGACAAAGACATCGTGTGGTGCGAACTCGAAGTGTGCATCGCCGATACGCACGCTACCCTTGCCTTCCACGACGCAAAAGATGGTGGCGTCGGTCGTGCGATAAGTCTTTCCGGAAAACCCCGCTGGCAAAAACTGCATGAAGGTCGCAATGGTCGGCATCGGCCAGCCGCCCGTCAAAGGATTGACATAGCGGAGTTTGACGCCGTCCCATGCGTCCAGCTCGCCGTTGCGATAGAGCGCATCGAGTGCTTCCCGGCTGCGCTCATAGGGGTAGCTGAAGATGGGCGACGTCGGATCGCTGACCACATGACGGACAGGCGCCATGTTGTGCCCAAACCGCGCAAAGCTGTCGCCCTCCGGGCGAAGCACCGGTTGGCTGAGTTCGGGGTAGCTTTCAGCGAATCCTGCGTCAAGCGCTCCAACGACAGGAATGTCCAGACCGTCAAGCCACACGACGGGCTCGCCACCGTCAGCGACGACCGGATTCCCGTGGTCATGCCACGTCCAGGAAGGCGTGATGATGAAATCACCGGGATGCATGGTGGTGCGTTCGCCGTTGACGGCGGTCCACGCACCCCGACCTTCGACAATGAAACGCAGCGCGGACTGAGTATGGCGATGACTCGGCGCGACCTCGCCGGGCAGGATCAGCTGCAGGCCGGCGTAAAGCGCCGGTGTAATACTTGACTTGCCCGGCAAGCCCGGATTTTCGAGCACAAGTACTCGACGAACCGCTTCCTCGGCGCTAATGACCGAGCCGGCCTGCATGACCAGATCACGAATTGACGCGTACTTCCAGATCGCTGCCTTTGCCTGCGGCCGCGGCTCCTTGGGCACTAGGTTGTGCAACGACTCCCAGAGCGGAGAAAGCTGTTGAGTCGAGAGTTGCCGATAATAGGCAGCGCGCTGTTCCTTGACCGTATTAGCAGTCATGTGTGTCTCCTGATGATGGTCGTCCCTGCATCTGCGTTCTTACGGTGCGAGAACGCTCGGAATCTGTCGCCGAACGCCAGATTCCCCAGCGTCCAGCGCCGGGCTAGATTTCGATGTAGACCGAACCGCCCTCGATCTTGATCGGATAGGTCTGGATATCCACGGTCAACGGTTCGCACATGGCCTTACCGCTGCGTACGTCGAACCTGCCCTGATGCAGCGGGCACTCGATCTCGTGACCATCCAGGAATCCGTCGCACAGACGGGCGTGTCCGTGCGTGCAGACGTTGTCCGTCGCGTAGACCGCGCCATCGACGCTGTAGATAGCGACCTCGCGCCCACCGGCGATTACAGCCGTCACATCGTCGGCCGGTATGGCGGCCAGCTCGATGACCTTCGTCCACTGCTTTTCCATCTTCAACCTCAGATCGGGTAAATAATCGAGTTCGCGATCATTTCGCTGTCGAACACGCAGATGCGGCTGGCGAACTTCAGTCCGTCGGGTGTTCGTCGAACGATGTCGATATAGCGGCCCACATTGAACACACTCGTAAGTTCGTCAGGCTTTGTGCGAAATACCGCGTAGTTGGCCTGCGACACGATGTGCTCCGCGTCAACCGCACTCACTTGAGGAATGCCGACTACGTGCCGCTGGTAGTACGGATCGTGGAAGATGGTCTCGGTCATGCCATAGACGCGGTCCTTTAGCATGCCTTTGCTTTCGAACGCCAGAGTCGCGAGCGGGAAGCCACGATCGTAGTTTTCGCGAGGCTGGATCTTGTAGACGCAGTCGTCGATAAAGAATTCCGGCCAGCGATCCCACTCGTTGGTATCCAACGCGAGGGCATAGTCGGTGTATAGCGCAAGCAATTGTTGCCAGGTTTCGAAATCGAGCATCTCAGACCTCCATCACACGGCGCCAGTAGTCGTACATTCCACGAATCAGGGTCTCCGTGACCATGTGGTCCGAGTCCGCGACTTCGCGCCCTCCAAGTTCAGCGATGGTTCGATGGAATGGCTTCTGCTCGAAGCCCTCCTGCGAAAACTCGATGACTTCGCCGTCGTCGGCAGAAACAAAGCCTGCCGGGCCGAACAGGTTGGCTTGGCGCAGCCGCCGGCGCGTCATTTCTTCGCTATCGTCCTCGAATCCGAAGTGCGTCCAGACAAAGTCGAACGAGCCGTGACCATTCGGTTGAATATGACGTGTGGAAAGCGAATTGACCTGTTGCTGGATGATGACGCTCGGGAACAAGGTCATGAGAACCGCCGTGGGACCGCCCCACCATGGCTCATGTACGACGTCGAGGAAACGGTCGTCGTTGAGCGTCATCTGCTCCTTGAAACTGGACACGCCACTCGTGACTTCGCCCTTGCCGATCGAACCACGCGTCGAGATCATCGCTGCGTGGCGGAACTGCTCGTCCATCTTGAGTTCGGACTTGTTGTCCGCGCGCCAGAGCCCGAACGTAACGAACCACGTATGCAGCAAGCCCGGGTGGTACGGGTCCTTGATGTTTTCCTGCATCAGTTTCCAGTTTCCTGGAATGCGCTGCCGGTTATAGCCATAGATCTTGAGCTTCCGACCGTCGAATACGCGGTCGAAATAGCTGAGGATAGTTGGTCCCAGGTAGTCTTCGAGCGAAGGCGCGTCGTGATCGAACGACGCAAAAATGACGCCATTGCGCGTGACAACCTTCAGCTTCGTCAAGGCGTGTTGCTTAGGATCGAAATCCGCCGGCATTCCCCCATTGATCTTTCCGTCTGCTTTCACACCACGACGGAAAGGCACGCCAACGAGATTACCCTTCAGGTCGTAGTTCCACTGGTGATATGGGCAGGTGAAATCCTTCCGGTTGCCGGACTTCTCACGACAGAAGCGCACGCCTCGGTGGGCGCACACGTTCTCCACCACGGCAACCTCGCCGTCGTTCGTCCGCGTGACGATGACCGAGCGCTCGCCGACCACGGTGCGCTTGAAGTCACCCGCATCAGGAATCTCTGCTTCAAGCCCCACGTAGCACCAATGGCCCGAATAAAAGAAGCGCTCAAGCTCCTTGCGATAGGTTGAATCGTCGGTATAGGCCCAGAACGGGATGCGGCTCGAGCCCTCTCCCTTCCATTCGGGCCGTGTAAAGATAATGGGGGCCTCATTCATGATTTGTCTCCAGATACGGAATTGATTGACAGCGTCGGCGTCTAGACGCCGCTCGCGTAAAAAGCATCCGCGTAGATATGATCCGGATCGACACCCTTCTGGCGCAACAGGATCGAAGCGGCGTCCACCATCACCGGTGCACCCGCCAGATAGGCGCGCCAGCCGGTCATGTCTTTCCAGTCAGCGTTCACCGCTTCGGTCACGACGCCTGTGCGATACAGGCTGTCTTTTGCGCCGGCCGCGACCACGACGTGCACGGTCAGGTTCGGCAACGCCTCGCGAATCTCATTGAGCCAACGAACGCCATAGACGTCCTCGGATGAACGAACGCCGAAATAGACGTGTACGGGGTTGCTCATGCGGGCATCGACCATGCCGCGCAGGATCGAGAGAATAGGCGCTAGCCCCGTTCCTCCCGCGACACATACGATCGGGCCAGGATATTTTTTCCGCAGGTATGCTGTTCCGAGCGGACCGCTCAAACGCACTGCCTGTCCGACCGCGAGATCTGCCGCCACATATGAGGTGACGCGGCCGCCCGGCACCAGACGAATGTGAAATTCGACTTCGCCCGAATTCGCTGTGACCGCCATCGAGTACGGCCTAATATGCTGCGGCGTGAATTGAAGAGTGGCGTACTGTCCCGGCGAGAATTCGAATGACTTCGACAGTGCGAGCCGCACCCGCTTGATGTCGTGCGTCAGGTCGTCGATCGCCACGACAGTCGCCTTGATGATCTTCGCTGGGTGCGCGACGATCTCGTCGACCTCCGGTATTTCGATCACACAGTCTTCCACGACCGTCGTCTGGCATGCCAGCACCGATTGCCCGTTGTCGGCAGGCGAATTGGAATCAGTCGCGCCAGTGACAAGAACGTTTCCCGAAACGACACGGCAGCGGCACGTACCGCATCGGCCGGCCATGCAACTGTACGAAACCGGAATTTGATTGTTGCGCAGGGCTTCCAGCAAATTTTCGCCCGAACGTACATCGAGCGTGCGCTGAAGCGGCAGGATTGAAACTTGCATGGAACCAGTGTCTCCGAGCTGGACAACGTATGGCTTTATGATGCTTGGAAAGGCAAAATTGATAAATAGAAGTTTCTTGATATGACATATCACCAATATCAATAATGCTTGTCAGGCTTTCGGAGACACGAGATGGAACTTCAGGACATCGACCTCAACCTGCTCGTCGTATTCAATGAACTACTGCGGCAGCGACGCGTGTCGGCCGTTGCGACCAGCCTTGGCATATCCCAGCCGGCGATCAGTAACGCGCTCAACCGGCTCAGAAAGGTACTCGGCGACGAGCTCTTTCTTCGCACCTCCAAAGGCATGGTGCCCACTCCGTTCGCCGAGACACTCGCCGAGCCGATCGGCTATGCGCTGGGCACGATTCACAACACGCTGAACGTGACGCCTGAATTCGACCCCGCCTCGACCTCTCGCGCATTCACGATTGCGATGACCGACATCGGCGAAATCTATTTTCTTCCGGGTCTAATGAAACGACTCGCACTCGTGGCACCCGGAATCACGATAAGCACTGTGCGAGATCAATCCGACACGCTGCGTGACGAAATGGAACGCGGCGCGGTCGATCTCGCGATCGGGTTTCTGCCTGATCTCAAGACGGCCTTCTTTCAGCGACGGCTATTTCGCCAGCGTTACGTCTGCCTGTTCCGGAAAGGGCACCCTTTCGCGGAATCCGGTCTGACGATGAAGTCATTTCTCAACGCCGAGCATGTTTCCATCATCGCGGAGGGCACCGGACATGGCATGGTCGATACGGCGATCCAGCGCGCAGGGGTGCAAAGAAATGTGCGGCTGCGGGTGCCCCACTTCGTAGCTGTCGGACATATCGTGCAAGAGACGGACTTGATCGCCGTGGTCCCGGAGGCCTATGCGGCCCGGACCCTTGCGCCGTTCGATCTGCTGAGTGCGCCATGCCCGGTCAGAATTCCGGACATCACTGTCAATGTCTTATGGCATGCGAGGAATCATCGCGAGCCGAGCAATCAATGGCTGCGCCAACTCGTGTTCGACGAATTCGCCGTCTAGCCTCGACTGTGCGTGAAAATCCACGATGCCGTTCGTGTACTGCACGATCGCGCCCGGCGAAGGACACGCCATGCCGACGCCATACCGAAACAACCATCATAATGTCGTCATTCAGAGCCTGAAATCCGCACCAATGACCGATACCACCGCAAACACCATTCAGTCGCCCCGCCTGACCAGCTTGTCGCACGGCGGAGGCTGCGGCTGCAAGATCGCCCCCGGCCTGCTCGCCGATCTGCTCAAGCGCAGCGCGCCGCTGCCGTTCTTTCCCGATCTGCTGGTCGGCAACGATACCGCCGACGACGCCGCCGTCTACAGGCTCAACGACGAGCAGGCGATCGTCGCCACCACCGACTTCTTCATGCCGATCGTCGACGACCCATTCGACTTCGGCCGCATCGCCGCCACCAACGCGCTGTCCGACGTCTACGCCATGGGCGGCAAACCAATCATGGCGCTGGCGATCGTCGGCATGCCGATCAATGTGTTGCCGCACGACGTAATCGCGGCGGTGCTGAAGGGCGGCGAGTCCGTCTGCGCCGAAGCTGGCATTCCCCTCGCCGGCGGACATTCGATCGATTCGGTGGAACCCATTTACGGCCTGGTTGCGATCGGCGTGGTCGATCCGCGGCGTGTCAAACGCAATGCCGGCGCGCAGGGGGGCGACGTGCTGATCCTCGGCAAGCCGCTGGGCGTGGGCGTGCTGTCGGCGGCGTTGAAGAAAGACCGGCTCGATTCAAACGGCTATGCGGCGATGATCGCAGCCACGACCAAACTCAACCGGCCGGGCGCGGCGCTGTCCGCGCTCGACGGCGTGCATGCCCTCACGGACATCACCGGCTTTGGCTTGCTGGGCCATACGCTGGAATTGGCCCGCGGTTCGAATCTGACCGCCCGTGTGCGCTATGCGGATTTGCCTTGGCTGCCGGATGTGGCCAGCTTCGCCCAGGCCGGCATTTTTACCGGCGCTTCGGGGCGCAACTGGGACGCTTACGGCAAGGACATCGCTTTGCCGGCCTCGTTGCCGCCGACGGCCCGCACCCTGCTCACCGATCCGCAAACCTCGGGCGGTCTCCTGGTGTCGTGCGCGCCAGAAGCCGTCGACGAGGTGCTCGCCCTGTTCCGCGCAGACGGTTTCGACGAGGCGTGCGTGATCGGCGAAATGGTCAGTGGAGAACGGCGAGTCGAGGTGATTTGAGGCGCGGGTGGGTTGATGGGCAAGGCAAGGCACGAGCCTGGCAGATGGATTGGCATTTCGCCCGATACATGGGCTGGCACATAGCTTGAAAGCGGCACGGAGCGGCTCGCCAGCCGGCTTTGACGGCGCATGCGATAATTTCGCTTCTCCCGCCGGTCCGTTTCGCCCGTAACCCCTTGAAAAACCTACTCGTCAGCCTCGATCAAGCCGGTGATTTCGACGAAATCATCGATGTGCGCACACCTCTCGAATTCGCCGAGGATCACATTCCGGGCGCGCTCAACGCGCCTGTTCTGAGCAACGAAGAGCGGGTTCTGGTCGGCACGACCTACAAGCAGGTCTCGCCGTTCGAAGGCACGCGGATCGGCGCGGCGCTGGTTGCGCGCAACATCGCACATCACCTGGAAACGACGTTTGCCGACCGGCCGCGCAACTGGCGGCCGCTGATCTACTGCTGGCGCGGCGGGAAACGCTCGGGTTCGGTCACGACGCTCTTCAATATGATCGGCTGGCAGGCACGTCAGCTGGACGGCGGTTACAAAGGCTACCGGCGCGCGACGCTGGACACCCTCGAATCGTTGCCGAAGACGTTCCGCTACATCGCGCTGGTCGGCCCGACAGGCAGCGGCAAGACGCGTCTGCTCGAAGCGCTGCATCAGGCCGGGGCGCAAATACTGGACCTCGAAGCGCTGGCAGCCCATCGCGGCTCGCTATTAGGTGCGTGGGCGGGCGTTGCGCAGCCTTCGCAAAAGCGCTTCGACACGCTGCTGGTCGGCGCGCTGCGCACATTCGATCCCAAACGGCCGGTTTTCGTCGAAGCGGAGAGCCGGCGGATCGGTTCGATTGCCCTGCCGCTCGCGCTCCTCGAAACGTTCCACCAGGGCGCCTGCGTCGAAGTGTTGTCGAGCCACGCAGACCGCGCGGCCTTCCTGCTGCACGACTACGCGCATCTGTTCGACGATCCCGAATCGCTAAAAGCGCAACTGCAGAAGATGATCGGTCTGCATAGCCGGGAGCGTGTCGCGGGCTGGCAACGCCTCGTCGATGAAAATAGCCGGGCCGAACTCGCTCGCGAGCTGATCGAACAGCATTATGATCCGGCGTACGCGCGCAGCAGCCACCAGCATTTCGTCCAGTTGCCGCACGCGTTGCAAATGAATTTTCGGCCCAATGGGGCCGATGTCGTTGAGCAGGCAAAGGCGCTCCTTGCTCAACTCGATAACAGCGCGCTCGCTGTCATCTGATTAATAACTAACGTCCAAGACCCTCCATCATGCAATCAACCCTTCGGCAGCCCCGTGTCGCCCTTGGCTGGATCGTGTTTCTGCTGATCGCCGTCGTCGGCCTCTTCTATGTGAAGTGGTTCCCGTACTACAACCGCGCCTTCGTCGCCGCGAGCCTGCATTCCATCGGCAAATCGATCCTGATGGGCGCGTCGTCGAGCGCACCGCCGGCCTCATGGCAGGCGGCCATCGATTACGCGCTGGCTTACGGCAAGGCGATCTGGCAAGCCATGGTGCTCGGCCTTCTGCTGGGCTCGGCGGTGCAGGCGCTGATTCCGCCGCAGTGGGTCGCGCGTGCGCTCGGCCGGACCGACTTCAGCAGCGTGGTGAAGGGCGGCCTGATGTCGTTGCCGGGCATGATGTGCACGTGCTGCGCGGCGCCGGTCGTGGCCGGCTTGCGCGCCCGTCAGGCGGCGCCGGGCGCGGCGATCGCGTTCTGGCTGGGCAACACGGCTCTCAATCCGGCCACGCTGATCTTCATGGGCTTCGTGCTCGGCTGGCAATGGATGGGTTTGCGGCTCGCCTTGGGCCTCGTGATGGTGTTCGGCCTCGGCTATCTGGTGAACCGGATGGTTACGCCTAAGGAGGCCGAAGCATCGCGCGAAGCGATGGCGCAACTCGTTTCCACCGACGAACCAGGCACCGCGTTCACGCGCTGGGTGAAAATCCTCGGCACCATGACGCTGCGGCTGATTCCCGAATACATCGTGCTGGTGCTGATTCTCGGCGCGGCGCGGGCATGGCTGTTTCCGCACATCGGACCCAGCATCGATAACAGCCTGCTGTGGATCGTCGCTTTGGCGATCGCCGGAACGTTGTTCGTGATTCCGACCGCGGGCGAAGTGCCGATCATTCAGGCCATGCTCTCCTTCGGCATGGCCGCCGGCCCGGCCGGCGCTTTGCTGATGACGCTGCCGCTGATCAGCGTGCCGTCTATGGCGATGCTCGGCCGCTCGTTTCCGACGCGCGTGCTGACGGTGGTGACGCTGGCGGTCGTGGTTTGCGGGGTTGTCAGCGGGTTGCTGGCTATCGTATTGGGGTTTTAAAGCAGTTATGAAACACATTGCAGCATTTTCCGCCGCGACCTGGTCGGCCGCGGCCATTCTTTACTTCGGGCAACACTCGGTATCGCTGATCGTCTTGAGCGGCATCGTCGCACTGGCTGGCTTCGATCTATTCCGGCCGTAGCCGGACTTCACGGCTCAAGGAACCAGCGCCGCGCGAATCGCAGCGAGCCACAACGCCACGGCATGTGCACCAGGGTCCGCGTAACCGAGTGCGCGATCGCCGACATAACTTGAGCGCCCGCGCCGCGGATGCATCGACGCGGTTTGCGCCGCACCTTCGGTTGCTGCATCGACCGCGGCTTTCAATGCCGCGTCGAACCCGGTTTCTGACTTTGAGAGCGCGGCTTGCAACCCGTCGGCGGCAGGTTTCAACGCATCGACCATTGTGCGATCGCCCGGATGCGCACCGCCTAACGCCATCAATCCGGCGACACCCTCACTGAACGCCCCCGACCACGCCTCCGCCGACGCTCCGCCCGCCTGTTCGAGCGCGACCGCGCCGCGCAACAACATCACCGCGTAAAGCGGGCCCGAAGTGCCACCGACCACCCGCCGGATCGTTGCGGACATGCTGCGCAATACTGCACCCGGTGTTGTTTCCGCAGGATAAGCATCGAGTTCATTGAGAATGCCGCGCGCCCCACGCGACAGGCTGATGCCGAGGTCGCCATCGCCGACGCGTTGATCCATGTCGGTCAAGATCGGCTCGGCTTCGAGCAGGCTCGCGCAAACGGCTTCGATCACGCGGCGCATCGTGGCTTCTCGCGTGAGCGTCGCGCCGTTTTTACGATCCGGCGTGGCGGGTGCGGGCCGCACGGAAACCTGCGCGACGCGTCCGCTCAACGCGGGCCATGCGGTGGTGTGCGCGGCGGCGTCGAGCCAGCCAAGCCGCTCATCGTCCGCGCGCAGCAATGTCAGCGAGACGCCCGCCATCTCGAGCGCGCTCAGGAACGTGCCGGCCCACGCACGTTCCACATGGATGCCGCGTGCCGCCAGATAACGCAGCGCGGACCCGGCCACGATGTTCAATTCGCTCGAAGGCGTCCCGCCGAGATTGTTCACCAGCAAAGCGACCCGCGCACCAGATTGCAACGACAAGTCGCCGACGATCTTCGCGAGCAGCCTTTCGACGATCACATCTGCTGGCTCCATCGCGCCGCGCTCTACACCGGGTTCGCCGTGAATGCCGAGACCCCATTCGATCTCGCCGTCGGCCAGCTCGAAACCGGGCTTGCCCGCCGCCGGCACCGTGCACGGCGTGAGCGCGACACCCATCGTGCCGAGCGAGGCGGCCACGTCGCGCGCAATCTGTGCAACCTCGGCCAACGGGCGTCCCGCTGCGGCAGCCGCGCCGGCGATCTTGTGAACCAGCACGGTCCCCGCAAGCCCGCGACGGCCCGCATGGTCACCGCTCGCCGCCAAGGCGACGTCGTCGGCGACGATGACCATTTCAGTGGGGATTCCCTCGGCACGCGCAATCTCGGCGGCAAGGCCGAAGTTGAAGCGGTCGCCCGTGTAGTTCTTCACGATCAGCAGGACGCCCGCAGTGCCGGCTACTGCGCGGATCGCGTCGAGCACGGCATCCGTGGAGGGCGACGTGAACACTTCGCCCGCTACCGCGGCGCTCAGCATGCCATGACCTACGTAACCGCCATGAGCCGGTTCGTGGCCCGAGCCGCCACCCGAGATCAGCGCGACTTCTCCGCGCGCGGCAACAGCCTCGGCGTCGGCGCGCACGACGATCGTGCTGCCTTGCAACAACAAGAGATTGGGATTGAGCGCCGCGAGTCCGTCGAGCATGTCCGGGACAACCGCGGAGACCTCGTTGATGAGCTTCTTCATTGCGTCAGCTTCCTTTTAAGCCGCCGGCCCTGTGTTCCGAGCTCACGGCAGTTTATGCAGTTGCGAGACCTGGAGGCTCAACTGTACCGCGCATTGCGACGTGAAGCGGCGACGGTACTCGCGCGCATGCCTCGGCATACTGACCAGCGTGCGCTAGTGAAAACGCATCGACATGCGAAGACCGCAGCCGCGCGAAGGCATCAGCGAACGAGTCGGACAGTGGCGAAATACAGGCAATGCGGAAGGGGGAGACTGACAGGGCAGCCGCACGATGACAATGTGCGCCGATGTGATGCGAGAACAGGACAGTAGACGAAAGCGGAGCCGCTTTCGTCTACGTCACTGATGCGTTGGTAGGCTCGATTGGATTCGAACCAACGACCCCCACCATGTCAAGGTGGTGCTCTAACCAACTGAGCTACGAGCCTTTAGAGGCGCGAATTATAGAGACTCATTGCGCGTCGCACAACCCCACACGGCAAGTATGTTCTCGAGCGGGGGTCCATCGGTTCGTCGCGCAGTGAGTCGCGCGGTTCGGCGGTGAACTTGCTTCAGTTCGTCGACACCCAGTCGCCGAGATCCCATGGTTCGTGCGTGTGCTCCGTCATCACGAGCTTGACCGTGCCGGTGTCGAGCACCGCGCGCCCCATGAACGCACGCTGGCGCGTATAGGTCGGGCCGCTGATCACGTATTTGCCATTGGTTAGCGCACGCGCTACGCCGGTCACGGCAAGCGGCCGCTGCGGGGTCTCCGCGCGGCTTGCGACCTTGTTGCAGACCGTCACCGTGCTGCCGACGCCCGCTGCCATCAGCGCCGCGCCCGCCTGCGGATCGCACAACGGCCCGCTGACGATCCCTTCGAGCTTCTGCTTGAGCGCCTCCTCCAGCAGATCGATCGCGACGCTAATACACGGCGCCTCGATATCGGCTAGCGAGAAGCCGGAATTTACCGCCACTTTTTACGGCCGTAAACGCAAAAACCCCACCTTTGTGGGGTGGGGTTTCTGGACATGCTGGGGAGCCTGACGATTACCTACTTTCACACGGGAA
>NZ_JBNPVT010000033.1:0-53778 GCF_050434205.1 Paraburkholderia sp. GAS348
GCGGGGGCGTCGAGTACACGGCTATCGGGGACGAGTGCGGCGGGCTGCGCGAGCCACGTCGGATACCAGAACGAACGCACTTCGCGTTTAGCCTGATAGCGCGAACCCGCGCCACCATCGAAGCCGTCGTACGATGGCGCCTGTAAAAATAATGTATTCATGGGTACTCCTGGAGCGTAAATCATGAACCGGACGATGATGCTGATCACACGGCACGTGTACGAATATCATCGTCCATCGGATGCCTTCATCGCTGCCGTGTTTGAGGTGCGTACCGATTCGATAGCTTGAGTGACTGGCATGCGCGCTCCGCGCCAGACTACGTACGATCCGAACGCTGCAGCAAGCCACTGTAGCGTGAGAAGCATGTCGCGCAGAGGTACGAGAGGCAGATCTCGCCAGAATGTCCGTGTATGACGTGCACTGCGACCGTGCAAAATAATACGCGCGGCGAGGCCAAAAACCGTGTTTGCGGCCAGAATCGCGGCCGCCAGGTGGTGAGAGCAAGCGCCGTTTGCTGAGTGGAAGAGCACTGCAATACCGGCGCTGAACAGAAGCCACGGTGTCGGAAACGTAATGAAGAGGGATGCGAAGCCCCATGGATTGATCGAGCGTATCGTTCGCAGCCAGCGGGTTTCGCGTTGCCAAAGCGTCGCGAACGTGGGCTCAATGACGTCCGTCGCGACCATCACCGGAGACAGCACAGTTCGCAAGCCGAGGGCGCGAGCGTGCTCGGCGAGCCAGTAGTCGTCAGCGAGGCAATTTTTAAGTGCCTCGAAACCCCCAATCTTCTCGAGTGTCTCGCGTCTAATCGCAAGCGTGGCGCCGAAACCGAAGCGGCGAGAGCCACCTGCATGCGCGACTCGAACCGAAGGCGCAAACCATTCATTAATAAACAACGCACCCACACGCGGCCAGAAGCCTCCTACACTCTGAGCCATATACAGGCATGTAACTACACCGACGGTGGCATCGGTCAGTGGCGCGACCACTGTCTTCAGATAATTTGGTCTTACGGCGATGTCACTATCGGCGATGACGATGATGTCATGTCGCGCTCGTTCCGCCATGTTGATCAGATTGCTCACCTTGAGATTGCTGCCGTGAACCCGTGTGTCGATTGCGAGCTCAATGTCGCGCAATGGGTACGCGGCTTGTAGCCGTCGGACGATGGTGATCGCCGGATCATTCGAGGATGAGACGCCAAACAGAAGCTGGAAGTTCGAGTGCGTCTGCTCGCAGAATGTCGCAAGGTTCTCGTACAAGCGCGGTTCCGGTCCGCATAATGGCTTCAGTACGCTGATGCCCCCGATCTGACGATCGTTTCTTTTGCAGACGCGCGATCTTTCGAAAAAGGGCATCGCGACGGCAGCGATGGTTACATACACGGAACCGAGGCCGCACGAAAGAATAAGCAGGCAGATCGATACCTGCATTGAATGGACCGTCATTGGCTGATGCTCTTACACACTCCGCGCAGAATTGGCCCGGGAGATGGCGACACAAACTTCGTCGGAGCACAAGTGGACGCGGCTTCGTTTCCTTTCTTACAAGTGAAGCGGCGCAATTTTTGTCGGGTAGCTTCCAGGGAGCGACAAACCACCTCCGTAATGCCCGGTAATATTAATGAAAACATTATGCAGATCTTTAGTTCGATACGATACAGATCTGATTGCAATTAATCAGATTAATCAATATGGAATATGCTGGTGCGGATGAAAAAAATCGTGCGTACCTTCATTTCAATTGCGTGTGATTCGAGAAAGGACACACGCTCATCGAGCCGTGAGAGATTGTAGCAGCGCGTGGATAAGTTTGCAGCGCAGGTGTCCGCGCCAATGATGCCGTACTTCTGCAGATATGAAAATTACATTTTTCTTTCTTGATTAGCTATAGAAGATAGAATAGTGTATTCAATAATTCACAATGAAAATGCTGTGTAATTCAGTGAATGTTTTTAGAATGCTGTCGCGATTAGACTGGCTGTTATGCTGTCACGACGTAGGCGAACGATTCGATCGAAGAAGCAGCGTGCTGAAGCGGTCGCATTATTGGTTTGAGGCCAATCGACCGCCCATCGGCCAGTACTACATGCCTCATCGCACGGTTTTTGATTGGCGGCCGCGACCCCGGACAGATGAACAGACGGTGGAAGGGCCACGTCCCTGATCGCAGACCTGGACAACGAACAGCCTCTGTGACGATGTGTCTGGCATAGATGCCATATCTGCTCGGCATAAAACCTGAGGTCGAGCCGCACCAGGAAATGACGGGGCTGGATTCGGAGCACCATTCAAGAATCTTGATCGAGTCGGCGCACTCCCCGCCATCTAGAGGCGGTTTGGTAGCGTGTGGCGAGCAACTCTTTGTGGATTTACCGCGGGAGCGGCTTGATCACCTTCCATCCTTACCAGACGCGAGCGTCAAGGAAGCCAGCATTTTGCGAGTTCCGTTGCTCGTTCAGGCCTGCGAATGGTGCATAGACTTGATGCGATGGTAGATCCAATCTATGAGGCCATTGCGTGAAAACTCGGCTTCGTGGATGGGATGCATCAGTGCTTGTCCCTTTCTCTCCCGGGCAGCCAGTCGTGCTGCGAGTGCATGCGCGACGTCGCTGTGCTGCTTAAGAAGGCTGGCAACCACGCCCCTCGGTAGTTCGTAGGCGATTACGTAGGTTCGTGCCACGAATGATACGTATGAGGTCACGCCTGCAATAGGCCCGCTTTCGCCGAAGTACTCTCGCGGACCGAAGCGCACGATGTCGTCGGCGTCGCCGCGCTGCGAGGTTGCACCTACGATCCCGTGGGCAATGATGGTAATGGCCCTTGACATCTCGCCGGCGGCAAGTATGACGTGTCCGGGTGTCAGTTCGCGTCTGACTAGCGCGGCAGCAAGCTGAACACGCTGCATGCGTGACAGCGTGCCAAACACTCCGATCCCTTCGATCAGACGGTACGTGAGCGCAGACTCCCCGCCGCCGACTGCTGTGTCGAATGGCTCGATCAGTGCCGAAAATGACTCCATATGCCGATGTGCCGCGTCGTAAAACCTGTTCAACACTTCGATTGACGATCGCTGTCCGGTAGGGAAAAACGTGATTTCATAACGGGTCGTTCTGCGTCCGACTAATGTCGTTGCAATTGTTGGCGTCGGATGATTTGCTATGCCGACACAGGTATCGATGGCAAGTTCGAGTGCACGAACAACGTCGGAAGGCCGGAACTTGGTGAATGCATCGAACTTTGCAACCGTCGCATGAGCCCCTGCGGGAACGCTTCGATTGATGATTCTAGACTTTGCTATCACGCTGTTCGGCACCACAATTGTGTCGCGATTGGTTTTAGCGATGTGCGTAGCTCGCCACGTAATTTCAACGACCTCTCCCTCGGTTGAGTCGTCTAGCGTGACGGCGTCTCCCACACGGTAGGGTGACGTAGCGTTAATTAGCAAGCCGGAGAACAGATCCGAGAGAGTGCTCTGCAATGCGAGGCCCAAAACAATCGCGAGGGCGCCAGACGTAGCGAGTACACCCTTCAATGGTATGTCAAGGACGTCCGTAGTGATTGCCATCGCTGCGCCCGCGTATAGGAGCGTTGCTATGACGTCCAGTGTGAACCTGTGCTGCCGAAGACTTAATCCAACTGCGTAATAGGCCCGCACGACCGATGAGACGGCGGCAGCGGACAGTAACCACCACACGACTTCCAGTACCCCGCTCACGAAACGCATCGCGGGTAACGCGATATGCTGTGCCGCTTGTGTTGGCACGACCCCATACGTCAGCATTGTGACCGTGAACAACGCGAAGGCAGCAGACTTGATCGCTGCGTACACGACCGGGCGACGCGGGCCCATTTTCCAGAGAAAGACGAGAAGGTTTACGACCGCCGCCGCGATCGGCAATAGCAGTTGGTTAAGCGGATGTTGCATGGGATTCTGGAAGCCGCCTCTGACCTGCGTTTCAAGCAGGTACGTGCAGCATGGCGCGACTCCGCGTTTTCATGCGTGCAGTAAATTGACGATGTGTCGTCTGGATCCGTCACCGAAGTAGAAGAAGTGAGGGCGAAGCGCAAACCGCGGGAAATATCGACGCCGCGGTTCGACGGCTGAACGATACCCGTCGGATAGAGATCGGATCAATTCCAGGCTTGGCAATTCACTGTTCCTGGATCTGCGGGAACATGCGTCTGGCGCTGGATAGTATGATGTTCTGCCTGAATGGCAATCTCGATGAGGATCAGGACGACCTCGTTGCCACGGAAGAAGTCATCCTGACCCTTATCGACGTGGGCGCGGACAGTCACTGCCTCCTGTTGCGCCGAAAAGTCCTGAAATGTTCTGGTATCAGGCTGCGGCGTCATTGGCGCCAAGTGCGATCGCGAGAGGGAAATCGAAGAACTCGTATGACATTTGCAAGGTTGATTCCGCTAGGTCGAACTCAACCGGCGGTTTTCCAGTGAGTTTCCATAACCGTTCTAGACTATCCTTGCACCTCATCTCCCACGCCACGAACCCGCGACTTCGCGCGATGTGCAATGCGTTCAGGAGTGTGCATTCCGCCAAGTGCGAGGTGGCGTCGAACTCGCGTCGTAAAAGCATGATCTCTGCTTCGGCTCGCAGCAGTTCCACCCAGGAGAAAAGGTCGTTCATAGCGGCTGCCCTTGTCATCGCACGAGCGAGCAACGCGTCAGCATCGCGGGCTCTGCCAAATCTCGCTAGCGCAATTGCGGTTTCAGCCAGGAACGCGATCAGCACGACGCAATACTGCGCATCGCCCATTTTCTCCAGCGAAGGGGCGATGCTGGTGTCATACGATTCGACCTGCCCCAGGCGCAGCGCAGTCAAACCTCGCCACATTTCCGCGCGTGGCTTAAATGCCCACACGCAGTGCTGCCGCACGGCGTTCGAGAGCATCTGGACCGCCTGGTCGAGCCCTGCACCGTCGTTTCGCAGCAATGCTGTCGGACATAGTGCCTCGCTCAACACGTAGCAGATCGATGGCGTGTGGCCAAGTGCTTGCGCATTCTTGAGTGCTCGCCGCGCTGTCAGCTCAGCGTCATCGTCGCGGCCGAGAAAGGCCAGTACCTGCACGAGCACGGAGCCGGTTGCGCTGTGCTCGTCAAAAAGGAAGCGGATACGCTCGGCGTGGCTGGCTCGGCCGTCCGGTATTCTGATCGACTCCAGTTCGGCGAGTGCTTCATCGAGTTGCCCAAGCCACAGACGAGCCATTCCGGACATCCTCCGCGCCACGGTCCGGTCGCTGAGCCAGCGCGACTCCCCGGCAACCTCCGTGAAGCGCGTCGCTAGAGCAAGCGTCCGCGCATACTGCCCATTCAGCCATGCATGACTCCAGCAACCCCATAAGGCCCGCAGCTGATATTCAATATCACCCGTCTCCTGGGCAAGCGCCAAAGCAGAGTCAAATGGCTCGCAAGTCTGAGCCCCTACACTTTGAAACAGCAGGCATGCGCCGCGCGCCGTCTGCAGCTTCATCTCCCATTCGACTACCGGCAAATTCAGCCGGGCCTGCACGGGAAGTCTGGCTAACGCGTCCAGAGCTGTGTCCAGGCGCGAGAGACACTCCTCGAACAATGCAAGTTGTATGGTCGGGGCAATACTGGCCACGGTGAGCTCGATGGCGATAACCGTTGTCCCGTCTGTTGAAAAACTCCATTCGACAGCAGAGCGAAGATCGTCCAGATAAAACCCGAACGTGCGGCTCCAGTCGATCTCCACGCGTTCTCTAGCGAACCTCTCGGCGGTTCGGAAAATGTCCAGAACGTGCCGCGCGTGGCCCACTAGCCAGTCGTGGCTCGTACCGCTTTCGACGAGACGGTCACGCGCATACGCGCGGATCGTGTCGAGAAGCCGGTAATGCATCTGGGGGATGTTAGGAACGGCACACAAAAGTGACTTGTCGACGAGTTCGGCGATAGCGGTCGCCACCTCATGTTGCGGCATGTCGGCGCCCCCGATCATCCGCTGCGCCGAGTCCAGCGTGAAAGTCCCGGCGAACAGACTGAGTCGCGCCAACGCCGTCCGAAGGTGCGGCGGCAAAAGCGCGTGGCTCCAGTCCACCGTCGCGCGCAATGTCTGCTGGCGCGGGAGCGCGGTTCGCGCGCCGTTTCGAAGAATCTGGAAGCGATCGTCGAGACGATCGGCGACCCCTTGAATGCCAAGGGCAGCAGTGCAAGCGGCAGCGAGTTCAATTGCCAGAGGGATGCCGTCCAGTTGTCTACAAATACGAGCGATCAGCGGTGTGTATGCGTCGACTTCCGCGTCCGGCTCCAAACCGGTCCGTTCGAGGAAAAGCTGGATCGCGCCGAAGCGCACGGCGTCTTGCGCATCGTAATGCGACGGCATGTCGAGCGACGGCACGTGATAGACCCGCTCTCCCGCGATTCTCAGCGCTTCCCGGCTCGTGGCGATTACTGTCGAGTTCGGTGTCACCTGCAGCAGCGTCTCTACGAGCTGCGCCGCGCTTTCAATCAGGTGTTCGCAATTGTCAACAACGATAAGGAGGCGACGACCATGGAGGGTAGGGGCGATTTTCTCGAGATCTCGCGCCCCATCGCCAGGCGGGAAACCGAACGCGGCAGCGACCGTGGCCGGCAGGTAGTCAGCCGACGCGGTCGCCGCCAATTCCACGAGAACAGTGCCGTCGGCAAAGTACGATGACATCTGGCGGGCGGCCTCGATCGCGAGCCGGGTCTTGCCGACGCCGCCTGTGCCAACGAGCGTGATGAGGCGGCGTGACCGGATGAGACCGGCGACCTCGACGAGCTGCGTTTCGCGGCCGATGAGACGCGATACGTGAGCTGGAAGCCCTTTGCCGCGGAATGCCGATGTGCTTGTCGGTGCCAGGCTTGACGGATCTGGAGCTAACGACGTATCAATGCCCAAATCTCCGACGAACTGGTACCCGCGTCCGGCAATGGTCCGTATCGCGCCGCGGTCGTTTCGCAGCGCGCGGCGCAGTAGCGATACCTGGCCTTCGAGGGTATTCACGCCGACGACTCTTCTCGGCCAGACCACCTCCATGATCTGTTCCTTACTAACGACCATGCCACGCTGTTCGATGAGCAGTACGAGAAGGTCGAACGCGCGGTTCCCAACGCTGACGCATACACCGTCATGACTCAGCTCGCGACGGCCGGGGTTAACGGTCGTCGCGCCGAAGCGAAACAGGATGGCAGATTGAGACGGCGTGACCATGATGTGTCCTCTGGGCAGCGCGGACTCTGAAAAGTGTAACGTTACAGGCAACGCGGCGCCACTTTTTCCTTGAAGTACTTGCTGCTCAGACCTTCGACTTCCGCCCCCTTCCAACTTCCTGCTGGCGGCTCCACTGCTGTCTGGGACGCGGCAGCCTAGCGCCAGAAGATTTCAGGACTTTTCAGCATACCAAGAGGAGATGACGTTGCCGGGCGGCTATGATCGATGCATGTTCGGCTTGGCCAACATGCGTGTCAGTGGAGTAACGAACATGCAATCCCACGAAACGATTATCGTTCTTGAGCGCCCGGCCGACGAGAGTTCAACGGCTATCTGGCTCCGCCGCATGATCAGATGGTCGCGCCCTTGCACCGAACGTGCAACCTGACCTGCACAGTCAGCAAGGGCGCTTTCAACGTCCAGCGAGCCATCATAACGCGGAAGAAATAGCCTCATCAGAAATTCGTTTTGAGGTCTGATCAACCGGACGGTGGTGTGCCGTCTATGGAAACTGCAGCGACACATGGGAACACCAACGGGAACACCAACAGTCCGCGAGCGGATTCTCGACCATGCCATAATCCTGATCATGGAGCGTGGCTACAACGGGTTTAGCTATCGGGACCTGTCGGAACTGGTTGGCGTTAAGACTTCGAGCATCCACTACTACTTTCCGTCCAAGGAAGATCTTGTGCTTGAGGCCGTCAACGAGTACAGCGATAACGTACTCAACTCCATGCAGGAGATCGATGCCGCGTTACCAGCGGACACACAGCTTGCGAAGTACGCAGAGCTGTTCGACAGCGCATTGAGTGACGGTAACCAGATTTGTCTGTGCGGTATGCTAGCCGCGGACATTCGCTGGCTGCCAGAGAGCGTCCGACTTGCGGTCCAGACATTCTTCACGGCCAACGAGAGCTGGCTGGCGAAAGTGCTAGCACAAGGGCTCGACGAGCGCCCGCTCGCCGTCAACTGTACGTGGGATAGTGCGGCCCGAATGCTCTTTGCTGCATATCAGGGCAGCATGTTGGCGAGTCGCCTGTTCCGAACGGCAGCACGTCGCAAAGAAATCGAAGCCGCATGGAAGATCATGAGGTAAAACAGCACCGAAAAGGGCGGAGCTTTTCACACAACGCGAAAACCCTCTTCTTGCACTTTGTTTGCGGGCGGGCGATGAACCGAAGGTGTGACGGATTTCGTGCAAAAATCTATCTAGTAAGAGATAGCGTGTTTCCCGGGAGCGCAGAGCAAGATCGCAATCCCGGCTGACGTCTCGATCAACGGTAGGGTAAGCGTCGGATCTAATCAGGTTGGCTTTGGTATCGAGGTTGGATTGAAGATCTCGCTGCCTGGTATATCAATCGATGGAGCCCTGTCGGTTGTCGACAAGGTCCACGTTGTCTGCGCGTATTCGAGCACGACCCGTAGCAACGTCGACCGCATGCTCATGCAAAGCGCCGCCGGTTGAACGGAAAATCCGTCTCGGGAAGGACGTCATAACGCAAAAAGAATACGTCAATCCAACTGGGTGGCACTCCGAGAACGGGTGATTCACGGTTGCTCACCTGCCAAATCCCCATGCCTCTCGATCACCTGAGCGTCGCGCGCAATCACAGTGGGCATGAACTCACGCAAGAACTCTATCCAAGTCCGTATCCTTGCATCGGTATATCGTCGCGAGGGATGCAGCGCGTAGATGTTCATCCTTTGCAATGTATATTGGGGCAGAACTCGAACCAGGCTTCCGTTCGCCAAGCCGAGGAGCGCCGAATATACAGGCAACACGCCAATTCCCATGCTTGAACTTACCGCCATCGCCATGGACTCTGCCGTGTTCAACTCTACCGAGCCGGACACTTTCATCGCCTCGATACCTTTGTCACTTTCCAGCAACCACTCATATGCAGGAAACGCGGGAGTGTGCAGGATGAGACACTCGTGCTGCGCGAGTTGGCTTGGGCTGCGTGGCATACCACGATCGCGCACGTACTCGGGGGATGCGCACAACACGCTGAACGAGGTGCCGAGCAGGTGAGAAACGAGGTCGGAGTCCGCAAGCGCCGCTGAAGTTGCTACGATCGCGACATCGGTGCTCCCCTCATAGAGTTCCGGGAGCCGTTGCGATAGCGTAAGCTCGACGGCGACATGAGGATAACGAGTCCGGTACTCTTTGACTGCCGGCAAAATATAGTACTGACCAAATCCCACGAAGCTGTGAATGCGCAATTTCCCAATGGGGCGCTGCTGGGCACCGCTAGCTTCCTCGTCGGCTCTCTCGACATCTGCGAGAATCTGCTTGCATCTATCGAGATAAACCTCACCCGCGGGTGTCAACGCAATCTTTCGTGTAGAACGATGGAACAACCGTGTACGCAATCTCATTTCGAGTTCGGTTATGGCTCTGGAAATGGCGCCGGGGCTGGTATTCAATATCTCGGCAGCGGCTGTAAACTTACCGCATTCAGCCACACGCACAAATACGCGCATCTGATTGAACATGTCCATGCTGCTCCCTGTTGTTTTGATTAACGCGAGGCGGTTGCCGGAGTAATCATATCGCTACTAGTTTCCCATCCCCCGCCGAGTGATTTGAACAGGTCCACCTGGCTCATTGCCACATCGACTTTGCTTTCGGTCAGCCTGAGTTCGTTCGCTGTCAAGGTACGACTCGCATCGAGGTCGTCAAGATAAGTTGCCCTACCGCCAACAAACATCCGATGTGCATCGGACGCGGACTCGACAGCCGAGGCGTGCGCACGTTCAAGTGCGTTGAGTTGGTCCATGCTTGCTTCATAGCCTGCCAGACTCGACTGAACCTCCTTCAGTGCTTGCAAGACGACACCATCGAACGAAGCCAACGCTGCGCGCTGCTCGGCACGGGCTTCGGAAATACGTGCGCGCGCACCGTTTACGGGGAAAGTCCAACTAATCATCGGGCCGACGGACCAGCGCGCAGTGCTTCCCATCCCCAAGTCGCCAGTTTCGCCTGTTAGACCGGTAGACGCACCAAGAATTACGTTAGGGTACAGGGCGCCGATGGACACGCCAATGCGCGCGGTCGAGGCTGCAAGCTTTCGCTCCGACTCCCGAACGTCCGGGCGCCGCTTTAATAGTGCGGTGCCGTCTCCGATAGGTATCTTTGATTCGAGCTGAGGTAAACGTGTACATTCGCGGACAGTTTCTGGAAGCTCTGCTGGGCTTTCTGCGAGCAAAGCGGCCAAGCGGTATTGTGCAATGTGTTGACGTGCGCTGTACTTGGGTATGGTAGCTTCTATTTCCCGGATCGCAGTTTCCTGTCGAGAGGTCTCGGATACGTCCGCTCGGCCTAGTGCGTGCAGTCGTGCAATGAGATCTCCCCGAGACTGCTGCTCAGCAACCGCTTGGCGAGCGACACTCAACTCTGCTCCAGAGCCACAGTTCTCAACGTAAGCGTGCACGACGTCCGATACGACGGCGACACGTGCAACGTCTTTTGCCGCTAGTGCTGCGTCGCTATCTGCCTTTGCGGCCTCTACCCCTCGTTTAAGCGTTCCGAACAGATCGATTTCGTACGTGACGTTGATGCCGAAGTTGCTGGCGTTGGTGACGGGCACCTTTTCGGGCAGCAGGTATTGCTCACCCGCCTCCTGCGTGCGTTCCTGCAGGGCCGAAACACCCCCCGAGAAACCTCCCTGCTCGTCAGCAAACTGGACGCCAGCGCGTGCGCGCTCAAGATTCGCCATCGCTACCCTGAGGTCTGTGTTCTGCTGCAACGCTCTTTGGACCATGTCGTTCAGAACGGGGTCATCGTACAGCTTCCACCAGTTTGGAGGCGGAGATTGCGAATCCGTCGTGTATCCCTTTGCATCGAGAAGCGGCTGTTTAGCCACGTCCTGATTTATCGCGGCCTCAGATGGCAACCGATAGTTCGGACCGACCACACATCCTGTAAGGATGGTCGAAAGGGCGACCACGGCTACAGCCTGTCTCATCGAGCGCTCCCTGTTGTTTCGCCGCCCGATTGTCGGACCGACACTGTAGCGGTACGGCCCGCGATGAGCCGGAAATCGACCGGAACATTGTCAAACGCAATCTGAATAGGAATGCGCTCAGCGAGACGGACCCAGCTAAAAGCCGGGTTGATGTTTGGCAGAAGACTTGAGCCTTGTGTCCGGTTACGGTCTTCGATGCCCGCAGCAAAACTCTCGACATGGCCATGCAGGAGGATTGGTTCTCCCATCACTTTGATATCAACAGGTGCTCCAATGGTGATGCCTCTTAGTCTCGTTTCTTCGAAGTAGCCGTCAACCCGAAACGAATTGAGGTCGACAATCGATAACAAAGACTTCCCGCTCGTCGCGAACTCTCCGACTCGTGGAGCTTGGTCGTTCAGGTAGCCGTCGACGGGGCTGTACACCCGAGTCCTTTGCAGGTTGACCCGCGCTACGCCCACCGCAACATTTGCTGCGTCGAGTTGCGCCTGAGCGGCCTCGACGCGCGTTCGACCCTGTTCGCTCGTTTCGGCCGAGACGAGCTCTCCGAGGGCAGCATTTCTGGCACTTTCGCGTCGTGCCTCGTCCAGTTCGACTCGTCGTTGACTTGCCACCGCCATGGCGTCGCTGAGCGCAAGCGTGTATCGTTCCCTGTCAATCTCGTAGAGAAGTTGCCCCTTGGTGACCCGTTCGTTGTCTTGAACTGGTACTGCGGTGATGAGCCCCGAGACGTCAGGCGCAACCTGAACGACGTCCGCACGAACGTGTCCGTCTCTTGTCCATGGTGCGAAAGAGTAGTATGCGACGAGCTTCCAGAGAATATATCCAGCAACTGACGCTGCAATGAGCGTAAGCAGGACGCGGCCGCTTACTAAAAATATGTTTTTCACTTTCTTGGCACAGTAAAGAGAACAAGAATTCCAAGTATCACGACGTACATGGACAGGTCGAAAAGATGACGATGCCAAACCAGCCGATAAAATCCGACCTGTTCCAGAACCCGTTTTACCGCTAGATTTAGCATCCAGGCGATCAGCATCAGGAGAACGATTGCTGGAGCGAAGATGCCTACGATATCCACGTCTTCTATCAATTGACTTCTCCGTTGTCGCCACGGACGAGAGCGACGCGCAAGTCTGCCAAATAAAAGGCGATTTCACTTCGAGCCTTAGCTCGCTCTCGTCCTCCGGAGGCAACACCACTTTTAGGAAAACTAACCTCACTCATGGCGTTGTCGATGGATGCCAGCAGAGCAGCTGGGACCGGCTTCCGATGCCGATGTCGAACACACGTATCGAAGTACGACTCAATGTTCCGAAAAACACCCTCGAGCGTCGTCTGTATGTCCTGCGTTACACGTCGCTGCTTTCTCCTAAGGTCAAGGACACTGAAAACGATTCGTGCGTCCCTTAGGCTTTCGGACGAAGGATGGCTTTTATTGTTGCCGCTGGAGGTTTGCCTTTGCAGCGATTGCATTAGTCGGTCAAGGACGCGTGCGGCGAACAACCGTTGGTTCGCAATTGGTCGGAGCGACGCCGCCGTAGCTATGTCCGACCATGACTGACGTGTATGCCGTGCTACGAGTAGATCAGGTCCGAATGGCTTCGTCAGACGCATCCAGATGATTGCGAACAGCAGTCCAACGACACCGGCAATGTTGAGATTGAGGAACGAATCAAAGTTGATATCGAAAATACCTTGAATACTCAGAAATGTTGCTGTGTGTACGGCGGTTAGCGCAGTGGCGACGGCGAATCGAGGTCTAGGAAGCACGGTACCTATCAGGACAAACGGCACGCAGAATATGATAACCAGCATTGCGAAGTCCTGAGTGTGCGGTAACACTGCAACAACATAGATGCCAGCGATGACGAGGCTGCAACAGACAGCGACAAAGTACTGGGTTATCTGTGCAGCCGGGTCGTCGGCCGTCGCAAAGAAGCAGCAGGAAACGGCCGCGAGCGTTACTCCCAGCGCGCCGTCTGTCCATCCCGAATAAATCCACAAGCAGCAAGCGACGAATATTGCAAGAACGGCAGAAGCCGCAGAAAACACGAGCACGGGCGTGTCACGATATGGCTTTGGGCTGCTTACCCGCCAATGGCGGAGCGCTCCTCGCCAGGATGGATTGGGCTCCCGAAGGGCGGCTTCGAGAGTGAGGCAATCTTCCCAGACGTCCGTGAACTGTCTCAGGCGGCGGAAGACGCCCGCGAGGTTGGCAGAGTCAGGTGCGTGAGCAGCCAAGCACTCTCGTGCCAAGGTCGCCACATCATGGCGTAGATGGCGTAAGGAGTTTCTAGAGGAGCCGCCGTTTTCAAACCGTTGGGTAACCAAATCGATCGCTTTTTGCAAGTCGGCAGGGATGGCCCGGTTCTCGCGCTTCAGTTGAGACAATGAGTCGATGAGTGCCGAACCAATCACCACAAAGAGTTGCATCCGGGAAATTAGCTGCTGTGCCTGCTTTATGGCCAACGGCGTCACGTGGTCATAGGACAATTGACTCACCACGAACTCTAGCGAATTCGACAAGGTGACGAGTCGCCTGCGCAGTGTCGGCATATCAGCTTTCTGGTCGTTGCCCGAGAGGCATATCTGACCGAACTTGGTCGCGTCAGCAAACCAACCGCTTGCTCTGTCGGCGAGAGAGGAACTGAGCTTTACGGGAAAGAGAATGCTTCCGACGACACTCGCACAAATAATTCCAACCGTAATCTCCTCGGTGCGGGAGACCGCTATGTCGAACACGGTGTATGGTGAATCGACAGCGCTCAGCGCGACCAGTGGCATGGTGTATCCAGCGAGAACAAACAAGTAGCCGCGTGCGCTTCGGTCATGCATCGACGCAAACACGAGCAGACCGCTCCATAGTGCAACGATTGCGGAAAAGATCAACGGTTCTTCAACGAAGCGAGGAAGTAGCAGCGCGGCGGCAGCTGCACCGATGGCTGTTCCGACGGCTCGATAAACGGCCTTGGACCGGGTCGCTCCGACAAATGGGTTCGCCACCACGTAGACGCTGGCCATCGCCCAGTATGGTCGCGGTAGTTCCAGTTTGAGCGCGATGTAGAGCGCGATCATCGACGCAATGAACGTCTTGAGAGAAAAGAGCCATTCGAGTCGAGACGGGAAGCGGAACCCCGTGCCCTTCAACATAGCTATCACGCTTGCCCCCGTTCAGCGTTGAAGAACGCTTGGAGCACCTTGATCGTTGTGTCCAGGTCATTGTCTGAAATGTTTGCGAGAGCTCGAGAGCGCAACTCTGCAAGTCTCACCTCAGCAGCATCCGCCACTTCAAAACCCTTTTCGGTCAAAAAGACGGAATTGGCTCGACGGTCTCCGGGATAGCTCAACCGTTTAACAAGGCCCGCGAGGGCGAGCTGGTCAATCAACCGGCAGAGGGATGGGCCTTTTAGGCTAGCCATTTGGGCTAACGTCGACTGATGAACCGGTTCGGCAAGTTTCTTCAGGAGCATTAACGGCTCTGCACATGCCTCTGTGAGCGGCAGTGAGCTGAGACATTGTCTCCTGATGAAACGCCATTGCCGCGCCGCCGTTGTCAGGGCTACGCTGGCAGCAAGTCGCTTTGCGTTGGTGTCTGAACACATGGTCGATGCTGCCGATTCGACCGACTGGTGACTGTTTAGCAATCAGCAGTGGGAAGCGGCTTCCGTCTAGAAAAATTCAGTGTACGCACGCGCGCGGTTCGAGGACACACCGAGGTTGCCAAGAGATTCATGCCAACGTTGGTAAAAATGCAAAATTTGTTCTTTTTCTCCGATTTTTGAAACCTTTGACCGGTCGATGTAGATCGTTGCATACACGTGGACCGCCGAACGCGTGGTCGACTTTGACCGACAACAACAAGAAATGGGACCGCGCCAAGGTCGTAGTGGCCGGCGCCGTTGCGACGGCAGGGCAGCGGCAAAATTACAAGCGGGAGATGCGGTGTCCTGCGTCCCGGATCGGTTGCTACGCTCGTACCAAGCGATACGTGTGCATTAGCAACATGCCGCGCGCGTGGGCAGGGCGTGGCGTCGAGCCGCAACTCTGCTCAGTTTCGAAAGTGGCGCAAAGCGTTGTGCGGACGAAGCACGCCCGGTGGGCGGAACGGGCGCTCCGATGCCAGAGGGCATCGCTGCTTCAATCGGTCGCCCTTGCTTACAATGTGTTCGAGCGCGTGCCGTTGGACAACTTGACAATACCTCTATCAGCACTTCGTCATTCGGGAAAGAGCGGCGAATCAATGCAACGAATGTCTAACTCACGACACTGGGTGAGCGGTCCATTGGTTGATCTTCATATAGGTCCGTATAATGGACCATTGGTCGTCGTAACCTTTGCGATGTGTTGATTTTATACAGATAATCTGAGTAGATTAAGCTCTCAAAGCCATATATTGCGTTAGTGATGGTGCCATAATATGGATCAAGGCAAGAATTGGAGGGGCGTGATGGAAGCTGTACCTGGAGCGCAGGCTGTATCCCGCGCCCTGCGTGTTCTGCGAGCGGTCGCGAGGACGAGAAGCGCTGGCATCAATCTCGCGCAACTGGTGCGCGACACATATCTCAACAAACCGACCGTCCATCGGCTGGTGCTTGCGCTGATCGCTGAAGGAATGGTCGAGCAGGATCCGCGATCGTTGCGATATTTTGTCGGACGCGAATGCTATGTCTTGGGCAGCATCGCGAACGAGCGCTTCGGGTTAGGTCGCGAAGCGGCAGACGCTGTGGCGCGCCTCGCACGCTCATCGGGAGATTCGGCTTTCTTCTCGATTCGCAGCGACGTGTATGCCGTTTGTGTTCTGCGAGAAGACGGAGACTTCCCGCTCAAGACGCATGTCCTACAACCTGGAACTAGACACCCGCTAGGTGTCGGCGCAGGCAGCCTTGCTATGCTCGCCGCTATGGACGACGCTGAAGTTGAACGCTGCCTTCTGATAAACGACGAGCAACTGAGGACCGCATATCCGAACTTTTCTGTGCCAATGCTACGAAAGGAAGTTGCTCTTACGCGGGAGAGGGGATATTCGGTCAACGAGGGGAGGGTGGTTAGCGGTTCTTGGGGAGTCGCTGCTGCGGTCCGCTCGCCGTCGGGAGATGTCGTGGGAGCCCTTACGATCGCCGCGGTTGAGTCGCGACTGCAGAGAGACCGTCAGCAGGAGATGGGGCGGCAATTGCAAGATGAAGCACGGCATCTTGAGAAACATCTCGCAGGTGCCGCTGCCATGCGGCCGGAGCACAAAATGAAGCGCACCGGACGAAACTGACGACCCCAGATCATAGACTGATGCGAAACGTTGCCGGTAACGCGCCGATCTGCGCCGGCGCAGGGCCGTGCTGCCTGAGCAGATTGCGCATTACGTTACGCGCGGGGCCGCGGCATTATCGTGCCGCTTTGGACCAGTACGTCGAGTTCAACACCGTGCTAGTCGACCGCTCGCCACAACAGATACAGCTCGCCGCCGCGCAACGTCACGAACTGGTAAGTAGGCCCGGGGGATTTCACCTCGAGCACCGGGTGACCGGAGGCAGTCACCCGCCCCCGGTTCCCACTGAACGTAGCGTGCGGATTTCCCGCACTACGCTCTTCAGCAGTTGATTCACAGCACCGCGATAGCTTGCAACGCCCGATAGGGAAGGTGCAGCTTTGGTCGCATTAATGGAAACCGCTTCTTGATCTCCTGGAATGCCTCCCAGGTAACGCCGCCTGAACGACTCCGACTACTCAGCATCTTGCGCCAGTAACGCTCCACCGCTCTATGTACCTTCTGCAACGCCCGGAAGTTCCCGGCAATGCCGTAGTACGCATAGTGGCCGCGTAATACCCGATTGAGCTTTTCAGCTTGCTCCCGAATCGATAAATGCCTCACTTGACGCATCAGGTCTTGCAAGCTAGCCAGACTACGCCGGAGTCGAGACTTTTCCGTGCGCATCCCTATCTTGGAATTGCCTTTCAGGCTGCGCGTGCAGTACAGGGTGAAGCCCAGAAAGTAAATCGTCTCTGGACGCCGCTTCCCGTGATGGCTTGCGTACCGTTGGGCAAAACGACCAAATGCAACGAGATTGGTTTTGGTCGGTTCGAGCGCCAGACCAAATTTCTCTAATCGTTTGCGCAAGGCATCCTGAACACGAAGTGCATCAGACTGATTTTGGAAACACATTACAAAATCGTCGATATAGCGACCCAGATAAGCCTCGCCCTGCAGGTGACGCTTGCAGGACCACAACGGTCTGAGAGTATTCCGCAGCATGTGGTAAAGGGACCTATGATATCTGTAGGCTCCAGGTCTGATTCAAAGGTAAGCTCTGTCATCTTCTTCGCCTCTTCCCCGGTAGCCTCAGCCAGGCCGCGCCACGGTCCGAACCACCGGTCGCGTTCAGGAAGGCCAATGCGAGCAACGCATTTATCTCAGGCAAGGGTGGCAGCCTCGTATGCCAGGCGGATGGTGTCTCTGGCGTGCCGACTGGTACGAATTGCGGCGCACACTGCGTTTCAACGTCTGACTGGGCCGCTGGGCTTCTCTCTCAGCAAGCGAGCGATTGTTTCGCTGATCCCGTCTATGCTGCCGAGGCCATGGATTTTCCGGTACTCAGGCGGCTTCAGCCCGTTGCACTCGCCCCTTTGAGCCCATTCCTGGTAGTACTGGATCAGCGGCTTCGTCTGTGCAACGTAGATATCAAGGCGCCTTTTCACGGTTTCTTCCTTGTCGTCGTCGCGTTGGATGAGCGGTTCACCAGTGACATCGTCAAACATATTGTTCGCAGGTGGGTTGAACGTGATGTGATACGTGCGGCCGGATGCTGGATGCACACGACGCCCACTCATGCGCATGATGATTTCATTGTATGGGACGTCGATTTCCAAAACGTAGTCGACTGCAACGTTTGCTTGCTTCATCGCTTCAGCCTGCGGCAAGGTGCGTGGAAAACCGTCGAACAGGTAACCGCTCGCGCAGTCAGGCAGTAGCAGTCGTTCTTTCACAAGATTGAGGATGAGCGCGTCCGGAACCAACTCGCCCGCATCCATATATCGCTTCGCTTCGACGCCGAGATGTGAGCGGGCAGCAACCGCCGCACGCAGCATGTCACCTGTGGAGATTTGCGGGATGCCGAACTTTTGCCTGATGAAGTTTGCCTGTGTACCCTTGCCTGCACCTGGTGCGCCTAAGAGGATCATTCGCATACCGTTACCTTGAACTGTTAGGGAAACCTCGTACACCGGAGGGCCACCGCCCGTTGTAACACCGCTCGCGTACCTTACGAGGTGACCATATTCTCCGGAGAACATGCATCGTCGCAGACCTCAATACAACGCAGTATCAGTCGGCACGAAAGGGCTGCTCTTATCCATCCAGTCGAAATGCCCCGAAGACCAACTCCAGCATGTACGTTCCTGAATCAGAGGCGGTTTTAGCGCTTTGGTGCCGCTCTGCAGTGTGTCGAAGTTTTGATCCAGCGTGCTATCGTCTGCGGCCCCAGAAAGGGAGTTTTCAATCATCGTAATATTCTCTCAAGATGAATAGTCTCAATAGGCTGCTACGACAATCCTGTATGACTTTTGAATGGAACCTTGAATCTTCCGATCTTGTGCCGTTCAGAGGATTGCGAGCTGCGGTGGTCAAACCGTGCTAGAAAAATAATGACGGTCAGGGGTAGTTGCCCGCATACGGTCAGCTATTCCTCTTTCTCGACTAACGCTTGGCGATCGGGACAAAAGGAAGGTCATCGGGGCCGATATAATTTGCGCTCGGACGAATGATCTTGTTGTCGGTCCGTTGTTCAACGATATGCGCGGCCCAACCGGCGGTACGCGAGATCACAAATAATGGCGTAAACATCGCCGTCGGTACGCCCATCATGTGATACGAAACGGCGCTGAACCAGTCGAGGTTGGGGAACATCTTCTTTGCATCCCACATGACTTGTTCAAGCCGCTCGGCGATGTCGAACATTCTCAAGTTTGACGCTTCCAGCGACAGCTCTCTCGCAACGTTCTTGATTACAACGTTGCGCGGATCGGAGATGGTATACACGGGGTGCCCAAAGCCAATGACTACCTCCTTGGCCTCGACACGCCTCTTGACATCGGCTTCGGCCTCATCCGGAGTTTGATAGCGCGACTGGATCTCGAAGGCTGCTTCGTTTGCGCCACCGTGTTTCGGCCCGCGCAGCGCGCCGATCGCACCCGTGATCGCCGAGTAGAAATCGGCGCCCGTGCCCGCGATCACGCGGCTTGTGAACGTCGATGCGTTGAATTCGTGCTCCGCGTACAAGTTCAGCGAGACGTGCATCGCATCGACCCACGACCTTGACGGTTCCACACCATGTAGCAGATGTAAGAAGTGGCCGCCAATTGAATCATCATCGGTTACGACTTCGATGCGCTTGCCATTGTGCGAATAGTGATACCAGTACAACAACATCGACCCGAGAGAAGCCATCAGGCGGTCGGCGATATCCTTCGAGCCCGAGATATTGTGGTCATCCTTCTCGGGTAGAACCGTGCCGAGGGTCGAGACGCCCGTGCGCATAACATCCATCGGGTGCGCTGCGGCCGGCAGACACTCGAGTACGGCCTTGACGTTCGCGGGCAGTCCACGCAGTGATTTTAGCTTCGTCTTGTACGCGACGAGTTCGGACAGTGTCGGCAGCTTTTCGTGCACCAACAGGTACGCTATTTCTTCGAACTCGCATGCGCGCGCGAGGTCAAGAATGTCATAGCCGCGATAGTGAAGATCGTTGCCTGTACGTCCCACTGTGCAGAGCGCCGTGTTGCCGGCGGTTACTCCCGACAGTGCAACCGACTTTTTTGGTTTAAATGTGGCGTTAGCCGACGTATTGCTTTCTGTTTGGCTCATGATCCACTCGTCTCCGGTTTGATCGATACTGATTTGCGGCGAACAGGGCACCAAGTTCGGTGTCGGACGCATGACTGCCACGAGAATTGCTGAGATCGGTGTGCGTCTGCATCGTCGGGAGAGCGTCTCTCCGCGCGCCGTCGCCCACCGTCGTATCGCGAAAGATCAATGCCGCCGCGTTCGTAGCGCAACTAGGCGCGACCTCTTAGCTCCCCAAGTCACTCCTGGACAATTGCAAAGACCGGGCCATTCTCGAGAAAATTGGGTAAGTGTTTGTTTTATAAGAACTTGATGGGCTGGCGAAGCACGTCGTGTATTTCAGTAATGAAATTTCTGTTTCAATTTTGCATCTGGCTCGTACACAACCGGAGATGGGGACAAAACCCTAAACGGGAGGAATTTCAGATGAATCCTGTCACCGGAATGCATCGGTCCAGTCGTTGACGAATTGTTGCCATGGGTCGTTGCCGACCTGATCGACGTCGACGCCGCCTGAACTCGACACACTGCCTTTAGCTGTTCGATATCAACACGCTTTCACGAACAGTCGTGGGCGGACGGTTACGGAGCACACCTAAGGTTCCCGTACTTTCCTCAAACCAGACTCTCACGGGTTGCGCCCTGGAGGTGCGGCGCGTTCGAGAGGCGTTGCTCTGCCTTATGCGGGCAATTCGCAGCATGTGGGCCGAATGATTTATTGACCGAAATAGATCGGCTTCATGCCGTCACAGGATGAGGTTGAGCAACTGACACCAGATGCTGACGAACCTGTGGCCGTGCCGCCGACGCCGCTGGTGTCAGCGACGCTCACGGTTGTTTCGCTCTGCTTGGCTACGCGCGCTTCGGCAGCCCGTCGCGCGCGACGGGCTTCGACAGAACATGTGAAAAGCGCAATATCGCTTTTCTTATCAGCAGACAAGAATTAGAACTTGTGGCGCAGTCCGAGGCTGACAAGTTCTTGCGTGTTGGTGCCCGGGTAACCGTACGAGCCCACTGAAGCCTGCGCATTGACTACGCCGGTACCGTCGGCGTTAAGTGTTTCGCCACTGGCGTGCTGCCACGCACCGACAAGGTAAACGTCCGTACGTTTAGACAGGTTGTAGTCCGCACCCAGCGAAACCTGATGATACGTCGCGCCCGTATCGCCGCTCGACTTCGTATAGCTATAACCAACGCCAACAAGCAGGGCAGGCGTCGCTTGGTAGTTTACGAAACCTTGGCCTGTGTTGAACTTCTCGGTAGAGGCGAACGTCGATTGCGAGTCCGACTTGTATTGTGCGTTGCTATATCCGGCGCCGAATGTGAATGGGCCGGCAACGTATTGAGCGGCAACTCGGGCGATGTTGATCGACTTCGCGCTTTGGTAGCCGAGATTAACCAGCGAACCGTCGAATGTGCCGTCCGACGTGCCACCCCAAGTCGTTCGTTGTGCGACCGTCCCTGTCGGGTTGTCTGCTACGAAATAGCCAGCGGCGACGGAGATCGGGCCATTGTTGTACGCTGCAGCTACCGACCAGGTTTGACCGGAACCGGTCTGGCCAGCAACACCGCCAAGTGCGTACATACCCTCCACCTGCAGGCCTGCGTATACCGGCGACACATACTTGATTGCATTGCTGGTGCGCGAGCTGTTGTCATAGTTGTCCACGTCGCCGACGGTCGCAAAGACACTGCCAAAGTAGTTGTCTTCGGTAATCCCCTGAACGAGGTCGACTAGCGGATCGTACTGGCGACCGAGCGTCAACGTACCGTACTGATCGCTTGCCAGTCCGACGAACGCCTGACGACCGAACTCGCGACTACCCTGCCCGAGCGCGCCCGTCGTGGGGTTAAAACCATTCTCCAACTGGAAAATAGCCTTTAGTCCGGCGCCGAGATCCTCCTGTCCCTTGAGGCCCCAACGCGTGCCGGAAAGGTCGCCACCACTATTGTTTCCAAGGGACCACAGATTTTTACCAGTCGCGGTAGCGTTATGGACAAACGTTAGGGAAGTGTCGATCGTTCCGTACAGAGTGACGCTGCTTTGAGCGTGGGCGCTACCGGCCGCAGCTAATGCGGTCAGCGAAATCAGGTACGGCTTGCTGAGTTTCATTCTAATCTCCAGGAATGTGGGGCAGATCCACGAAAAAAAAACGACTGCAAAAATAGCTGCGCTTTCGTCGACATGCGACCACAACCGACGGCTGGACAAACACGCGAAATCGGCGGGAAGCAATTCGTTGAGGTCGCTAGCAGACCGCTTATATTGCAGATAAGGCGATGTATTGGACGCGGACAAAATTTGTATACATATTGCAGGTAGAGCAACGGTGTTTTCACTTTTTGCAGGTTGACTGAAAGTATTCACTTATGAGCCGCATCCCGCCGCGCCGCAACAGGCTCGCCCGGCGCGGAGTAGCCCTAGTTTTCTAGTCTTGGGAGTCGTGGCGCTTGAAGCCATAACGTAATGTTTATTAAGATGCAATTACTCGCAGGTCAGCAAATATGCGATTCGACACGAGCGTTCTTGTTGCGGGGAAGCAACGACGAATCTAGCGCAAGGCGGGGCACTCGGGAGATGAAGTCGGCAAGTTCGCGAGTCAATTTGACCGGGACGTTATACCGATTACGAAACTGCAGCGGTTTGGGCCAATCGAGAATGACCTATTTCATTCGCGATAGATGCCGCTAGGATTCTGCCGGCATCCGGGATGCTTGAAGAGCCATTCAAGCTGAAACCCACTGCTAGACGTCACCCCCGGGGTTTCTGTGAGCAAGCTGCGCAACACCGCAGTGAATCTGAGGGACGCGATGGAAGCAGGGCGGGTCGATCTCACAACGGGTTTTCTGCCACAACTGAAGGCTGGATTCTTGCAGTGCAGCCTTTTCCAGCAGCCCTATGTCTGCATGTTTCGCCACGGCCAACCGCGAAAGTAGTTCGAACGTACCTTTTGCTGTCACAGCATTCAGTAGCACATTCGTATCTGGATCGGCTTTGTGCGCTCAGATCGTCATCAGAAATTGTATTGAACGTAGCCTACGCCATTTTTCACGATTGGTGACTACCCGCGGATTTTCGATTTCAGCGTCTGGAATGCTGAGCGCTTTCGCCTGTTCCGGAATCTGCTGCCACCCGGTGGGTAAGATAGCAAACCCAGATGATCGCGGCTGACGTGACGCATCGACTGCCTGCATTGCACCCAGGTCGGTCCCACTCGACGTGATGAAGTGTATTTGCGGCTGAAGAACCGAACAAGCGGTCGTCGATACGCTGACCGGCGCGTAGGCATTGCAAAGACATTCTTGCAGAATCCATCTGCGTTCCCTTCAATTGTCCTATCGTACTAAAACGAGGAACAGGCGCTGTTCAAATTTCAAGTACGCCCGCTGCAATGAATCCGCCATCGACGGCCAGCGTCTGACCCGTAACATAAGATGCATCCTCTGATGCAAGAAACGAAACAACGCTGGCGATCTCGGCCGGAGCACCGTACCGGCCCATAGGCACAGCCCGAAGATAATTGTCGCGTGTAACTTGCGAGTGCAGCGTCGCAACCAAGGGCGTTTCAATCGGTCCGGGCGCGATTGCATTGGCTGTAATCCCAAACTCAGCGAGCTCGATCGCCGCCTGCCGCGTAAGGCCTATCACCGCCGACTTCGAGGTGCCGTAGGCTGCACGACCGGCGCTTGCACGCAACCCGCTCACCGACGCAATGTTAATGATGCGGCCCCAGCGCTCCTTCTTCATATGCCGTGCTGCTTCCTGAGTCAAAAACATCGGTCCGGTGACGTTGATGTCCATTACCGCACGCCAATGATCGATCGGGTACTCGCAAAAGGGATACGTCTTTGCGATACCGGCGTTGTTCACAAGCACATCGCAGCGACCGACCTCGGCGGCAATGCTCTCGAACAGCGATGCAATGGACGAGCTGCTCCCGACGTCCACACTCATCGCCAACGCTCGCAACCCCGTGCTACGGCACTTTCCAGCCGTCTCTTCCGCTGCAGGCACGTTTCGATCAGCTACGACGACTGTAAAACCGTCGGTTGCGAGCCGCTCAACAATGGCAGCGCCAATACCCATCGCGCCTCCGGTTACGAGGGCGACCCTACCGTTGCTCCGTTGGGGCGCATGAGCTACCACGGACAGATCAGCGCAAGTGGTGTCATTCATCAAATGCTCCGTTATCGATTAAAAGTTTGGTGTGGCACCAAGAAAGCCGGTGGAAATCCATGGAATGAAGGTGACAAGCACGAGTGCAACGAGAAGCGCAAGCATGTAAGGCCATACACGTCTGCTAACGCCATCAGGGGATACCTTGCCGATTGCGCACGCGGCATAGAAGCCGACGCCAAAGGGCGGTGCGAAGAGGCCCACGCCCATGGCGAGGATCACAACCATCGCGTAATGCACGTCACTAATCTGCATTGATCTGGCCACCGGAAAAAGAAGTGGTCCAAAGAGCACGATCGCCGGAATACCTTCCAGAACACTGCCAAGAATCGCAAAGCAAGCGATCGTCACGAGCAAGAAACCGATCGTTCCTCCAGGGACGGATTGCATGAGGGAAACGAGTTGCGACGAGAACCCAGAACGCGTGAGCGCCCATGCCATAGACGTGGCTAGACCGATGATTAGCAAGATGGCGCCTGAAAGCGCGGCCGCATCTACGCACATCCCGTAGAGCCGGCGTAATTCAACCGGTTTGCCGCACAAGCGCGCAATGACTGCGACGACCAACGTGTACGCGACACCAATTGTCGACACCTCCGTCGCGGTTGCGATACCTTCGATCACTGCCACGCGGATCAGGATTGGGAGCAGCAGAGCGGGCAATGCGATAACAAACGTGCGAAGAATCTGTTTGACAGGTGCCCGCTGAGCGTGCGTCGGCTTCTCATGACGTGTCCGTAACCAGCAAACCAAGGCAATTGTCACGGTGGCGACAACCGCCGGCATGAGGCCCCCGACAAACAGAGCGTTGATGGAAACGCCACACACCGCTCCAATGGTAATCAGAACAAGGCTTGGGGGGATAGTTTCTGTCATCGCGCCAGAAGCACTGAGGAGCGCCGCCAGTTCCTCCGGGTCGGATCCACGCTTCTGCATCTCAGGGAACAGTGCGGGAGCAACCGCAGCCATATCCGCGGCCTTGGAACCCGAGATGCCGGAGACAAGGAAGATCGCACCTAGCAGGACGTACTGCAGCCCACCGCGGACGTGGCCAAGGAGTGAGCACATGAAGTTGATCAGTGCTTGGGCCATACCACTAAGTTCGAGCATCGCTCCCAGCAACACGAACACCGGAACGGCCAGCAGAACTAGGTTCGCCATCCCTTCGTCCATTCTGCTCACGACGATCGCAAGCGGCGCATGGGTCACAAGTGCCAGGTAGCTAACTGTCGCGATCCCAAAAGCGAAGGCGATCGGTGTGCCAAGTACGATCGCGACGCCGACCAAGGCAACAAAGAACACCAGCAGATTGAGGTTGCCCATCGCGATCAACGCAGGCGCGGACACCCAAAGGATCGCTACGACAATAGCCACTGTCAGGATTGCCCATGCCGTACGTCGAAAACTTCCCAAGCTGAACGCCTTTGCCACCGCCACAAGAGACATCAATGCTGCCCCGAAAGGCAACGCAAAAGCTCGAAGTCCGTCAGGTATATTTAGCGCAGGTGTGGTGATCTCCATTTGCCCGATTGCGTGCTGTCCCGCAGGGAGCATGACCATCGCTACAAAGACACAGACAATTAATGACGAGACACTCTCTGCCCAATCCTGCAAGGCCGGGCTCCATCGCTTGACGACGGCTGTCATTTTCATGTGCTCGCCGCGAATAAGCGCTAAAACTGCGCCCGTCATTGCTAGCCAACTGAACAGAGACGAAGCAAGTTCGTCGGACCAGATCAAAGGGGAGTTCAAGGCATAACGCCAGATTGCCCCGCAAAGCAGAATCGTTACCTCGGCTGCCAGAAGCACCGCTGCGAAAACCTCGATGAGACATACTGCGGTGCGTGCAGCGCTAAAGGAGTGACGAAGCTCGGAGAGCGTCGCGGGCACGGATAGATGTCCAACGGTTTGCATATCTCACCCCAGCGTTCCGGTGTACTTTTCGAGTAGGCCCCACGTTTCAGCGCCAAACTTGCTACGCCAATCCGTGTAGAACCCGGACAAGTTCAGCTGTTTGCGAAATGCATCCGTATCGATCTCATTAAACCTGAGTCCGGCGGATTCGAGTTTGGCCCGAAGTGTTTGATCAAGCCGCTGCACGTCTTGTCGCTGCTTGACGCCCGCGTCATTGATCGCGTCGGCAACGATTTTTTGAAGCTCCCTGGGCAGACGTGAAAATGAGTCTTTATTAGCAAGGAACCAAAATCCATCCCACATGTGGTTGCTCAACGCGCAGAACTTCTGAACCTCATAAAGCTTCGCCGTGTAAATAATCGATAGAGGATTTTCTTGCCCCTCCACGACGTGAGTTTGCAATGCGGAATAGACCTCTGCGAAATTGACACTTGCCGGGGACGTCCCTAGATCTTTGAACATTGATGTCCACAAGGGGCTCGGCGGAACTCTTAGCTTCAGGCCTTTCAGGTCCTTGGGGTGGGCGACCGGACGCTCCGATGTGGTGATCTGCCTGAATCCGCCGTTCCAGATCTTCTCGAACGCAAAAATTGACGTAGTTCCGATCTTCGCTCTCACATGTGCCCCGAGGTCACCGTCGAGGGCCTTCCACACCTCATCATAGTTTTTGAAGGCGAAGCCGATGCCGCTGATCTGCGCCTCTGGTACAAAAGTGCCGAGGATCAGTGGTGACAGCGTGAAGAAATCGACAGCTCCTGAGCGAAGTTGAGAAAGCGTATCAGTGTCGCTGCCGAGTTGATTGCTTGGAAATACCTGAATATCCACGCGCCCCTTTGATTCGGCAAGAATACGTGATGCCATCTCTTTCGCGCGCATGTTCATTGGATGCGTCGCCGGCAGGTTATTGGCGTACCTAAGGGTAAATTCCGCGGCACTGGCTCGCGTTGAAATCAATGACAGCGCGGGTGCGGCTACCGCAAGTGAAATCCCTTGCAGGAAGGAACGTCTGCTCGTCGGATGCATGATTGTCTCCTGAGACCAGCCGGTGTTCCGGCTTTTTCTAAGTTGAGGTGGCCCTTGAATCGAGGCGCTCGGAACGACGCGAAGTTCAATTTGCGATGGCCGGTCCTCCCCAGATTGGCAAAGC
Organism: Paraburkholderia sp. GAS348; assembly: GCF_050434205.1. Taxonomy (NCBI): domain Bacteria; kingdom Pseudomonadati; phylum Pseudomonadota; class Betaproteobacteria; order Burkholderiales; family Burkholderiaceae; genus Paraburkholderia; species Paraburkholderia sp. GAS348. Next base: position 27,261 of record NZ_JBNPVT010000033.1, read on the forward strand.
GCGATTTTCCCGCGCTTTCAGTAACTCGTGCCCGGCGTCGCGCACGTGCGGGATGCCAAGCGATTTCAATTGCCGATACAGTGACGATCGACAGATTCCAAGGTCTTTCGCCGCTGCGGAGATGTTCCAGCGCTTGTCAGCCAGAACCTCAAGAAGCCGGTCGCGGCGGTCCGGCTTGACGCAATCTTCGATCTGGGAAAGGGTCTGTCCTATGCGTTGCTGTTTGGCCGAGAATGCGCGCACGTTCATCAACTCACGGGGGAGATCTTCGACGCGGATTGTCGAATCCTTCATGACAGCACACGCGTAGCGAAGGGCGGCTCGGAGCTGCCTAAGATTGCCGGGCCACTCGCATGACATCAGAACGCCGAGAGCATCGGCCTCGAAGGTCACTTGGTCGACCTGGTCGTCCGCTTCCTCGTTAGTGATGCGCTCAATCAGTTTCACTAGGTCACTACGTTCCCGGAGCGCGGGCAGGCGCAGGACGCCTACCGCGATCCGATAAAATAAGTCGGCCCGGAAGCAACCTTCTTCCACAAGAGCGCTGAGGTCTTGATGCGTTGCACAGATCAGTTGGAAATTTATCGCAGTTGGCGATGCAGCACCGAGCGGTGTGACCTCGCGTTCGGATAGCGCTCTCAGCAACCGTGTTTGCTGCGCCGCAGGCATATCGCCAATCTCGTCAAGAAGCAGCGTGCCGCCGTTCGCTTGAATCAGCTTCCCCTTCATACCAGCAGTCAGCGCGCCGGAAAAGGCGCCTCGCGTATAACCGAACAGCTCACTTTCAATCAAGGTATCAGGAATCGACGCACAATTTAGCGCTACGAAGGCCGCATCGCGCCGAGTGCTGTAAGCATGCAGCGCTCGCGCCAACAATTCCTTCCCGGTTCCGGTTTCGCCAAGGATAAGTACCGGAATGCCCCGATCTACGAAACGTTTTCCTCTCTCGACAATCTCGATCATGACCGCGTCGTTGGCAGTGAGCTCTTCGAGTCGCGGATAAGGCTTATTCCACGGGCCCGAATCACAGTGAGTTGTTTGACGAGCGCTCACGTCTATCTCCATCGAATATTTTTCCAACGTCGGGCCGCCGCGACTGGCAGTGAACCGAAGCCGTCAACGGCTTGTGACCGTGTGCTGGTGGTACCGCTGTGAATACAGGTTAATGTCGCCCACTAATATTTTCCAATACAATAATAGTCACCCTGTAATACCATGAAGGCATAAATATGGAATTGCGCCATCTCCAGTACTTTGTCGTTCTGGCAGAGACGCTTCATTTCGGTCGTGCAGCGGAGCTTCTGCACATCTCGCAGCCGCCACTATCCAGGCAGATTGCGTTGCTGGAAAAGGAGTTGGGTGTCGTACTCTTCGATAGAACACGCCGCAGCGTCCGACTGTCTGCAGCGGGGGAGAGATTTTTTCTTGATGCGAAGGAGATTCTTAGCTCTGTGCAACGGGCAAAGCGCAATGCGTTGACAGCGAGCCTTGGACACACCGGCACGTTGTCCGTTGGCTTTATGTTTTCCGCCAGCTATAGCGTCGTCCCGGCCATTGCGCGCGCCTACACTTCCACCTACCCTGAGGTAGATCTACAGCTCACAGAGTCGATACCTGCGCTGCTGGTCGAAGAAATCAGGACGAGCAATTCTGACGTCGGAATCATGTACCCGCCCGAAGACACCGAGGGGTTAGAAACTCGAACTGTCTTTAGGGAACCCCTTGTGGTAGCCCTTCCGGCCGATCACCCCCTGGCACGCTGCCCCACCATTGAGGCCTCTGAGTTGCGCAAGGAGTCCTTTCTCATATCGCCGCGCCGAGCCGCGCCCTACATCTATGACGCGATCGTCTCACATTGCAAGCAATGCGGGTTCGTTCCCAAGATACGGCTCGAAACCAACTATCAGCAGACCATCGTGAACCTTGTCGGACAAGGACTCGGAGTCGCGCTGGTTCATCGGTCAATGAAGACCGCTCGCCCGTTGAATGTGAAGTTCAGGACGCTAGCCAATCCCCCGATCGTCGATCTGAATGTCAGTTGGAATCAGGAGAATCACAACCCTTGCATTGAGACCTTTGTCGCAGTCGCAAATCAGATCTCGAATGAACTCACAAACGGAACCGGATAAGCGACAGTTGTCCATCGGCGAGCGACACATGTCGCATTGAGGCGCATGCGCACAAGAGAAAGTCGTGGCGAAAGCGACCGCAGACCCGCGCGGGTCCGCGTGGATAGGAACGTACTTCAGATTGGCATTCTTCTTGCCTGTGGATAGAAACCACGATCTGGAGGCTGAAATCATGCATCAAGCGGCACACAAGTCTGAGCAAGTTTCCGAGTCGCGCGCTCGGGCCAAGCGATTCACACACCCCGGAACAGCTTGCGCCCCCCGTGTTGTCGACGTGACGACGACAACGGGAACGCGCGACCTTCGTATCTCGCTCCCGGCACTAGCGAGTGTGGGACCAGCCTTGCACCGCGTCCTTGACGCTTATCCGAACAGCGGTGGTTGCGGCAGAATCGTCTATGGCCTTTGTGGCACGATCCAGTACCACGTTATGACGAAGGCAACACAAGGCGTCAAACCTTTCGTCTATGGGGCACCGATCCTTTGTGCGCTTGAATGCACATTGATTACCGCGGCTATCACCATCGGCCATCGCGGTGATGGAAAGCGCATCCTACATTGCCACGGCGGCTTCCTCGACAGCAGCGGCACTCAGCACGGTGGTCACATCATTCTCGATGAGACAGTCGTGGCAGGCAGTCCAATGATCGTGAGGCTCTGCCTATTCGAACAGGTGGATCTCGTTGCCTCACCCGATCACGAGACAACCTTCGATCTTTTACTTCCAATTAAGGTACGGTGAAATCTACTATGGATACCGATGTCGTTGTTGAGTCCGGACATTATGGGCGACTTGTGGTTGCGCGTCTCAAACCCAATGAGGATTTGATTGAATCGCTCGAAAACAAATGCCTTGAGCATGGGATTGGTCGAGCAATCATCCGTGGTGTCGTGGGAAGTCTCGTTGACGCATCCCTGGAGCGCGGGCATGGAAATACAACCTGTGAGCAGCCTATTTCTGGGCCGGGGGTCGAGATCTTGAACGTATTTGGTGAAATCGATTTGAGGGACCGGGCTTACCCAAATACGGTACTCAGCGGAATCGTCGCAGACACCAAAGGACAAATGTTCGCTGGACGCTTCAGACGAGGTGCGAATCTTTCGTTCATAACGATTGAAGTATCGCTGCAAGAATGGATATCTGATTGAGATGAGAAAGGGGGCGCACGGAAATTCGCACATTGACACCTGCCTGGTGCAATTTCTGCAAATAACGGAATGATGCTGCACAGGCCCACCGCGAAGCACGACGCGAGCACGTGTAACGCGTCGGAGAAAGTCATCACAAGCGCTTCACGCATCATCAGATGCATGCAGCATCTCCAAGCCAGCTCCGGTCGGGTCCAGGTGTCGCTCGCAACCGGCGCCAAGCGCACGGTCCGCGCGTGTAGCAACGGCTCGATAAGCGGACGTTCTACTGTCACGTGTTCGGCAAGCTACTCGTAGTGGAGGGCAGGCGATCGTTGAGCATCGTACTCGCGACAGCGATAGCTATCGCGACGCCGAGGTTGCGCATCAGTGTGTTGCTCAATCAACGTTATCCTTAATTGGTATCCGAACGTGCAGTTCACGATTCTGGTCTTCACGTTTCGGCCCAGAGGGGTGCGAAGCCGACACAACCGGCTGTTCACCGGTTTCTTGCCGGCAGTGAGTGGCGACGCGCTCAAGCGGATGAGGCGGGTCGTGCGTGGCTGGCTCCATCGCCGGCGGGCGGCGACGACGCTTGAGGATCTCACGCAGTTATGCAATCGAACGATAACAGGGCAGTGGAACCACTACGGAGCGTTCTATGGGGCGGGGATGCGCTAGCTCTTCCGTTACATGGACCAGAAACTCGCCCTGTGGGCCAGACGCAGGTACAAGACCATGCGACGGCGAAAGCAGCGCAGCGTCTAATGGCTCGCAAGATGAAGGAGTTTGCTCCGCGGTTGTTCGCCCACTGGCGTGTCGCTCGGTGCCCGGTTGACTAAGGGGAGCCGGATGAGGCGCGAGCCTCATGTCCGGTTCTACGAGAGCCTCGGGGCGAAACTCCCCGGGGCTACTCACCACTAAGCGGCCGCTTCCCGGTACTTCGCCAATTTCGATGTCTTTCCGATTCCCCGGTTGAAGCAATTGCACGGATCCAGTTTCTGATAGAACGCCGCAAGCTGTGGCTTCGCGTGATACAGATGGCCGACATTGTGTTCCGCTGGATATTCGGCGCCTCGGCGATCAAGCAGCCTCCACATCTTGTGTTCAATTTCGAGGCAGTCGTTGCCTTTTTTGACGATGTAATCCTGGTGGAACACGTGGCATAGAAAGTGGCCGTAATACAACTTCAAGAGGATTGCATCTTCGATGCCGGGCGGCAGCGTCTCCATCCAGTCGGGATCGTTGCGACGTAAGGCTATGTCGAGCGCGACGATATTCTCCACTTCCCGGGTATGCACTGCACGATAGCGGACGGCTGCACCGGCAGCGACGAAGCGATGCAAGAACGCTTTTCTGCCTTCGTCGACAGTGCATTCGAAATAGCCCCCGGTGGCGTCGGCGAAGTAGCTTGCAAGGAACGCGCGAGTTTCGTCGACGCCTTCGGCAGTAACCTTCAGCATCAGGTGGTGCTCGTACTTTTCACGATACTGTTTCATTCGCGGGGGCAGGTGGCTCGGCAATAGCCGGCTCGCTGCCTGCATCACGCGGTCAGTGAAATGCGAAGGGAAAAACCCGAGCCGATCAAACAGCGCTTCCAAACGGCTTTTTAGTCTGAACAATGCGGGCAACCGGGACGTGCCGAGATAGTTTATCGCGATGAAAGTATCCTTTCCGTATTCCTCAGCGATGTCGAAAGCGTTTCTATGGATATATTCGCCCGAGATTGGCAAATGCTTGAAGTCGTGCAGTGCATGACGGCGGATCTCGGTAAGCTCGTCAGGGCGGTTCGTACCGATATAGAACACTTGGGTGTTCCGCTCAATCGGAAACGTATCGAGCCGCACTCCAAACACCATGACTTTGCCAGCCGAGCCTGATGCCTCATGGAGGCGCTGCAGATCGGCGTTGAACCGCGCCGGCGTATCGGCATCGATCTCACGAACATGGGTCGCGTAGCCGCGATCGGACCCTGCGCCCGCATTGTGGCGAATATCGGCATCTGTGAACTCACCGCGCTCGAGCCGGCCAAGGATGTCTTCAGGGGTGTCGCCGAGTTCGATTCCCAGATGGTTGACGAGGTTCAGTTTTCCCGTCACATCCACCTGCCCGAATACCGCCATTTCCGTATACGCTGGGCCGCGCTGCACCAGCGCACCGCCCGAGTTGTTGCAGACTCCGCCGAATACCGATGCGCCGATGCAACTTGAGCCGATCACCGAATGCGGCTCGCGGCCAAGGGGCTTCAATGTCTGTTCTAACTGGTCGAGCGTTGCCCCGGGAAAGCAGACGACCTGCTTGCCACCATCGATCACGTACACCTTCTTCATGCGGCTCGTGCTGACGATCACGATGTCGCGATCATAGTCGTTGCCGTCCGGTGTCGAGCCGCCAGTGAGGCCCGTGTTCGATGCCTGCGTGATCACAATCACATTCGCTGCAGTGCACGCCTGCAGCACTTTCCATTGTTCGACGATCGTACCAGGACGTACCACCGCGAGCGCCTTGCCTAAACCAAAGCGAAAACCGGTGCGGTAGCGGCGGGTCGCGCCTTCATCGGTCAGGGTGTACTTCTTGCCGACGATATTGCCCAGGTCCACAATCAACGCGTGGACCACATCGGCGGGAGTAACTGCCATCTGCGCGCAAGCTTCAGACATCAAATTTTTCTCTCGAAATGTTAAAGGTGGCGCGATCGACTTAACCCAGCGTTTTGGCGGCAACCTTCGAGCGCGTCGGGTCGACACAAGGGCGTAAAATTAGGTCGGTCGTTGGTTCAATACCTCGACGCCGTTTTTCGGGAACGAAGGAGATGTGACTCCGCCGGATGCGCCACTTCCTCTTATCGCTGACGAGCAGTCTCACCACGATCCCCGCGACACCCCGGGAACTGGGCCCGACATTGCTCCGTCCCATACCGATTCGTGAACGACGCAGCTTGTCGTTGGGAGCTCTAGCATCGCCTGTACTGGTGTTGTTGGGTCGATGAACGCCTGGCAACATGAACTTGATCGTCTGTGCGGCGTCGGGCGCAAAGGAAGTTGCGTGGGTACCGGAATATTCCGTCGTCGATCATCTCGCGTCGGGGTGGCTGGTTCGTCTGTCACTGAGTGGTGCCCGTCGTGCCTTGTTTGCCAATTTGCTATCTGACATCCCGCCGTCCTCCGACGGTCCTTCAATTTCTTTCCCGGTAGTGCGCGATTGGGTAAACACACGTTTGGCCTGAGCGGCGTTTCTAGCTGGGCGGCGAGTTGAAGCTCAGCACCTCGTCGGACTCGGGGTCGCTTCAACGAAGTTCGTGGCGACCGCGAGCACTATCGCGACTGTACTTCTGTCACGCCACGAGCCGAGTCGATCGTCGAATGGAACGACGAATAACGTTGTCTCCCGTAGTGACGAGGAAACAAGGCTCATCGTGACTCGAGATAGCGTCGAGCAATGCAATACGATCGTCGCTATTTAAGCGAGTAGGTGCGATTTCCGGCAATGGCGTGTCGTTCCAACATATCGAGCCCTCTACCAGATTCAACGTACTTTCATTCCATCGAGCATGGGTTTCAAATCACGGGTCGACATCGGGCCGCAGTGCAGCGGCTCCGATGTCGAGATGGTCAGTAATCGTCGAGCCAATGAGCGGCCTAGTCGATTCGTTCCAGTTCTTTCGAGTAATTCATGCCGCGTTCACGGTAGTCGATCGCGTTTGCGCGCAATTTCGCAATAACCTCATCCGTTAGCTCTCGAAGTACCTTTGCTGGCGCACCGATAATCAAGCTTCGCGCGGGGAATGACTTTCCTTCCCCGATCAAAGTGCCAGCTCCGACTAGGCAATTCGAGCCGACCATCGCGCCGTTTAACACAACTGCCTGAATTCCAATGAGACAGTTTTGTCCAACCGTGCATCCGTGCAGCATTGCTTGATGGCCGATGGAAACACCCTCACCGATGATTACTGGAAAGCCGGGGTCCCCATGAATAACCGCACCGTCTTGCACGTTAGCGTCGCGCCGGATTATGATCTTTTCGTTGTCGCCCCGAATCACGGCTCCGGGCCAGACGGACGCGCCTTCCTCGATCTCGACGTCCCCAATGATCACTGCTTCCTCGGACACGTACGCGCCGGGATGGATTAGCGGCCGTTGCGACCCTATTCGGTAGACGGCCATATCAAACGCTCGCTTTCTGATCGAGACAGAACTTCTCCCACTCTTTTGCGAGCAAGGCACGAACGTCTTTTTTGGTTATCTTGCCATATGCGGATTTCGGCAACGCGTCCCAGAACACTACGTGCCGTGGCCATTTGTAGCGCGCAAGCTTGCCGTCCAGATGCTCGATCAGCTCGTCGGACGTAGCTTGGCATCCTGCCTTGCAGACGATCACGGCCACGCCAAGCTCGCCCCATTTTGAGTCGGGCATACCAAGCACCGCCACTTCATGGACACTGTCATGAATCAGCAACGCCTCCTCCACCTCTCGCGGATAGACGTTCGACCCACCTGAGATATACATGTCGGATGATCGACCGGTGATGTACAGAAAACCTTCTCTATCGAGGTGACCGAGGTCGCCGGTGTGGAAAAATCCGTGCTTGAACGCCTTGTCGTTGGCTTCCGGATTGTTGTCGTAGCCAAGCATAACCGCGGGACCACGAACGCAGACTTCGCCCGTTTCGTAGGGCTCGAGTTGCTCTCCTGTCTCGTCACAGATGGCCACTTCAATACCGGTCCGGGGGTAGCCGCACGTACCGAGCCGGCTGTTCGGGGCATCGTCGTTCTCTTCGTGCATCGACGGCGGCAGCACTGTGATGTTTCCCGTTACTTCGCCAAGGCCGTAATACTGCACCAGCACGCGGCCGAGTTTGCGTAGCGCGTGCTTTTGGTCCGCACGATACATGGGCGCGCCGGCATAGATCACGAACTTCAGCGAGCTGTGATCGAAGCGATCCACCGATTCATGCTCGGTGAGCATCTTGACGATGGTTGGCACCGTGAACATGTTGTCGATCCGATGCTTTTCGACCAGTGCCCAGATTTCTTCCGGCTCCATCCGTTCGGAGCCCGGCAAAACGCTAGCCGCGCCCCGGGCCGTATTCACAATGGCATGGATACCGGCACCGTGTGAAAGGGGAGCGACGACTAGCGAGCGTGATCGATAGTCGATGCCGGGCATTAGATCTGCGAGGTGATTGGTCACAACGAAGGCCATCTGGCCGTGCGTCAGCGTGCCCGCCTTTGGATGCCCGGTAGTGCCGGAAGTGTAGAAAAACCACAGCGGGTCATCTCGGTCGACCTTCTCAGACGGAAATCGCGCTGTGGGTCTTTCGGCGAAAGCTTCGTATGCGAACTCGCCACTTCTGGGGTTACCCAGGGAAACAACTAATTCCAGTGCTGACGACGCATCGCGCACGGCGTCGACGTAACTCTCGAAGCCTGAGTCGTAAATCATTACCCTCGCGGCGCTCGACTTTCCGAGGTAGGCCGCCTCGGGCGGCGCTATGCGAAAGTTCGTCGGGACCCACACAGCTCCCAGCTTGAACGCGATATATGCGCTTTCAAATAGTGAAAGGTTGTTACGGGAGTGCACGAGGATTTTGTCGCCTTTTTTCACGCCTTGCTCTCGCAGGGCAGTGCATACGGCATCGACGCGTCGGTTGATTTCGGCCCAGCTATGCGTCCGTGTCGGGGTAATAAAACCGGGTTCGTCGGGATGGCGGTGTGCGACTTGGGTCAATAGGTCGCCGAGATTCATGACAGTGGTTAGCATTGCGAGTCTCTCTATCTTAATGCCGGCATCTTCAGGCGCGACGTTCGAGAATGCTGAGGTAGTTGGTGACTGCTGCGCCCCCCATATTGAAGACACCGGCGATATTGGCGTCTGGAATCTGCATGTCTCCAGCGTCACCCGAGAGCTGCATCGCCGCCATCACGTGCATCGAGACGCCCGTCGCGCCGATCGGATGTCCCTTTGCCTTCAGGCCGCCAGACGGATTGACGGGCAATCGGCCTTCCTTCGTCGTTACGCCATCGAGAATCACGCGGGCTCCTTGCCCCGGTTCAGCCAGACCCATTGCCTCGTATTCCAGCAGTTCCGCGATGGTGAAGCAGTCATGCGTTTCGACGAATGCAAGGTCGTCGAGCGTCAGTTTTGCCAAGCTCAATCCCCGTTGCCATGCGAGGCGGGCTCCAGAAAATTCAGTCCGTTCGCGCCGTGACAACGGAAGAAAGTCACTGATCTGAACCGACGATCGGAACGTGATTGCGCGCTTTGCGTCACGGGCCGCGTCGGGCGCGGCAATAACCATGGCTGCTGCGCCGTCGGAGATCATCGAGCAGTCGGTGCGCTTGAGTGGGCCGGCGACAAAGGGATTCTTTTCGGAAGGCGTGCGGCAGAAATCAAAACCCAGATCACGCCGCATGTGCGCATAGGGGTTCGACATGCCGTTGCGGTGATTCTTTGCTGCGATCGCAGCCAGCGCGTCAGACTGGTCACCATAGCGATCGAAATACGCTTGTGCGATCGTTCCAAATATCCCTGCGAAACCACCAGGTACGCTGGCTTCTTCCTTCGCGTACGAGCACTTCTGAAGTATTTCGCCGACTTCTTTCGTCGGGAGGCTAGTCATCTTTTCGTAGCCAATTACCAGCGCGTACTTTGAGCGACAAGCGCGAATAGCGTCGAGGGCTGAATAAATCGCGGCCGACCCTGTAGCACACGCGTTCTCACTGCGCACCGTCGAGGTATAGCGGAGTTCGGGAATGGCATTGAAAACGAGTGTCGACGGGAAATCCTGATACACGAAGCCACCGTTGAACGTACCAATGTGGACGGAATCGACTGCTTTTGCGTCGATCCCGGCGTGCTCGAGAGCCTCAATGGCGACTCGGGAAATCATTTCCTCCGGTTCGAGAGCGTCGAGCTTGCCGAAGGGGAGATGGCTCCAGCCGATGATGGAAGGTTGCATTTTCTTGACCTCTGAGAGAGAAGGGAATTTAAACGCGGGGAAGCGTGATGCCGGGAAAAATTTTGATGACAGCTGTATCGTCCTCGTTTCCGAAGCCGGCGGCGGATGCCGTAGTAAACATCTGGTGGGCGACGGACGCGAGCGGTAGCGGAAACTTGCTCGATCGTGCCGCGTCCAGCACGAGCCCCAGGTCCTTGACGAAAATGTCTAGTGCCGTGTGAGGGGGCGCGAATTCTCCGCGCAGTATGTGAGGGACGCGGTCCGTGAATGCCCATGAATTCCCTGCGCTATGGCTGATCACGTCGTAGAGCTTCTGCGGGTCAATACCCTCTCGCAATCCCAATGCCATCGCCTCTGCGGCAGCCGCTATCTGGACCCCGACAAGCAGTTGGTTAATTACCTTCACTGTCGAACCAATTCCGTGCTCGCCACCCAGTCGGTACACTTTCGAGGAAATCGCGTCGAGAACGTCGCCGCAGGCTGCATAAGCAGACTCTGGTCCCGAACTGAGTAATACCAAAGTGCCGTTTGCGGCACCGACCACTCCACCCGACACGGGCGAATCAATGAGGTCGATGCTCCTTTCGGCGAGGTGCCTGCCCAACTGAGCCGCATATCCGGGCGGTACCGTGGCCGCCGCCACGACAACGCTGCCTGGACGGAGTTGTTGCGCTGCGCCGGCTTCGCCGAACAATACATGCTCAGTCTGCTCTGCGTTGACCACCAACGTGATCACCACGTCGCATTGAGAGCCAAGCTGCGCAGGGGTATCGCAACCCTTGCCGCCGTGCTCTACGAAGGCCGCGACTGACTCTGCGCGAACGTCGCATCCAAATACTTCGAAGCCGGCTTTGATGAGATTTTTGGCCACGCCCTGTCCCATCGCACCGAGTCCAATGACGCCGACTCTTTTCATCCGTTTTCTCCATTACGGCGCCTGGCACCGCATATAAATATTGCTATCGGTTCACTAGTTCTTTCCGGACGTGCAGCACCAGCAGTCCGCCGATTGCGAGTGCTGTCGCCAGAACGTAAAGTCCGATATCGGTTGAATGAGTCTTCTCGGTAACCCACCCGATAAAGAAAGGTCCTAGGAAACCCGAAAGATTGCCGACAGAATTCACGACCGCTATTCCCGCGGCCGCGGCAGCACCACTTAAAATGGCCGTGGGTAGGCACCAGAACTGCGAGATAGCGATGATCACGCAGCAGGTCACCACCGTAAGTGCGATCATCGCGACGACGATGTCGTGGCCGAACCGCACAGCGACGAGCCAGGCGAGCGCACCGATCAACGCCGGTATGGTGATGTGCAAGCGGCGTTCGTGCATCGCGTCTGATGAGCGACCAACGAGGATCGTTCCGATCACTGCGGCCGCGTACGGCGCCATGCTCAAAATGCCAATTGCAAGCGGATCCTTGACGCCGGAGTTCCTGATCAGCGTCGGCAGAAAGAATCCGACGCCGTAAAGTTCGACGGCTAGAAAGAAATAGATACTGCACATGAGCCAGACGCGCGGGTTAGTGAAACCATCGCGCAGTGAGTGGGATTGTGTTTGAGCCTGGTCCTTGGCGATTTCTGCGGTGATCAACCTGCGCTCATCGTCTGTGAGCCATTTCGCGTCGCTGATTCGGTCGTCGAGGTAAGCGAGAACAGCAATTGCCATGACGATTGAGGGCAATGCCTCAAGCAGGAAGAGCCATTGCCACCCGGCCCATCCGTATACGCCCGACATTGAATGCATGATCCAACCAGACAACGGGCCACCGATCACGCCTGCTACCGGGATGCTAGTCATAAAAAGCGAGATCATTTTCGACCGACGCTTTGATGGATACCAGTACGTGAGATACAAGATTACGCCTGGAAATAGTCCCGCTTCGGCAAGGCCTAAAGCAAAGCGAAAGAAGTAGAACATGGTGGGCGTGGTAACAAACATCGTTGCAGCCGAAATGAACGCCCACGTGACCATAACCCGCGCAATCCACACGCGTGCGCCGACTTTGTGCAGGATGATGTTGCTTGGAACCTCGAATAGAAAGTAGCCGATAAAGAAAATGCCGGCACCCAAACCGTACACAGTTTCGTCGAAGTGTAGGTCGCGAAGCATCTGAAGCTTGGCAAAGCCAACGTTTACGCGATCTAGGTAGGCGACGACGTAGCACATGAGCAAAAGCGGAATCACTCGCCACGTGACCTTCGAATACACCGCGGCTTCGGAATTTTGACTAACTGCCTCCCCAGACTGGGTAATACCTTTGACGCTAGACATGTGCCTCCTTCTGGAAGGTTCCAGAATCGCTTGGATCCGATGGTTACCTTCCGATTAACGGTCCATATAATGGACTCTGTGTTTTAAAGTTAATCAAGTAGACTTATGCTAACGGTAGAGTCCATATATTTAAAGGGGAAAGTGTGCCTAAGTAGGGTTAACTATGGAGCTACAATATGGACCGTTATTTATTGATGATTTCAGGGAGGGTGGGTCCCGGCGCGCACGCGGGATCACTTGCGCTGCGCGTGCTGCGAACGGTGGCAAAGACCCGCACAGCAGGCATCAATCTCGTCCAACTCGTGCGCGGTACCGAGTTGAACGAGCCGACTCCCGATCCGGCTCGCGCTCATCGCAGAATGCGTGGTCGAGCAGTATTCTCTTGCGCTTGATCACCGCGTACGCTCGGGTGGTTAGCTCCGTTTGATCCGGTGCGCTGGCTTGGTGTCGGACAAGTCGCGGCGAAATGCGCCCGGGCTGGTTCCAGTCCATTTGCGAAAGGCTCGATGAAACGCGCTCGGTTCTGTGAAGCCAACTTCGCTCGCAATGTCGGCCACGCTGAGTCCGCGCTCCCGGAGTAGTGATTGCGCCAGCGTGCTTCGCATCTCTTCCTTGATGGAGGCAAAGCTCTGGCCTTCGCTGCGCAGACGTCGACGCAACGTCGCGGGCGTCATGCGTAATTGTCGGGCCAGTGTGTCGAAGTCCGGCCACTCCGCCAGAGGCACGCTCTTCAGGTGTGAGCGCATTTTCGTCACCCACCTGGTGTCGTGGTGATAGCGTACGAGTAGATTGCTGGGTGCGCTTCGCAGAAAGGTCTTCAGCGCCTGCTCGGAACGAATCGTTGGCAGGTCGAGATAGGCGGCGTCAAAGGCAAGACAACTGTTCGGTTGATCAAAGTGCACAGGCACACCAAAGAATTGATGATAATCGGCACGGTGGTCAGGGCTCGAGCACGCGAAATCGATGCGTTGCAGCGGGATGCGCCGGCCAATCAGCCAGCAGGCCAGACCCAGCAGAATCAGCCAGAACGTCCGATAGGCAAAGGCCGGGTACGGAGTGCCTTCTCCAGCGAGAACGATCTGCGCCTGACCGTCCGTGACAATGAGCTCACCACGTGGGTCGTCGAGCACAACCCGCAGGAATTGAAGCGCGCGGCGTAACGCTTTGCGGAGCGTTTCCGCGTGCAGTACCACTTGGGCCAGCAGCGTGAAGCTGCCGCGCCGCATCGGGCGCGCGGACAAGCCGAAGAATTCATCGTCGGACGCGTCGGCGATCGCAAGCCAGAGCCGACCGTACTCCTGCGTCGTTACGGATTCATGCACCGTGGTCGGCAGGCCTGCTGCCCGTAATACCGGCTCCACGGCAAATCCTTGCCGACGCAGACACGCGAGAGCGTCATCGACAAAACCCGGCGAGATCATCTGCGGCTCCATTTGGTGGTCTCCTCATATGGCAAATCCAATCAAAATTCTAGGTTCTATTTGTCATTGATTGCAATGTTCGAACTGCCGATCATTGGAAGCAAATCTGTCGTAGCCATGTGGATTCCGGCCGAAATGGAAAGAAGGAGCACCCATGCCAGCAGCAGCCATCAGTCGGTCGATACAGGTATATGCCGACGCCGTCGCCCGCGCCCGCATTCATTGGGGCTGAAGTTGCGCATCTGCACGGTGACGTCGATCGCGGGTTGAACGGGTGCGTCGAATGTGGCGACAGGTCTGTAACCACGGACACGACGGCCTTCGACCCGGCCGCTGTCAACAGACAGCATCGCAGCTTCAGTTTCGCGCGGATATGGGCGCTCCCGGTGCGGGCCTATCGACGAGCGCTCGAATTAGGCGGCTCGTTGCCGTCGACCCTGAGCGGCACGCGCCGGCATCCTTCTGTGCAACATGGAAACCGACAGGGCATCAGACACTTAAGAGGGCGGAGCGAATGAACATCACAAATCGGGTATTTCTCATCACTGGAGCGGGTTCAGGCCTCGGTGCTGCTGTGGCACGCATGGTTGTGGCGCAGCGCGGCAAAGCGATGCTGCTCGACGTCAACGCTGAAGCGGTTGGGGCGCTGGCGCGTGAACTTGGCGCTGCGGCGCGCTTCCAGACGGCAGATGTAACCAGCGAGACCGACGGCCAGGCCGCAGTCGCCGCCGCGCTGGACGCGTTCGGCCGCATCGATGGCCTTGTCAACTGCGCGGGCGTTGCGCCGGGCGAGAAGGTAGTCGGCCGCGAGGGACCGCACGGTCTTGCCAGCTTCGCACGCGCGGTCTCGATCAATCTGGTCGGCACATTCAACATGATCCGGCTCGCTGCTGACGCCATGTCGAAGCAGGAAGTAGATGAGGACGGCGGACGCGGCGTGATCGTCAACACCGCGTCGATCGCGGCGTTCGACGGACAGATAGGGCAGGCCGCTTATGCCGCGTCTAAAAGCGGCGTGGTTGGACTAACGCTGCCGGTGGCGCGTGAACTGGCTCGTTTCGGTATCCGGGTGGTGACTATCGCGCCGGGGATCTTCGCGACACCGATGATGTCGGCGATGCCTCAGGACGTACAGGATTCGCTCGGCAAGGGCGTGCCGTTCCCGTCGCGTCTCGGGCGGCCGGAGGAATTTGCGGCGCTGGTACGCCATATCGCCGAGAACCCGATGTTAAACGGCGAAGTGATTCGTCTCGATGGCGCGTTGCGCATGGCTCCGCGTTGACTTACTGGAGGTAAAGGAATTATGACGACAAACGATCCGATTGTTATTGTTGGAGCGGCACGCACGCCGATGGGCGGATTTCAGGGTGACTTGGCGGCCGCCAGCGCAAGCGAACTCGGTGCGGTATCGATTCGCGCCGCAGCCGAACGCGCTGGCGTGTCGGCGGAGCAGATCGACGAAATTATCTTCGGCTGCGTGCTGCCGGCGGGCCAGGGTCAGGCACCGGCGCGGCAGGCGGCGCTGAAGGCGGGGCTGCCGTTGTCGGCGGGCGCAACGACGGTCAACAAGATGTGCGGTTCGGGCATGAAGGCGGTGATGCTGGCGCACGATCTGTTGCTGGCGGGCTCAGCGAACGTGATGGTCGCTGGTGGCATGGAGAGCATGACGCAGGCCCCGTATCTACTGCCCAAGGCGCGCGGTGGCTACCGTATGGGCCATGGGCAGGTGCTCGATCACATGTTCCTCGACGGGCTCGAGGACGCGTACGACAAGGGCCGTCTGATGGGCGCGTTCGCCGAGGATTGCGCGGCAGCTTTCCAGTTCACGCGCGAGGCCCAGGACGCGTACGCTATAGCCTCGCTCACGCGTGCGCAACGTGCGATCGCCGACGGAAGCTTCAAGGAGGAGATTGCACCCGTGACCGTGCGTGCGGGCAAGACGGATACGGTGGTCGAGATCGACGAACAGCCGGGCAAAGCGAAGCTCGACAAGATCCCGATGCTCAAGCCGGCGTTTCGGGACGACGGCACGGTGACGGCGGCGAACTCATCGTCGATTTCGGACGGTGCGGCAGCGCTTGTACTGATGCGTCGCTCTGAGGCCATTCGGCGCGGCTTGACGCCGATGGCTGTGATCGTCGGGCACGCTACACATGCTGACAAGCCCAGCCTCTTTGCCACGGCCCCGATCGGTGCGGTGCGCAAGCTGACGGAGAAGACTGGCTGGAATCTGCGGGAGGTCGATCTGTTCGAGTTCAACGAAGCGTTCGCGGTGGCCGTGATGGCGGCGATGCGCGATCTCGATCTGCCGCACGACAAGGTCAACGTGAATGGCGGCGCCTGCGCGCTCGGGCATCCGATCGGCGCATCGGGGGCCCGCATTATCGTGACGCTGATTCACGCATTGCGCGCACGTGGGCTCAAACGCGGGATCGCAAGTCTATGTCTAGGCGGCGGTGAAGCTACCGCCATCGCAATCGAAGCTCTATGACGTTGCGTGCCTAGATGTCGCTGAGGCGTACCGGAGGCATTATCAGCTTGCGGGAGGGGATCGAGGCCGCGCTGCAAAAACATTCTATTGTCGATTGCCTGAGACGGGCCCAGGACGGCCGCGAATCCCGAGCCACGCCTCGCGATTTGCTTCCGCAGTTACATTGCCTGGGGACACTCCTCGTTGATCCAGAGGTTCCGTCGTCAGTGCACTTAAAGGCGGCCAGGGAGTAGCAGGTAATCGGTTAGCTGTTACCGCATCGAGCGGTGCGGTAACAGCTCCCTCAATCTATAAAAACGCGCTATGCCAGTTCGGAGCTCACAGGTCATTCGGAACGGAGCTTCGCAACATCGACCTCAAGCCTCTTCGGCATTTCCTCGCGGAGAAAGTCGACCCACGTTCGAATCTTCGAGTCAAGAAACTCGCGGGAAAGATACATAGCATATATGTCCATTTCCTGAGACACGTACTCGGGCAGAATGCGCGTCAGCTCTCCAGACGATAGGCCATCCATAGCCGTATAAATGGGAAGCAACCCAATCCCAATTCCGGTCTTCACCGCGACGACCATAGCGTCTGCTATGTTGACCTTGAATGTTGACGGCCCGAGTTCAATGTTCTCGATGTCGTCCGCTCGGTGCAATGTCCATAAGTTCGACCGAAAGACTGGCGATTCGAGCTGGAGACAAGTATGGCCTACAAGGTCCGCCGGGCATTGCGGGACACCGTGCTTCGCGAGATATTCCGAGGAGGCGCAAACAATACTGAACGCGGTTCCCAATCTCTGACAAATTAGACCGGAATCCTCCAGCCCAGTCGAAGCGACCAACGAAACGTCGTACCCCTCCTCGAGGAGGTCCGGTACACGCTGCGTTAGCGTAAGTTCAATCCTCACATCCGGATAGCGTTGCTGATACCGACCGATTGCCGGCACCACGTAGTGCTGACTGAAACTGCCCATAGCGTGCACCCGCAGTTTTCCCGCAGGACGGAAGATAGCATCCCGAGCTTCGACTTCCGCCTGATCTACTGCTTCAAGGATCTGCTCGCACCTTGAGAGAAAGCGTGCCCCGGTATCAGTCAGCGCTACCCGGCGCGTAGTCCGGTGTAACAAGCGGGCTTGGAGGTGTGCCTCCAGTTCAGCGACGGCCCGAGATGCGTGCCCCGTTGTGATATCCATGCTTGATGCAGCGGCCGTAAAACCACCTGCGTCGACGACACGCGTGAACACGCGCATGCTGTGCAGTATGTCCATGTTGAATCCATCCCGTAGTTAAAACTGCATCGATCCCAAACGCAGTTGAAGAGCGCCGACCCGGTTTCGCCAACTTTCCACTGGACTTGTCGCTAGTCTTCGTACCGCAGTCGCAGCCAGTCAGAGACGTTGGTGGGAACCCGGCATCCGACCGACAGAAGAGGTCTCTCGGCGTTACAGTAAGCAAAGTACCGCGCCGGCAGCTCTGTCAACTTGTGTAGTAGACGGTGGAGCAAGCAACGGCGACGGAAATGGCGCGTGCCGAGGTGAAGCCGGGAAGTGCGACTGCGAGCGCTTGATCGGAGCCGCGCTCAAACCACGGGTCGATGCGATTTCACGCTGGCGTGTCTTGGATTCGCCCCCATTTTCCGCCGCGGCCTTGAAGAGTTGAACGAACCGTCCTCCAAATCGAGAATAACAGGTACCCTGGAGATGCAGGGCCGTGAGATCGAGCGGCCCTTTGAGAATGCAATGCATGAGTTCGATGCTTAAGATTGCAGTGGGCGCGTTTCGGAGCCGTTTAGAAACGCGTGTCAAATTCCTCATACAAAAAGTTCGATTGTATCTTGTTGTGAATCTATCGATAGATAGATTTCGTGGCAAATGCAGTCTTCAGCGTGCGCTCAACATGAGCG
Organism: Paraburkholderia sp. GAS348; assembly: GCF_050434205.1. Lineage (NCBI taxonomy): Bacteria > Pseudomonadati > Pseudomonadota > Betaproteobacteria > Burkholderiales > Burkholderiaceae > Paraburkholderia > Paraburkholderia sp. GAS348. Next base: position 45,551 of record NZ_JBNPVT010000033.1, read on the forward strand.
TAATGCACATATTACGCCTCGGTTTTTGGCGGGCGTGGTGGAAATTTGGTGCAGCGCTTTCTCAAGGTGCAGGGACCCTGCACCGATGGTGCAGAGAAACATGACACAGGTGCCTCCGAGTATGTTGACTTTGCCGCGATCGACAGTCATACGTCGCATGGCGGAGATCCCGCACGTTGCTGACAGTGGAGAAGCTTAACACCGGTGAGTGCCGACAGGCCCACCGGGAAGCTGGCCGAGACAGGCGGCCGGCACACATCCCAGAACGATAGTTCGATGGTTGCTGGACCTTCCAGGCGCTGATGCTGGCGTACTGGGTAGCGGCCTTTACTGCGAAGGCGCCGAAATACGGCGTCGTGCTGCTGGAAAGACCTTTTGACGCAAGGAGGCGAACGAAGAAACGATCACTACGAAATCGATGGACATGGCCTGTCCGCTGACAACGAACCATTCGGCTTACTTGGCGGCCATACGGATTGCGCCGTCGAGACGGATGACCTCGCCGTTCAGATATTCGTTCATGAGGATGTGCTCCACAAGAGCGGCGTACTCCACGGGCTTACCCAATCGGGATGGAAACGGCACCGTTTTGCCCAGCGCGTCCTGTACTTCAGTGGGCATGCCGAGCAGCATAGGGGTTTCCATAATGCCTGGCGCTACTGTCATGACCCGGATACCCCGTCGGGAGAGTTCCCGTGCGAGTGGCAACGTCATTGCTACAATGCCACCCTTGGAAGCCGCGTAGGCTGCCTGTCCCGCCTGTCCCTCAAACGCGGCCACCGAGGCTGTGCAGATGATGACCCCGCGCTCGCCGGAGGTCTCTTGCGGGCACGTGCTCATCACTTCCGCCGCAATTCGGATCATATTGAAACTGCCTACCAGGTTGATATGGATCGTTCGAGCGAAGGAATCCAATTTGTGGGTCCCCTGACGACCGATGACCTTTTCGGCGGGAGCAACACCTGCGCAATTGACGAGTCCCCGGAGGAGCCCCATTTCCATGGCCACTGCGAAAGTTGCTTTGGCGCTGTGTTCGCTGGCGACATCCGTGACAACGAATCGGGCATTCGGCCCAAGCTCAGCGGCGATGGCCTTGCCCGCGTCGGCGTTGAGGTCCGCCAGAACCACTTTCCCGCCCCGTTCGACGATCATTTTCGCTGTGGCCGCCCCGAGACCGGAACCGGCCCCAGTTACTACAAACACGTTGTCTTTGATCTGCATGTCCGATTTTCTTTCATGTGATGCTGCCGTTAACGCGTCGCTAGTCGAAGCAGCGTCGTCGTAATGAATGCGTGACAAGGGCGCCTTCAGCCAGCCCCAGATGCTGTTCTCCACGGGGCAAAACTGCAGACTCGCGAGGGCACAAGCAGTCCCGCAGCCCGGTGCGGTGGGGCTGTCCAATCGCTATTGAGTTAGGACGTCGTCCGCAGTGCGCGCGAGTGGTCCTCAACCGGTCAAACCCGGTCCCGGTGACGCGCAGCTAGTCTGAGTAAAACGTTGTGAACGAGCCAACCTCTGCTCTTTCCGTGACGAGGGTGTTCTCGATACATGAGGGATCCGCAAATCCAAGACTCATGCCGACGACGAACATCTCATTCGTCTCCAGTCGGAGTTGATCGGCAATGACTTTGTGGTACTTCATGAATGCCGCCTGAGGGCATGTGCTCAAGCCATGGGCGCGTGCAGCGATCATGATGTTTTGCAGGAACATGCCGTAGTCGAGCAGGCTGCCCTGCTGCATAACGCGGTCGATTGTGAAGAGCAGGCCGACGGGCGCGTCGAAGAATTGATAGTTGCGGCTGTGTTGGGCCTGCATTCGTTCCTTGTCGCCCTTTTCGATTCCAAGCAACCCATATAGCTCCCACCCCACGGCGCGTTTTCTTTCCAGGTATGGCGATATCCACTCACGCGGGTAATAGTCCCACTCGTCCGCGCATGTCTCGTCCAATGCCGAATTGTCATTAACCTGTTGAATCGCGGCACAGACGCGATCTTTGGCGTGACCCGTGACGACGTGTACTCGCCAGGGCTGGATGTTGACGCCCGTGGCAGCGAACCGCGCCACGTCCAATATCGATTCCACCGTCTCTCGAGGTACGGGCGTGGGCAGAAACGCCCTCACGCTGCGACGTGACAGGATGGCCCATTCGATAGCCTTGCGAAGCGCATCGGCATCCATCGGCGGCGGTGTGTCACTTCTTTTCATCGGTCACTCCCTCTGTCTCCAAGTTCGGCAAAGCCGAGCAACTCCCTTACTCGGCAGCATTGCTTTTGCGAGCAATATTAGCGGGGCGGAAAGAGATATGTTGTCTCGTACAAGACATTGTCTTGAACATGGCAATCAACACCAATAGCCGATCGCTTCAATAAACCCACGAAGTGTCATCTTCGGGACAGTGCCTGGCTAGTGCAGCGTATAAACTTGATCCGGCATCGTAAGGTTCGATGCGATCCAATTCAGAGGTTGCACCTACGCACCGCTTGTGTTCGGAAGACATTCACATACCGGCGAGGAGACATGACATGCCCACCCAAATTTACGAGCACGGGCTCGATCGAAACGAAGCCAACTATGTGCCGCTGACACCGCTGCACTCGCTCGATCGATGTGCCGAATTGTTTCCCGAGCGCATCGCTATCGTGCATGGTGCGTTGCACCAGACATGGGCGGCCACGCGCAGTCGCTGCCGCCGACTGGCCAGCGCGCTGGCCCGGCGAGGGGTCAAGCGCGGCGATACGGTATCGATTATCGCGCCTAACACGCCTGCGCTGGTGGAGGCACATTTCGGGGTGCCGCTGAGCGGCGCCGTGCTCAACGCGATCAATTGCAGGCTGGATGCCGACGGCATTCGGTTCATCCTGCTTCACGGGGAATGTAAGGTTCTTCTTGTGGATCGTGAATTTGCCGCCCTTGCCGCGGAAGCCCTCGCGCACGTCCCAGATAGGCCACTCGTGATCGACATTGCCGATCTCGAAGCGCCGCCTGGGTCATCGATAGGTGAGCTCGACTATGAGCAATTGCTCGAAGAGGGTGATCCGGACTTCGAGGGCATATGGCCCGCAGACGAATGGGACGCTATCGCATTGAACTACACGTCTGGAACGACCTCAGACCCGAAAGGGGTCGTGTTCAGTCACCGTGGGGCTCAACTTATGAGCATGCTTCAGTTGATCGATTGGGGCGTGCCCCGCGGGCCGGTGTATCTCTGGACGCTCCCCATGTTCCATGCCAATGGATGGTGCTTCGCGTGGGCGGTCACCGCCGCTGGCGGAACCCATGTCTGTCTGCGCAAAGTCAATGCCGCAGGAATATTTAGAGCCATCCGGGAGCACGGCGTCGACCATTTTTGTGCGGCGCCAATCGTCCTCGCCGCATTGGCCGACGCACCCGCCAGCGAGCGTAGCCCGTTGCCTCGGACCGTTCGCGTGCGCACGGCGGGTTCACCTCCCCCGGCCGGCGTGTTGAAGTCGGTAAGCGAGTTGGGATTCGAAGTTGAGCACGTGTACGGCATTACCGAAGCGTCGGGCACGCCGGTCAGTTGCTTCATCCAGGCTAACTGGCACGCATTGGCCAACGAGGAGCAGGCGCGCCTGAAGGCGCGTCAAGGTCACCGGACCTCCGGACTTGAAGCCATGCGAGTAGCAACTCACACCACGCTTGAGCCGGTTCCTGCGGACGGAAAGACTGAGGGAGAGATATTGCTGCGTGGCAATGTAATCATGAAAGGCTATCTGAAGAACGAGGAGGCGACCCGAAACGCTTTTGAAGGTGGCTGGTTCCACACCGGCGATATTGCCGTAGTGCACCCCGATGGATACGTTCAGATCACGGACCGTTCCAAAGACGTCATCATTTCGGGTGGTGAAAATATTTCATCAGTAGAGGTGGAAGACGTACTGCACCAACACCCGGCCGTCCTCATCGCGGCAGTCGTGGCGCAGCCGGATGCCAAGTGGGGCGAAGTGCCCTGCGCATTTGTCGAATTGAAGCAGGGTTTCGATGCCCCGCCGGAACGAGAGCTGATTACGTTCTGTCGTGAGCGGCTCGCTCACTACAAGTGCCCCGTGAGGATCGTGTACGGCACCCTGCCAAAAACAGGTACCGGCAAAATTCAAAAATTCCGACTTCGCGCGGAAGCTGGTAGCCGGGAGGCCATTACGAAGCTATCTCACGCATAACTACTTAGGCGGCCTTCGGGCTCAACCTTCGGAACGCAGGGAAGCGAACCCCAGTTTTGCTTACATCAGCAGCGAGTTAAGCCATGTCGCGGGTGCAACGATGCTTGCACTTGCGACACCGATCGCACCCATGGCGCGATCAATCTCCGGAGTGGGCGAAATCTCGCAACCCTTTCAGGTCAACAATTCGGACCGAGCCGTACTCGATCATTAAGAATCCCGCATCAGCGAGCTCGCGAAGCGCTCGGTTTGTGTTCTGCCTGGATAGGCCGGACAGGCGCCCGATTTCTTCTTGCGAAAGACCCAGTGTCAAATCAGTAGCATTAAAGAGTTGAGGATTGAACAGCTCAGCGAGACAGAAAGCGACTCTTGCGGACGCTTTATGCCAACGCAGGCTGCCGACGAGACCTACGTAGTATCCGCACCGTGCATTGAGTTGATCGATGACAAATCGGCTGAACGAATGGCTATTGTCAAGCAGCCACTCGAATGTGCTGCGCGGGATAAAAGCCACTTCGCTGTCGCGCAGCGCGACCACTGAGTATGGACGAGGCTCATCTTTTAGTACGGCGCCCTCTCCAAACCAGCATCCCCCCGGCACGCCGGCGAACGTTGTGGACCGCCCCGCTGTAGAGACCGCATCGACTTTGACTAAACCTTCGATCACGCCAAGCCAATGATCCGCTGGGCTTCCCCGATGACAGACCGGAGCGCCGGCAGCATACGATCGTTGAAAGGCATCTTTCTCCACGCGAGCGAGTTGCTCCCGTGTCAAATTAACCGACCAGGCGGAGCGCGATATGAAGCTCTGCAACTCAATTGAGAGGGACATAGGGAGGTTACGTTCGAAGTCTCAAGTGGCCATAGTTTAACCATTTACCGGCCGACGCCGAACGATGACCAGATTTGTAGGTGACGTCGAAGTCTTTGGACCGTTACGGTTCTCACTCGGGCTCTTTGCATTCGTGAGGTACAACTTCGCGGATGGCTTCTACGACACGCCGACGGGAAATGCGTAGAGGAAATGGCAGCAAGGCGACTCGATGGTCGACTACAACATCTTCTAGCACACGGGAGTGGCTGCCCAAAGTGTCTACCAAAACGCCGCGCTTTTGCCGGCGTGTACGTTCGAATCGACACGTTCGGACGCCATACTCTGGATAGGCGCCAATCGTGAAAGATGACGAACGCTACCGACAAATCTGTCACCCGCCTGGACGTGTTCCATGAGATATCTGAGGTCGAAGAAGTTGGCCATTTTTAACGATGTCTGCGACAATCAGGTACAACTGATCTGTCGTGATTCCGCAGATCTACTCGAACCACGTGTTGGACGCGATCCGATCGAGAGCCGAAACACGCAATGAGACACTTGGATGTCGTCATGATGACGGGCAGCGTCGAAATTGACAACGACACGGCCGAATGTGCCTTGCGTGGGATCGCCGGGGGCGAACAAACTTCCCGCGCTCCGACTTGAACAGCGGGGCGAGCGCGGCACGCCAATCGACGATGCGGGCTAGCACCGGTAAATTGAATTGACGCGAGCGCGGCGTACGCGCTCGCCGAACAATGGCAACCATTCGCCATCGTTATCGACATAGCGACGCCCGGGATGACCGGGATTGATCTCGCTCGCCGGTTTAAGGCAAGCACGCTCACTTGCGACATGCTGCTCGTTGCGTTCGCTGCACGGGCCTCTCGCCAAGACATAGCCCGGGCGTTCGAGGCCGGTTTTGACGGGTACTGTGTAAAGCCACTCGCTCCAGTGCGGCTACTCACCCTCCTCGAGGCTGTCGTAGGTAGGACAGAGCGATAAGCCCGATCAGGAGAATTCGGTATTCACCATCGGCTATCGATTATTTGAACGTCTCGCGTTTTTTTCCCCGGAGGCGAAGATGTCTCCACTATTCAAGCACTACTGCACAACTATTACTGCACTTGATTCTCCTCCTGTGTCAACGAATCCATCGAAACTTTTTCCTTAGTCTCATTTTTTGGGAAGCGACCGCCACCAAAAACAGCGTTACCGCCGCGCCCCACCAGATGGACGAGCCGTCCTGTGAAGGGTGTCTGGAGCCCCGAGCCTAGGGCCAGTCACTTACCAGCAATGCCATCCCGTCGCAGCAGAAAAGAATTGAATTCTGACGGTGCTACTAAGCAAGTTGTTGCGCAAAGAATGAAACGTGGCAGAGGTTCTTGAGTGACCTACCGCCTTTCACGAACGGACGCCATTTGGCTCTGCGATGGCGCCGTCCACCTCGAAATACCCGCTGTCAAGCGATAACACCACTTCGAACATCGATGTCTGTCGCAGACCCTCCGCTCCCCAGAACTCCACCTTCCCGTCTGGACCGACAACGATGACTTCACGGGCTCCCCCTTCCAGATAGGCGTGCACCCGGTGGGCTATGTTCTGCTGTCGCTCGCTATCCAGGAGCACCTCGACACAGAGGTCGGGCACGAACGGCACCGGGTCGTCGCGGTCGAAATCTTCCCATTTCTCGGGCAACATCCATACGACGTCCGGGACCATGATGCCAAAGCAGAGAGTGGTAACGGCCACCGACATTGCCGCAAGATGACCCAACCGCTCGTTCAGTTGGACATAAACGTCCGTGAGCACTATCTGGCGCCGAGCCGACGGGCATGCATTCGCGACTATTTCCCCGCACTCGTTCAACTCGTACGGGTACCATTGAACCACGTCCGGCTTCACGGTCAGGCGCTGCCACATCATAATCAACGCGTTGCGGTCCAAGAAAGGCAACCGATCCATTAGGTTCTCACAGGTAACTAAATTAGGTGTAGACGCTCGTTTCTCGGTTCGATATCTTCATATACAGGCACAGCGCAAACAACGAGACTTCTCGGATCAGCTTCAACCTTCGGGGATAGCTCTCCTACACCGCGGAGTTCAATCACCATGCGGAAGCTATCGGGACGGCCACGCCCAAACGATCCACCCGCGCGCTGCGTCCCGCCTGTCGCGACGATAGTGTTCGGGACCCCACCTAATCATAGCCGGCTGTGCAGGCCCAATTGTGGCTAATCGAGCAAAGATGTCTTCCAATACAGCGGGTGATTTGCGAGCCGAAATGGCAGATACTCTCACGCGCAACGCGCCTGGCGCTGGCTTGCGCGATACCGAACACCTCGTTCGGCCGACCCGTTGCGTTGCTCGCACGCAAACCAATTCGGGAGAACGCGCAAACTGGTATCTCGATTGCGCGCTGCAGTAGCCGGGGCATTCAGATTCGAATTCGCCATGCGTTTCCTTTTCCAGCTTGGCCGCGCTCCAGCGCGGTGAGCTGCGATTCGATCAGCACCAGCCCTTCCAGGGCGGACTTCGCCTCCAGCGCCTTCAGGCGCTTGTTCATGGTCTCCAGGGGCATGGCGCAGCCAGATGCTACGCACCCCCTGCAGCGAGACGCTGAGGGCATGGCGTTTGAGCACCTCGTTGGCGATACGGATCTGGCCGTAAGCGGGCAGTTCCAGGGCCAGTTCGATCACCGCGGCCTCGACCTGCGGATCCACGTGGTTCTTCAGCAGCGGGCGGTGGTGGGAGATTTCCTGCAGGGCCGCTTCAACGAACAAACAGTTTCCTGAGGGATGCGTGATGCCAGGCGAAAACATCGACGATGCGCATTTTTCCCTACGTCAAAAGTGTGAACTCCGGATAACACCGGCGCCGTCGCGTTGATACAACAACACACCCTACCAAACGGATTAAACTCGGCTGTACTGCACCTTGGCTGGTGGCGCTGCATCGCGATAGTTGCGAGTTTGTGACGGATTATCCCGGAAAATCGGGAAAATCTTATGCAGTCCGAAAATGATGGTGGACTGCACCCGCCTCCTATACTCGCGTCGTTGCTTTAAGGCTCAATCCAAACACGCTGGAGTGAATTTATGAAAAAGATCCCCGTTGCCCTCGGCGTATCCGCGGCCCTCGCCGCATCGGCCGCCCATGCACAGAGTTCGGTCACCCTGTACGGCCTGATCGATGCCGGTCTGATGTATACCAACAACGTCAAGACCTCCGCCAC
>NZ_JBNPVT010000034.1:0-51848 GCF_050434205.1 Paraburkholderia sp. GAS348
ACGCGAGCGCCGCGCTCAGCTTGCGCACCACCTGATTGACCGGGAAATTCCACGGCGTGAAGGCGGCCACCGGGCCGATCGGTTCCTTGAGCACCGTTTGCTGCGCCGCCAGATTGCGCGACGGCACGATCCGGCCGTAGACGCGGCGGCCTTCGTCGGCGAACCACTCGATGATGTCCGCCGCGGCCAGCACTTCGACGCGGGCCTCGGCGAACGGCTTGCCCTGTTCCAGGGTCATCAGGCGGGCGATGTCGGAAGCGCGCTCGCGCACCAGCGCGGCGGCCTTGCGCATGGTGGTGGCGCGTTCGTTCACCGGAATCTTGCGCCAGGCTTCGAAGCCGCTCTGCGCGGCGGCCAGCGCCCGGTCCAGATCCGGGATGCCGGCGTGAGCCACCTTGCCGATCGCTTTGCCGGTGGCGGGATTGATGACGTCGAGGGTTTTGCCGCTGGCGGCGTCGCACCACTCGCCGTTAATCAGAAGTCGGGTATCGCTATAGCCTGGTATGACCATGTTGTGTTCCTGAGGGTTGGAGGACGATCAACTGCGATCGGCGGCAACGCAGCGATCAGACGTCGCGCAGCGCCAGTTCGACGTGTTTCAGGCGCCGCACAATACGTTCGACGAACTCCAGCGTCACGTGAGGCAGCACGCGCTGATTGGGCGTGATGACGCCGACGGTGAGCGCGTTGACGTTCACGTCGTCGAGCGGTCTCCATACCACGTCGCCACGCGCCAGTTCGTCGAGGAAAGCCAGTTTGGAGAAAAATGAAATGCCCCGCCCCGACGCAATCAGCCGCTTGAGCAGTGTCGTCGAGTTACAGGTGACGCTCGGCTGCAACGACTCCCAGTACTCGGGAAAGTCGGTCGTGACGACACCCTGAATCGGCGATCGTCCTTCCAGCCTCAGAAATGCATGACTGCGGCATTCGTCGAAGCTGATGCGCTCCGTTTTCGCTAACGGATGCGACGATGCCATCACAACGCCCGGCGGCAACGAGACCTCGCTCACGACATCGAGACCGGCGGGCAGCTTCGTAATGTACGAAATGCCGACGTCATACTCACCGCTGACAAGCCGCGTCGGTACGTCGTGCGGCGGCACCGCGGCGATCGAATAGGTGACGGCCGGATAGGCGTCCGAAAACTCCTCGACGGTCGCCGGCAGAAAATCGACGAACAGCGAATCCATGGCCGTCACCGACACGTGCCCCTTCCGCTCGCCCTTCAGATCGTCGAGTTCGCTGCGCATCAAGTGGAAGTCGTTCAGCGTTGCGCGAATGTGTTGCAGCATGCGCTCGCCGGCCGCGTTCAGCCGGATGCCGTTCGGCAGCCGGTCGAACAGTTCGGTCCCCATCTCCGCTTCGAGCTTCAGGATCTGCCGGTTGACCGCGCTCGACGCGACATAGAGATTCTGCGCCGCCTTGCGGATCGAACTGCACCGCGCCACTTCGACAAAATACTTCAGGACATTCGCATGCATCGTGTTTTCTCAGTTCATCGGCCGCACCGTCCAGGCCGCGACCACGGGATGATCGCAGGCTACCTTGCCCACGTCACATGCGCCACCCGGGGAACCGAGCGCACTCGCCTGCGGCCCGAAGAATTCCCGGTTCACGGCGGCGAACATGGCCTCCGATTGCGGGAGCTCTTCATCGTGAAAGATCGCTTCGGTCGGACACACTGATACACACACCCCGCAGTTGATGCATTCCTCGGGGTGGATGTAGAGCGTGCGGCCGCCTTCATAGATACAGTCGACCGGGCAACATTGCACGCACGCACCGTCTTTGACGTCGATGCAGGGCGAAGTGATGACGTAGGCCATCAGCGTCCGCTCCAAACCGGCTTGCGCTTCTCCTGGAACGCGCGCACGCCTTCATTCGCGTCCTCGGATTGCAGCGCGGCCACCACGGCAGGCAGTCGCAACGCCTGGGCGTCCGCCGGCGAGAGCGTGGACGTGCGCCTCACCACCTGCTTGATCGCCTGCAGCGACAGCGGGGCGCACGCGAGCAGCGCCTGAACCCAGCGCTCGACGGCGGCATCCAGTTCGGCACGCGGCACAACTTCGTTGACGAGGCCCATGTCGAGCCCCTCGCGTGCCGACACGCGGCGGCCGGTCATCAGCATTGCCATCGCCTGACGATAGGGGATCTGGCGTTGCAGCAGGGTCATGCCGCCGTCAAGCGGCATGCGCCCGACGAGTGCCTCGGGCAGCCCGAAGCTTGCTTCGTCGCAGGCGACCACCAGATCGCACCCCAGCACCATTTCGAAGCCGCCACCCAGCGCATAGCCGTTGACTCGCGCGATCACCGGCACGTTCAGCGTCTCGCGCAGCGCAATGCCGCCGAAGCCGCCCGGGCGCGGCGCCGCCCAGTATTCAAGACCACTAACCGACGGATTCTTCAGGTCCGCGCCGACGCAGAACGCGCGCTCGCCCTCCCCGGTCAGGACCACGACCCGCACGTCGCGGTTATGCTCGAGCTCGGTCCACACGCGTTGCAGTTCCGCTTCGGTGGCAAGGTCCACGGCGTTGAGCGCTTCCGGCCGCGCCAGCGTTACCGTGGCAACGTGCCGGTCGATGACAAGACGTACGCTCATACAGCCTCCGTGGCGACCTTGCCGCGTAATTGCTGCAGGACCTCTTCGGTATGCTGGCCGAGGCGCGGCGGCCCACGCCGCAAACCAACCGGCGCGAGCGAGAGCTCGATCGGGCTGCCGATGAAGCGCACCGGCTGGCCTTCGCCCTCGCCTTCCAGAATCAGCTGGTTATGCAGCGTCTGAGGATCGACGAGTGCTTCACGCAGATCACGCACCGGTGCACACAGCAGGTCCTGCTCTTCGAGGCGGGCGAGCCAGAAGTCGCGCGTGTTGCTCGCAAAGCGCTCCCGGAAGATGCGCTGCAATTCGGTCTTGTGAACGAACTGCTGGTTGAGATTGCAAAAGCGTGCATCGCGCGACAGGTCTTCGATGTCCAGCGCCGCGCAGATATCGCGCAGCGGATTTGCCTTGAACGCACCCACGAGCACCAGCGCACCATCCTGGGTATCGAAGACCCCCGAGAGCGGCATCGCGGCCCAGTTCACTTCCGAGTCGGCCATCATGATCATGGCGGCCTCCTGCATCTGCATCGCGAGCATCGAGTTGTAGAGCGACACGTTGACCTTCTGCCCCTCGCCCGTGCGTTCGCGATGCAGCAACGCGAGCAGGATGCCCTGCACCATGTGCATGCCGGCCGAATAGTCGGCGAGCGCTGTCGGGTACACGGAAATCGGCAGCGATTCGTCCGCGCGGCGCGCCATCACACCGCTCATCGCCTGGGCAAGCACGTCCTGGCCTCCCTTGTGCGCGTAGGGTCCGGTTTCGCCGAAGCCCGTGCCCACCGCGTAGACGATTCCCGGATTCAATCGGCGGCAGTCTTCATAGCCGATACCCATGCGGTCCATCACGCCCGCGCGGAAATTGCTGACCACAACATCCGCGTCCGCGATCAGCGCCTTCAAATCAGCCATCTGCTGCGCGTCGCGCAGGTCGAGTGCCACACTGCGCTTGTTGCGATTCAGACTGCAGAAGATCGGATTGTCCGCGCCGGCCACCGGCTCGAACGTCGAGCGGCTCAAGTCGCCGGCGCCCTTTCGCTCGACCTTGATCACGTCGGCGCCGTAATCGGCGAGCATCTGCGTGCACACCGGGCCCATCATCACCTGCGTGAGATCGACGACACGCACGCCGGCAAGCGGCAGGTCATGCGTCTTTGCAACGTTGTTGGCAACGCTCATGCGGCCTCCCGTTTCTGGATGTGCGCGGCAAGCGGCGGCACGTCGGCGTTGCGGCCGCTCTGGTCGCCCGGATCGGCGCCTTGTGCGCGCAAGGTCTTCTGCAGCGCGTGGACGTCGACATCGCGGACCCGCACGCCCGCACCGAGTGCCAGCGCGGCAGCCACACCGGCGGCTTCGCCCATCGCCATGCAAGGCGGGATTTCGCGCGACATCTTCTGCGCCTGCGAGGTCGCCGAATAGTGGCGGCCGGCGACCAGCAGGTTGTCGATCTGCTTCGGCAGGAGCACGCGATACGGCATGTAGTAGTCACGGCCACGCGCGATGCTGTCGTCGAAACGGGTACGCTGCGCGAGGTCATCCTTGGTCATCACATATTCGCCTTCGAGCAGGCGCGTCTGGCGCACGCCGGTTTGCGGCGCGACATCGATCACGTAACACTGCTCGAAGCCTGGCAGCTTCTCGCGCACGAAATCGACCACCGCGTGAATGTGCTGCCGTCCCTGCACTTCCGCGCGTGTCAGGTCCTCAGGCTTGAGACCATCGAGACCGGCCATGTGCGGGCAGTTGCACCACACCACACCGGGCAACGGTGTCTTCAACCACCAGTAGCCCCACGAGCCGCCGAGAATGCGCTTGATCTGACGATCCAGTGCCGCAAACGCCTCGGGTTCTTCGGCTTCGAAACGCTCGGCCGCCTCCGTATCGACGCCGCCGAGTCGGAACACGGTCGTCGTGATATAGGTGCCCCCGACATGCGGCACGCCTGCCGATGCCGCGACATCCAGATCCCCCGTCGCATCGATCACCACGTCGGCGAGGATCGCTTCACGGCCGCTCTTCGTCTCGCAGATCACGCCCTTCACCTGACCGTCTTCGACCAGCGTGCGCGAGAACCATGAATGCAGACGCAACTTGATGCCCAGCGACTCCACCATCTCCAGCGCGACGCGCTTCATCGCGTCCGGATCGAACGCTGCGGCGAAACACACCGGGTGGGGCGTCTTCTGGCTGTGAAAGTCGAAAGTGCCCCAGCGCCCCCACTTGCGATACGCCGCGGGATCCTCGCCCCATTCGTCCGAGCGCGGGAACATCGCCAGCTTGCGCGCCGCCATCCGCTCGATGAAGGTCATGCAGACGCCGCGCACCGAAATTTCCTGCAGGTGGCTGTCCCACATGTCGTCGAGCACCAGCACCATGCCGCCGGATGCGAGACCGCCCAGGTGGTTGTAACGCTCCAGCAGAATCACCTCGGCGCCGTTACGCGCGGCCCCAATCGCCGCCGACAGGCCTGCGGGGCCACCGCCGACCACCACGACGTTTGCCTTGGCCGCAACGCGCACATCGCGCGCATTTTCCTGAACCCAATCGCTGATCATGTTCGTCTGTCTCCTCTGAGAATTCGGGTGTTTCGTGTTCGATTCAATGCGAGCTTTCGGGCTGCCATCTGACCACCAGGCGCTCGACAATCGCGATCACCAGGAAAAACAGGCCGGACAGCACGGCGCTCATGATGATCGCCGTATACAGCAAGGCCGAATCGAAGCTGTAAGTCGCCTGAATGATCATTGCGCCGATACCTTGCGTGGCGCCGATCCATTCGCCGACCACCGCGCCAATCACCGACATCGACGCGGCAATGCGCAATGCGGAGAAGAGATACGGCAGCGAAGCGTAGAGGCGCAGCTTGAAGAAGATTTCGCGCTTGCTCGCCGACAGGATCTGCATCAGTTCCATCGCCTGCGGGTTCACCGCCTGCAGCCCGCGGACCATGTTCACGAGCGTCGGGAAGAAACAGACGATCGCCGCGATCGTGATCTTCGGCTCGAGACCGTTACCCATGATGAGGACGAGGATCGGCGCCTTCGCGACCACCGGAATCGAGTTGATCATCACGGCGACCGGATAGAAGATGTCCTGCAGCGTCTTGTTGTGAACGAAGACGGTGGCGATCAGGATCGCCGCCAGGTTGCCTAGCAGAAAACCTCCGCATGCCTCGATTGCAGTCGGCACCAGGTTCTGCAACAGCACATCGCTCTTGCTAAAAAGCGTCTCCAGAACCAGAAGCGGCGACGGCGCGATAAACGGCTTCACATGAAAGCCCGCCACCACCGCCCACCACGCGAACAGCAAACCCGCAACGCCGAGTACCGGCAGCAAGCGCGCGCGCCATAGGCGTTGACGGCGACGCGCAAGCCAGGCCTGCGCTTCAGGGTCCGCCGCTTGGGACGACAGGTTCAATTGCATTTCGGACGTGGCCATCAGCAGGTCTCCAGTACGCGTCGCAGATAGGCAGCGAGTTCGACGAATTCGCGGGTCTCGCGGATATCGAGCGTTCGATCTTCCGGCAGCCCGACCGGAACGATCTCCTTCACACGCCCGGGGTTGGCGGCCAGCATCAGCACGCGCTGGCCGAGAAACGCCGCTTCATAGATGCTATGGGTGACGAAGAGGGTCGTGAGGCCCATCTCTTTCCAGACGCGGCGCAATTCTTCGTTCAGACGGTCTCGCGTGATTTCGTCGAGCGCGCCAAACGGCTCGTCCATCAGCAGGACTTTCGGGTCGCTGACGAGGGCGCGCGCAATCGCGACACGCTGGCGCATCCCGCCTGACATCTCGTGCGGGTAAGCGTCCTCGCGCCCCTTGAGACCCACGAGCTCCAGCAGTTCACGCGGTGTTGCGCGGCCCGCACGCGCCTTGCCGCCCGCCACTTCAAGCGGCAACTGCACGTTCTGGATGGCCGTGCGCCACGGCAGCAGCGCCGCGTCCTGAAACACGAAGCCGATGTCCCGATGCTCCCGGGCGACACGGGGCGCCGCACCGAGCACGCTGATGTCGCCGCGGCTCGGCTTGATGAGGTCCGCGACGACGCGCAGGAACGTCGACTTCCCGCAGCCCGAGGGGCCGAGAAGCGTGAGGAATTCGCCGGCCGCGACGTCAAGGCTCAAGCCCTCGATCGCGGTGACGCTGCGCCGGTCGGTGAAAAAGCGCACGTTGATATTGCGGCAGCTAATAGACAGATGGGTGTCTTGCATCCCGGCGACGGACGAACCGGCCCCGTCCGCGCGCGGCGGATTGATAGTGGCAGCATGCATGGATTACACCTTGAGGCGAGAGGAACGGGTAGCGTTGAGAACGTCCATCGTCATCACGTCGTCGACTTTTGGCTGACTGCCCCGGAACTGGCCCAGCTGACCGTACAGCGCGATCTGCTCTTCCCAGACCTTCGCGTCCATCGCGCCCCAGCCCTGGGTCTGCGTGGTCTGATCGAACGCGTAGCCCATCAGCGAATCGATCGCGACGCGCTCGTCGGCGCGGTTCAGGTTCGGATATTCCTTGATGAGCAGATCGACAGCTTCGTCGCGATGCGCGTTCGCGTAGAGCCAGCCACGCGCGGTTGCGCGCATGAAACGCGTAACGGTGTCGGGATGGTCCTTGAGTGTCGCGGTGTTCGCGTAGTACGGCAGCGCATAAAGGCGCACGCCGGTGTCCCACAGGCGCAGGTCGACGCGATCTGCCCCGAGCGGCTTGAGTGCCGTGGTGTTGGTTTGCCAGCCGGTCACCGCATCGACCTGACCACTCAGAAGCGGCATCATGTCCGCGCCGATCGGCACGATATTGACCTGGCTTTCCGGAATTTTGTTCTTCGCGAGCAGCGCCTTGAGCAGCACCATGCCCGTCGACTGGATACCGATCCGCTTGCCGATCATGTCGTGCGGCGTGCGCACGGGATTCTTCTTCAGCGAAAAGAAACTGTAAGGATGCTGCTGCAGCCCGACCGCGATGCACTTGATCGGCAGGCCTTCCGAGACCGCAAGCATGATCGAAGGGCTCGACGAAATCTCACCGGCCTCGAATCGGCCCGAGGCGACAATCGCGACGCCGTCGATGTTCGGGCCGCCCGGCTGGATGTGAAAATCGATTCCTTCCTGCTCGTAATAGCCGAGCCGCTTCGCCGTCACCTCGCCGACCTGGTTGCCGCCGGGAATCCAGCCCAGTTGCATGTTGACGGTTGTCCTGTCGCCTGCAAAGGCGCGCACCGAAAGCAGTGCACCCGTTGCAGCCATGCCGCCCGCCGCGAGTGTCATCCGCAGCAAACGCCGACGTCCGGCATTTTCGATTACTGACATCATCTCCTCCGTTGGTCCTGCCTGGATACAAGGGGCCGGTCGTCTAACGCTCAGTGCTGCCGGTCCAAACGATTATTGAGAGCCAAAAGTGTCCCCGCAAGCATCAATTTTGAAGATGAGCGATGCCAAAATTAGAGCACCACGCCCGTGCACGCTTTCTGACAAAGTGCCCAAAAGCGTGCGTGATTCGTGCACCGGTTCGGCCTCGGCGCGCTAAAAATTCGATCACTGGTAGTCAAATTCAGTGCTAGCCGTCGCGAATTTTGTTCCGCAAGAATCGCCAGCAATCGCTCCAGATCTGCTTCAGCGTGCAAGGCGATTGCCGAAAGGCGGTTGTAATGGCAAGCAATCTCGACGCGGGACCGCATTGCTGCGCCGCCGATTAACCAGAGAAAGCTGAGACAGTTATCGAAGACGCAATGCCTTCGCTGCGCAATGATTTTGTTTCGCGATCCTAATCACGACACAAGTTGAAAAATTCGCTTTCACTTTCCCAAAACAAGCACTCAAGGAAATCATGATTCGACGCATCGTTGTTCTTGCCTCAATGGCCCTGTTCTGTCAGGCGGCGTCCGCCCAAAGCAGCGTGACCCTGTATGGGCTGATCTCGACGGGCATCGTCTATACGAACAACCAGAAAGGCGCCGACAAGCAGGGCCATGCCACGTGGCAATTCGCGAGCGGCCCGATGCAGACGCCTCGCTGGGGAATGAGGGGCATAGAGGATCTGGGTGGAGGCCTGAAGGCCATCTTCACGTTGGAAGGCGGCTACAGCCTGGCGACTGGCGCACTCTCGCAAGGCGGCCGTGAGTTTGGCCGGCAGGCTTTTGTCGGCTTGTCGTCGAATACCCTCGGGACGGTGACGCTAGGCCGTCAATATGACGAGGCAGTCACACTGTGCGTCTTCTCGTCGGCCTGTCAGTTCGCGGCCTACGGTGCGCACATTGGCGACAGCGATAACGTGTTCGACACGTTCCGGATCAACAACGCGGTCCAGTACAAGAGCATCGACTACAAAGGTCTTCAGTTTGAAGGGCTCTACGGCTTCTCGAATAAGGCGGGCGGTTTCTCCGACAACAATGCCTATAGCGCCGCGGTGCAATATCGCAACGGCCCGGTGTCGGCCGGCCTGGCGTTCCTTCAGGTCAATACACCGAACGACGCCAATAACACGAACGGCGCGGTGGTGAACGACTATGGCTTCACGTCGCCGTTCATCACGAATCCGGCGACCCATGCCGGCGTAAGCAAGCAAAGGATGTTTGGCGCGGGCGGCGCTTACGCGTTCGGGCCGGCGAACCTGTCACTGCTCTATACCAACGCGCGATTCGACTATCTCGACACGTCGCGTCTGACGCTGCAGAATTTTGAGGTTTCGCTGACCGACTACGTGACGCCGCAACTCATTCTTGGCGCCGCGTATATCTTCACCACCGGGCAATACCACCCGCAGAACAACAGTCCCAAATGGCATCAGGTGAATACCGGCGTGGACTACCTGCTCAGCAAGCGCACCGATCTCTTCCTCGTCGGCATCTATCAGAAAGCAGCGGGTGACGCGCAGTACGCGCAGATCTATTCGCTTTCCCCGTCCACCACCAAGTCGCAAGTCTCAGCGGTGATCGGGCTCCGGCATAAGTGGTAAGCAGTGTGACCAGCCTGCCGGACAGCAGCCCTGCTGGCCGGCAAGCGGACGACCGGCGCGCCCATTATCCCGCCGCCCGAGCCGGCACATTCGACAACAACGGCCCGAGTCCTTCGGCATGATCGTCGCGGGCCGAATGCTGTGCATACCGCCAAACCGGTCGCCGGGATCGGCGAAGCGGTGGGCTATCAATCGAATGCTGCGTTTCAACGCGTCTTCAAGCGTCACGTCGGTGTTTCGCCGGCGCGTTGGCACTCGTCCGGCGGAAAGCTCCGAGCATGATGGCGCGGCAGGCGCACAGCGAACACGGTTTCTGTTCCGTCGGAGCGCGCCTCGATCTCGCCCCCATGGGCCTTGGCAATCTCGCGCGCGATATAGAGTCCGAGCCCCAGATTGCCGTCGGCGTCATAGGAGTCTTTATGATTCAGGCCACGCTGAAGCGGGTCGAAGATCCGATGCAGGGTCAATCGATCGATGGCGGGCCCGTGGTTCCTGACCTCGAAACGAACGCTCCCCTCTTCGCCGGTCATTACCACCCGCACCGGCGCGTCCGGCGCGCCGTACTTGATCGCATTCAGCACCAGATTGCCCAGCAACTGCTGCAGACGGCGGCCGTCCCAAACACCCCGACAGTCACCTTCCACGTCCAGATCAACCTGACGATCTGGATGGGCTGCCCGCAACTGGTCGAGTTCGTCGGCAAGCAGTTTTTCGAGGTCGGCAGCGGTCGGTGCGATATTGATACCCAAACCGAGCCTGGTTCGATTGAAATCAAGCATATCGTTCAGAAGGGCCTGCATGCGGGCGCCGCTTCTGATCAAACGGGATGCGGCTACCGATACCTGCTCCCCAGCGTTCAGCGCCGCCAGATATTGGGCTGTCATCTGGATGGTCTGGAGTGGGCTGCGCATATCGTGCCCGAGCATGCCAAGCAAAAGGTTACGAGCCTGATCTACTTGCGCGCTGAAATAGCCGACTGATTCGGCAAGCGCCTGGTCGATGGCCTCGTTGAACCGGATGACATCGTCCGGATGTGGGGCTTCGGGCTGGCATTCGTCTATCCAGAGGCGCAGGACGCTGGCGCGCAAGGCGCGGTACTCAGCAGCCAATTGATTGATGTCGAACCCGCCCCGCGCCCGCAGAAGGGCGTGCGTCTGCGCACCTGTCTCCGGCGCTCCGATCAGTACGGGGGCTCGTCCCATCGACTTTTCGGCCTGCGCTTCCCTGGTCTGGGCCGTCGACAGATCCTTCGCTACGGCTTGCAGAATCTGTTGCGCATGGTCTCGCAGAGCGAGCGATTTCATGTTTGCGGCTGCCGGCAGCAGGGTGCCGGCAAACGCCTCCCATTGCGCCAGGATCGTTTCCATGTCATGCAGGATGAAGTCAGCCAATCGCATGTTCGCCCTCGAAGAAGGGGAAAAAGTTCGTATGGCGTATGCGCTGAATTTAAATTGCGCGCAAATAGCTGCTTCGATTCTATCGGGTCCCTAAATTGCGTGACATAGGGGGCAACCTATAGGACCACAATGTCCACTGCAAAAACGGAGCGCTTACTTATCGCGGACGACGACCCGAATCTGGTCGAGGCCTACGTGCGGTTCTTCGAGGCTTACGGTTACACCATCCACACGGCTGCAGACGGTGTAGGCGCGCTCAGCGCGTACCGCGCCTGGTGTCCCGACGTGGTGATGCTCGATATCCAGATGCCTCATATGGACGGTCGGGCAGTGGCGAGAGAAATCCGGCGCATGAACGTCATCCCCTGGCCGTTGCTGCTGGCGGTGACCGCACTGTGTGCGCCCTCCGAACGAGTCGAATCGCTCAAGGCCGGCTTCGATCACCATTTTGTAAAACCGGCCCAACTGCCGGTCATTCTGGCTGCAATGGCGGCCCGCACAACCATTTGAGACTCGTTTGTCGGGCCGCATCGGAAAAGCGAAAGCTGTCGCCGCCACGGCACGCAACATCGCGGTGCTGTTGCACAACACGTTACGCTATGGCAACTCGTAGTCCGTATAGCCGCGCGCGTCACCAACGTAGAAAGTGGACCGCGTTGCTTGCCAGCGCGCCCTCATTGCAGCGTTGGCGGCAAAAGCTTCTGGTCGATGAAAGACTGGAGCGCTGCGCAGAATGCGTCCCGAGTGTCGACCGCAGCGTTGAATCCGGCTTTGCGAAGCTTGATGGTGCTGACAAAAGCGACGGGGCCCGCAGGCGCTCCATATGCAAACGCAAAGTCGGCATGTTGATCGCCCTGTCCGACAAACGAACGAAGATCACCACTCGCAAGGTTGTACTTCTCGACGATCTTCGCCCAGACGTCGGCGTTGTCGCGAATGTACTGCGCCACCCTGGTAGGCTCATCGCCTCCGACTTTTACGCCTAGCGTCTCCGCCATTGCGGGCCACACACTTCGCCATTCAAAGACATCGCCGTTGGTGACGTTGAAGATCTCGTTCGCCGCTTGCGGAGATTGCGCCGCCCACACCATCACCTCGCCGACCAGATCGGCGTCTGCCATTTCCCAGACGAACGACGGGCCGCCGGGAAAGCTGAATGCCTCGCCCTTCTCGCGGCGGATAGCCGCATACACACCGATGGCCGGGAGGACGTTGAGCGCCCCGGGTGTCTTCCCGGTGACGAGTTGAGGGCGCAGCACGGTGTAAGTGAAACCGTGCTTCGCAGCCGCGTCGCGAACGTAGTCCTGCTGATCGAAGAAGAAGTTCGCGTGATTGTCGCGCGGGTCGCTCTCCCGTGCCGGGATAGCGATAGGGTGAAGGTGGACGCCGTATGCCTTCGTTCCCTGCAGGATAGACACATGCTTGAGCGCCGATTTCCCTGAAATGAGGGGCTCGATCACATTGCGCAGCATCGCATTGTTCACTTCGATCTGGTCTGCGCTCGACCAGCCGCTCACCAGATCATCGGCATTCTCGTAAATTGCCGCATACGCTACGTGCGTAATGTCTGTGAGCGCAGACAGCGCCTCACGGGCGGCTCTCTCATCACGCAAATCCACCGGGATAAACGCGAAGTCTCGCCCACTCGGCAGTTCCGGCTTACGCCGCGAAATACCGACGACATCCCAGCCCGCAGAGAGAAAGGATTCAATGGCGGCTACGCCTATGAGTCCACTCGCTCCCACAACCAAAGCCCTATTTTTCGTGCTCATTACTTTTCTCCATTTCCGCGATTTCTGTCCCGGCCCAAACATTCATATTCGATTCTGAAAATATCGAATCTGCCTAGGCGCGCTTCCCGACTGGCTGCCGGTCGCGACAAATTTAGTCCCGGCGGTAGTTGCGCGGTAGCAGCGGGCGCGGAATCATAGTTATTCCCTGAAGTAATGGTCATCCTCGCCCGAAACGATCGATCGCAATTGTCTGAAAATAGCAAGCTCACGTTCCACCTGCGCCAACTTTGGCGCCGACGTGTCGTCTGTCGTCGACTAACCGCAGCTCAGCAGCTGTACCTGCCATGCGTGCCTCGGCCTCCGTCGCGAACGGACGCTGGCTGCCTGCCGTGACGCGTATCGGCGCAACCGCGGGTGAGTCGCGCCGGCACTTCTGATAACGGTTATTTTTTCTCTCCCCGCTCCTGTTTTTTACTTTTTTTTACTTTTTTACCGATTTTTTGGGTGCCACACTTGGCTCACGTGGGGTTGCGAGAAAACGGGCGGCAGCTTGCGCAAGCCAGGCATTTTTATAGCTGTAAATCCAAGAGGAGGTGCCGAAATGAACAGTTTCGATACGGCAATCCAGACTTTCCTGACGCACATCGCTTTTAACTCGATCACGCTTAACCACGCGATAAGGGTAATCGCGGGCCTATATACATTTAAGGGCTTCGTGCTCGTACCCATTTTGTGGTGGATATGGTTCAAACCCAGTCAGCGTGTCGAATGGGAGCGTGAAATGGTCATCGCGACGATTGCGAGCGGCCTCATGGCGCTCGCAATCGGCAGGCTTCTCGCCCATTACCTGCCATTTCGGGTGCGGCCGATCTATAACCCCGAGTTGCACCTGCACTTTCCATCGGCCGGTCTGCGAGAGGCGGTGCTGCGAACCTGGAGCTCCTTTCCGAGCGACCACGCGATGCTGTGGATGTCGGTCGCGACAGGAATCTTTCTCATCTGGCGCCGCGTCGGCGTGCTCGCGCTTCTGTACACCGCGATCTTCATATGCCTGCCGCGCGTCTATCTCGGCTTGCACTATCCGACCGACATACTCGGGGGGGCGGCGATCGGGATTATCATCGCCTACTTCATGACTCGCGACTCCGTTAGAGCGCGTTTTGCAGCGCCTATCCTGCGATGGATTTACAGATTTCCTGGACCCGCTTATACGTTGGCGTTTCTTCTGTGTTTCGAATTAATCGCCCAGTTTGACGAAATACTACTGCTCGGGCAGTCGATTTCAAAAGCACTGTGATTGCCCGTGCCCGCAGCTATCGGCCCGGCAACTACCGGCAATAGCGTGAGCTTCAGCGGGAACATGACGGATGGACAGATTTAAAATCGGTTCGCACACGAATCCGGACCGACGTTGACCAGAAGCGGGGGCGACGAACCGCCGGGACACGGGTCGGTCAATGGCGGTAAGCACAAGCGAAAGACGGCTATCGGGGGCCACGTCGAATGTCGCTTCCTGGCCGGCAAGCCCCCCACGCGTACCACCTCATGCCCGCCAGGCCGGCCCCTCGGGAAAGTCATACTGATCGAGCGACGCCGCATGCATTTCGATGCTGTAACCGGCACGTTGCGGCGGCATATAACGCCCGCTTCGAATCACGACAGGATCAACAAAATGCTCATGCAAATGATCCACGTATTCGAGCACGCGGTTTTCCAGCGAAGCCGACACGCAGATATAGTCGAACAGCGAAATGTGCTGCACATACTCGCACAAGCCGACGCCGCCCGCGTGCGGGCACACGGGCACACCAAATTTCGCCGCCATCAGCAGCACGACGATCACCTCGTTCAGACCGCCCAAACGGCAGCTATCGACCTGGCAGAAGTCGATGGCTTGCGCCTGCAGCAACTGCTTGAACATGACCCGGTTATGACAGTGCTCGCCCGTCGCCACACCGATGGGCCGAATCCGCTCGCGAATGGCCGCGTGGCCGAGAATGTCGTCGGGACTCGTGGGTTCCTCGATCCACCACGGATCGAATTGCGCCAGGCGCCGCATGTTCGCGACCGCTTCATCGACATCCCACACCTGGTTCGCATCCATCATCAGCTTCAGGTTTTCGCCGATTTCGTCGCGCAGGATGCGGGCCCGGCGCATATCCTCTTCGAGATTGCCGCCCACCTTCTGCTTGAAGTGCGTCCAGCCCTGCGCGACGCCTTCACGCGCGAGCCGGCGAATCTTGTCGTCGTCGTAACCGAGCCAGCCGGCCGAAGTCGTGTAGGCCGGATAGCCGTGCGCCAGCATTTCCCTCTCGCGCTCGCCCCGGGTCCTTGCATGACGGTGCAGCATCGCGATGGCTTCCTGCGGCGTGAGCGCGTCCGTCACATAGCGGAAGTCGAGACAACGCACGAGTTCTTCGGGGCTCATGTCGACGAGCAGCTTCCACACCGGCTTGCCTTCCGCTTTGGCCCACAGGTCCCAGGCCGCATTCACGACAGCCGCCGTCGCCAGATGAATCGCGCCCTTGTCCGGGCCGATCCAGCGCAGCTGGCTGTCTGACGTCAGCGCGCGCCAGAAAGCGCCCATGTTCGCCGCAATATCCTCGAGCGCCTTGCCCACGACCAGCGGGGCAAGCGCCTCTACCGCAGTCACGCAGATCTCGTTGCCGCGCCCGATGGTGAAGGTGAGGCCATGGCCGCTGAGCCCCTTCGGCGAATCGGTTTCGAGCGTCACGTAGGTGGCGGAGTAATCCGGCGCGGCGTTCATCGCATCGGAGCCGTCGAGTGAACGCGAGGTCGGGAACCGAATGTCCCGGACGGACAAGCTGGTGATTGTGGGCATCTG
Source organism: Paraburkholderia sp. GAS348 (assembly GCF_050434205.1). NCBI lineage: Bacteria > Pseudomonadati > Pseudomonadota > Betaproteobacteria > Burkholderiales > Burkholderiaceae > Paraburkholderia > Paraburkholderia sp. GAS348. The sequence goes on from NZ_JBNPVT010000034.1 coordinate 15,525, forward strand.
AACACCCTCTTCTTCGATAGCTATCGGCTTGCGCCTATGCGCAAAGAGGGCCGTGCGCGCTCGCCCGGCCTCTTTGCGGCCATCTGCTCTCTTCGCGATGCAAGGCGAGGCGAGAAAAGAAAAGAGAGCGCCGCGCCCCTCCTCTCTCTTCGCGCCTGGCGGCGACGGTCAGTCGTAGAGCACGGCGGCGATCTTGGGATCGCTCATATTGCTCTTGTCGTACCAGTAGAAGCCCGTGTCGACTTTCTTGGGCAGCTTCTCGCCCTTCAACGCCTTCACCGCGGAGTCGACGACGCATTTGCCAATGCCGACCGGGTTCTGCGTAATGGCACCGGCCATCAAACCCGAATTGATGTCGTCCTTTTGCTCCTTGCCGGAGTCGTAGCCAATCAGGACGAGCTTTTTGCCGGATTCCTTGACGCCGATCGCGGCCCCCTCCGCCGATCCTTCATTCGCGCCGAAAATGCCCTTGAGATTGGGGTTGGCCTGGATCATCGTCTTGGCGATTTCCGCCGACTTCAGATGGTCGCCGCCGCCATATTGGACCGAAACGATCTTGATGTTCGGGTGCTTCGCTTTCATCTCGTTCAGGAAGCCGTCGCGGCGATCGATGCCGGTGCGGCTCGTCTGGTCGTGCACGACCAGGCCGACCTCACCTGCATTGCCGATCGCCTCGGCCATCTTGTCGGCGGCAAGCGCGGCCGCGGCAAGGTTGTCGGTCGCGCAGGTGGTCAGCGGAATATCGCTGTCGACGCCGGAGTCGAAGGCGATGACGGGTATTTTGGCGGCCTGCGCCCGCTTCAACAGCGGAATGGCGGCCTTGCTATCGAGCGCGGCAATGCCGAGCGCCTGGGGCTTCTTGGCAAGCGCGGCCGAGAGCATGTCGATCTGCTTATCGACCATGGCCTCGGTTTCCGGTCCCTCGAAGGTGATCCTGACGTTGTGCTCCTTGGCCGACTGTTCCGCGCCGGATTTGACCGCCTGCCAGAACTGGTGCTGGAAGCCCTTCGAGATCAGCGGGATGTAGGTATCTTGCGCGTACGTCACACTCGTCCCGCCAATGAGCGCGCCAACGCCGACCACGACACCGATTAGTCTTCTTTTCAACATGGGGTTTCTCCTCCTAAGTGGGCCGTCTACCTTCAGCCATTGGGGGAGCCTTGAGCGCTCCCCTTTCTTGATCTTGTTGCGCGCGGCGTAAGCCTTCGTCTGACTTCGTCAGCTCTTCTTGCGCCGCAAAATATCGGCATAGACCGCGAGAATGATGATGAGGCCGGTCACCACGATCTGCCATTCCTGAGCAACGGACAGGATGCGCAGGCCGTTGGTCAGCACGCTCATGATGAACGCGCCGATGATCGTGCCGAGAATCGTGCCCGCACCGCCGCTGAGCGAGGTCCCGCCAATGACCACGGCCGCGATTGCTTCGAGTTCATAACCTTGGCCTAGCGCCGGCTGGGCCGAATTCAGGCGCGAGGCGATCAGCAGCCCGGCGACGCCGCAAATGGCCCCGGCCAGGCCGTAAATGGCGATCTTCCACCGATCGACATTCACGCCGGAAAGGCGCACGGCTTCTTCATTGCTGCCGAGTGCAAAGGTGTAGCGGCCGAGCGCCGTGCGATTGAGCGTGATGGAACTCACGACCGCAAGGAAAAACAGAATCAGGACTGCATTCGGAACGGGCAGGCTCGGCAGCACATAGCCGATCAGCGAATCCTGCGAGATCCGGTAGAAGTTTTCGGTGTCGCTGAAATAGATCGGCTTGTCGGCCGAGACGACGAGCGAAAGTCCCTTCAGCAACAGCATCATGCCCAGGGTGGCAATGAACGGCGGTATTTTCATTTTCGCCGTGAGGGTTCCCGAAATGGTCCCGCAGATCGCGCCCGTGCCAATCGCAGCAACGACGCCGGTCCACATCGGCAAATGCCAATAGGTCAGAAACACGCCGCAAATGACCGCCGTAAAGGTCATCAACGTGCCGACGGACAAATCGATGCCGCCGGTGATGATGACGAACGTGCAGGCGATCGCCAGCACACCGTTGACCGCCGTCGCCTGCAGAATCCCGAGCATGTTGTCCATCTGCATGAACGCGGGAGACGCGAAGCTGAAAAAGACCAGCAGGAGGATCAGGCTTCCGAAGGCGAGCAGCTTTTGCAGAGCGGTCGGCGTGAAGACGCGGGCTCTCAGGCCCGAGGACCTTTCCTTGTTACCCAGCGCCGACGTATCCGATGGCAGTGTCATAAACCGAACCTCTCCTCTTCAGGCTCACGCCGCTTTTAAGGTTTCGCGTTGCGTCGCCAGTTGCATGATGCGCTCCTGCGTCGCCTCTTTGGCTGAGAGTTCGCCGGTAATGCGGCCCTCGCACATCACGACGATGCGGTCGCTCATGCGCAAGATTTCCGGCAGTTCCGACGAGATCATCACGATCGCCTTGCCCTGCTCGGCGAGCGAGCGCAGGAGCTTGTAGATTTCGCTCTTGGCGCCGACGTCGATACCGCGCGTGGGCTCGTCGAAGAAGAGCACGTCGCAATCGCGCTCGAGCCATTTCGCGACGACGATTTTCTGCTGATTGCCGCCCGAGAGAAGCCGCACTTCCTGCGTCGCGGAGGGTGTACGAATGGCAAGCAGATTGATGAAATGGGAAGCTGTCCGGCGTATCTGGGCGCGCCGCAGGAAAAAGTTGAGCGACAGGAATTTGCGCAAATTGGACATCACGATGTTCGATTCGACGTTCATGCCGGTCGCAAGGCCGAAGCGTTTTCGGTCTTCCGAGAGATAGCCGATACCACGCGCCACCGCATCGCTCGGATTCCTGATCGTCGCCTTCACGCCTCTCACGACAATGTCGCCCGATTCGATCGGATCGGCGCCGAACACCGCGCGGGCAACCTCGGTGCGGCCGGCGCCCATCAAGCCGGCAAAGCCCAATATCTCGCCTTGGCGCAGCGCGAAACTCACGTCTCTGACCAGCGGGCCAGCGTTCAGATGTTTGACTTCGAGGGCGACTTCGCCTTTGTCTGCCGCGCTGTGAGAAGGCGCGACGTCGGTCAACGTTCGCCCGACCATCATGCCGATGATTGCTTCGATGCTGGTGTCTCTGGCGGTGACGGTGGCCACATATTCCCCGTCACGCAACACAGTGACGCGGTCGGCAATCTGCTTCAGCTCATCCATCTTGTGGGAAATATAGATGATGCCCACGCCGCGGCTCTTCAACTCGCGGATGATGCGGAAGAGCTCGGCGATCTCGGCGTCGTTGAGCGCCGAGGTGGGCTCGTCCATGATCAGGACGCGCGAATCGAAAGACAAAGCCTTGGCGATCTCGACCATCTGTTGCCTCGCGACGGTGAGGGTGCTGACAACCGCGCGCGGGTCGATGTTCACATGCATGCGGGCAAGGATGTCGCGCGCCTGCGCGTTGAGCTTGTCTTCGTCGAGGAACAGGCCGAGGCGTCCACGCGGCTCGCGGCCGATAAACATATTCTGGGCGACGGTCAGGTGATTCATCAACTGGAGTTCCTGATGAATGATGCCGACACCCATGGCCTGCGCCTCGCGCGGGCTCAAGAATTCGACCGGCTGGCCATCGTAGAGGATTTCTCCGGTATCCCGGGTGTATACGCCGGCGAGGATTTTCATCAGCGTCGACTTGCCGGCGCCATTCTCGCCCATCAGCGCGTGGACTTCACCCGCCATGAGTTCGAACTGGACTTCGTGAAGCGCTCTCACGCCGGGAAAGCGCTTGTTGAGCCTTTGGACGGAAATGAGCGGGATCATGGGGTGGCTTGAACGTCAATGCCGCGAGCGCCGCTGGCCTCATTGCAAGGAGCGGGTCGACAAAGCATGAAGCGCCGCTGCGCTTGGCGTCGCCGGGTATTCCGGCTGGAATCGCGGCTGAAATCGCAACGAGAAGCCAGACACATTGCCTGGTGCCCCCAAACCGATGTGCCAAGATTTTACGCCGCTGGACAGTCGCGGCTCAATTGGGCATTCCCTAGTATTGTGCGCAATCGGATCGCGCGCCGATTTCCCACTATTTGACGGGCATATCAGGCCGGTTCGCTGGCCTCTATCTCACGCAGAATCCGACTTAAGGATGGTGGCTCGTGACGCATCGAACGCACGCGGGCCGGCCGGCAAGCACCGCTGAAACTGCCACCGGCCGGTAACTCGCGTGGCCCCTGCGCGCTGACGATCAGTAAGAGCCCATATAGTCGCGCTTGCCGATTTCGACGCCGTTGTGGCGCAAAATTGCGTAGGCCGTCGTCACGTGGAAGAAGAACTGGGGCAGGCCATAGTGTTGCAGATAGGCGCTGCCAACCAGCTTCTTCTCTTTCGGCGTGCCCGGACGCAAGACGATTTCCTTGTTCTCGCTACCCTCGAATTGGGCGGCCTCGAGTGTGCCGATGTGCGTCAACGCCTTGGCGATAAGCGCTTGCAGGTCGGCAAACGTGGCTTCCGTATCGGGCCACGACGGCACCTCCACGCCGGCCAGGCGCGAGCTGATGCCCTTGGCGAAATCGGCAGCGATCTGCACCTGGCGCACGAGGGGAAACATATCCGGGAACAGGCGCGCCTGCAGCAGCGCGTTCGGCTCGATGTTCTTTTCGGTCACGTGTGCTTCGGCTTTCTTCAGCACGTCGGACAATGCAGTCAGCATTTGCTTGAAAACTGGGACGGAGGCGCTGTAGATGGAACTTGTCATGGTCACTCTTTCGGTCGGTGATGGATGGCCGGCGCGGAAGGTGCCGCGCCGGCCGGGTTAATGTCAGGCTCGTAACTGAACGTGTTGACGGAAACGGCGGAAGATTACCATTGTCCTCACGGGAACGCCTATGCCGAAGCGCTGCAGGTCTGCGATGGGAGGCCGCACTGGCAGATCAGATCATTGAGGACCTGGTCGCGGACCTGACATGATCGCTTCCCCCTGGATGCTGCCGTAGAGGTCACCCCGGGTCGAACAGGAAGTTCCGGGGCTGCAGATCGAAGCCAAACACCCGGTGGCACGCGCTTCCATTGCCTACACTCAGATTGCGCGCAAAACGCTTTCGACTACGACGACCGCAGCAGCGTTCGCAGTCCGACTTGCGCGTCTGGATTCCGTCTCGCACCAATCGTAAGGAGAATCGCCATGGCGACTTATGTGGTTCTTGCTCAATTCACCGATCAGGGTATTCGCAACATCAAAAACAGCCCGCAGCGGGCCGGTCAGGCGGCGGAGTTAGCCAAGACCTTTGGCTGTGAAATGAAAGATATCTACTGGACGGTGGGCAAATATGACATTGTCACGATCGTCGAAGCACCCGATGAGCAAAGCTTCGCGGCATTCGGCTACGCGCTAGGGTCGGCCGGCAATGTCCGCACGCAAACGCTCCGTGCGTTCACGAAGGACGAATGCAGCGCGATTATCGGCAAACTCCCATAAAACAGGTAGTCATCCGGAACGCGAGCCGTTTTCTTCCCGCGACTCTTTTTCAGGAGGTCACAATGAACGCAAAGGCAAATGACAGCGAAGACGTACGCGCATTCGTTCAAACGGCCGAGCAGGCCGGCGAGTATGTCTGGGTGATTACGCTGGTCGACTTTGGGGCACAAAAAATTAAACGTTCACTGGTTTCGGACGACACATTCGCTATGCGCGCTGCGGCTCAGGACGCCGGCGAAGCCTATCTGAAGGGGCTGGCCGCAGACCGGTAGCGCGGCGCGGGGGCGCCTTGCGGGGTTGCCTTGCGGGGTTGCTTTGTTTTCGCACGCGGACAAACTAAAGTTGGACCAAAGGCAGAGGGCCAGAAAGGGAGGTCGCCAATGTCCACGACGCAACACGCTTCTGGATCGCCTTTCGCGGTGTCTGTCGATGCAGGTAGCTTCCACGTCACTCGGCCGGGAAGCGCGAACGATGTGATCGATCTGCTGGAGAAAACAAATATCCAGATCGTCGATTTGAAATTCACCGACCTCCCCGGCCTCTGGCAGCACTTCTCAATCACACTTCCGGAAATTCACCCTGGCCTGTTCGACGCCGGGATCGGCTTCGACGGCTCGTCGATCCGCGGCTTCCAGGAGATTCACGAATCGGACATGCTGCTCAGACCCGATCCGGCCACCGCCTTTGTCGATCCGGTTTGCGACACGCCCACGCTGTCGATCATCTGCGACGTGGTCGATCCCGTGCTGCAGCAACGCTATTCGCGCGATCCGCGCTATGTGGCGAACAAGGCGGAGGCCTATCTGCGCCAGAGCGGAATCGCGACGACATGCTATTTTGGGCCCGAACTGGAGTTCTTCATCTTCGACTCCATCCGCTTCGGCCAGGACCAGCACTGCGGCTTCTACTATGTCGAATCGGCCGAGGGCGACTGGAACACGGGTCGCGACGAGGGCTCGTACGGTGGCGGCAATCTCGGCTACAAGCAGCATTACAAGGAAGGCTATTTCCCGGTGCCGCCGCACGACACGCTGCAGGAGATCCGCTCGGAGATTGCGCTCACGCTGCAGCAGGCTGGCGTACAGATTGAAGTGCATCACCATGAGGTCGCGACGGCGGGCCAGAACGAGATCGACATGCGGTTTGCCACGCTCACTCGCATGGCCGACAACGTGATGATCTACAAGTATGTTTGCAAGAACGTGGCGCGCCGGCATGGGAAGGTGGCCACCTTCATGCCGAAGCCGCTATTTGCCGACAACGCGAGCGGCATGCATTGCCATCAGAGCCTGTGGAAAGACGGGCAGAATCTGTTCTACGACGCTAACGGTTGGGCGCTGACCTCCGACCTGTGCCGCTGGTACATCGGCGGTTTATTGCAGCACGCGCCCGCGTTGATGGCTTTTTGCGCGCCGACCACCAATTCGTACAAGCGCCTGGTCCCGGGGTATGAGGCGCCCGTCAATCTGGCCATGTCGCAGCGCAACCGTTCCGCCGCGGCACGTATTCCAATGTATTCGGATTCGCCGAACGCGCGGCGCGTCGAGTTCCGCTGTCCGGACCCGTCGGCCAACGCATACCTTGCTTTTGCGGCAATGCTGATGGCCGGACTCGATGGAATTGAAAACCGGACTGATCCGGGCGAACCGCTCGACCGGAACATCTACGACCTTCCCCCGGAACAAGCCGCCAACATCCGCCAGGTGCCCGGCTCACTCGATGCGGCCCTCGCAGCGTTAGAAGCCGATACCGCGTTTCTGCGCAAGGGCGATGTTTTTACCGACGACGTGATCCAGACCTGGATCGCATACAAGCGCGAACGCGAGATCGATACGATCAAACTGCGTCCGCATCCATGGGAGTTTTATTTGTATTTCGATGTCTGAAATAAGGGCGAACCCGTGGTAATCAGGGCGGCAGATTTCGTATCTTCGCTTTGGACTGACCGGCGATTACTCCCGATAGGAGGCCAGATATGCGGCGCATTTATTTTCTATTGCCCAACGTGCAAAGCGGGAAGGCAATCATTGACGAACTGCTGCTGAAGCGGGTCGAGTGGCGGCATATCCACGTGCTCGCGCGTCCGGACGTGCGACTCGAGAAGTTGCCGGAGGCAACGCTTACCCAGCGCAGCGACCTGCTCCCCGCGCTTGCGCGAGGCACCGCGGCGGGCGGTGTGACGGGCATGCTCGCGGGCCTTGTCGCGATGGCTTTTCCGCCGGCCGGGCTGACGATCGCGGGCGGCGTCGTCGTCCTGATGACGCTGGCGAGCGCAGGATTCGGCGCGTGGACCGCGACCATGATCGGTGTCGGCATTCCGAGCACGCGTCTGAAGCGCTTCGAAAGCGCGATCGAAAAGGGTGAATTGCTGATGATGGTCGACGTCGGGAAGGATCGCGTCGACGAAATCGAAGAACTGGTCAAGGGGCATCATCCGGAAGCGGACATCGAGGGAACGGATCCGACGATTCCAGCGTTTCCCTGACGGCAAAGCAGGTTCCAGCCACGGACGTTGGCTCATTCGCCTACCCCCGGCGCAAAGCCGGGGGCAGATCATGCCGACGGCAGCTGTCGCCTTCGATCCGGCGCGACACGATCTCCGTATCGCCGAAGTGCCGCGCGGCATGTGCGATCAGCGAGGACACGGTGAGCGGCACATCCATCATCAGTCCCAGTAGCGGCGACGTTGTCGTGTCCATGGTCTCCTCAGCTGTCGGATATTTGCTCCCTACAGTATGAGGATCGGCATGCGGCGCTGACCGCCAAGATCCTTGTCGATTCGGTTCCCGCTCTTCCAGGTGCGACGCAGTGGTGCATCCGCCTGCCGTACCGCTGAGACGAACTATAGTAGAAAGGATTTTCAGCCAGCAGAGAGGTTCAAATATGAAAGCACGGACGTATCGCACCGCAGCTACAGGGATCCTGATCGCCCTATTGCTACCGGTCTCGGCCGCTCAGGCGCAACTCGGAGACCTGCTCAAGCAGGGCGAGAGTGGCGGATCGTCCGGTGGCCTCGGAAGCCTCGGCGGCATGGGCAGTGCCTTGTCGGGTCAATCATTAACTTCTGGCAGCACCGGCAACGTCGCGGGGGTGCTGGAGTTCTGCATCAAGAACAACTATCTCAGCGGGAACAGCGCGTCTTCGGTCAAGGACTCGCTCATGAGCAAGCTCCCGGGCGGTTCCAGTTCCGCCTCGTCCGACAGTGGCTATACCGACGGCGCCAAGGGTATCCTGAGCGGCAGCAACGGCAAACAGTTGGACCTGAGCGGCGGCGGCCTGAAGGAACAGGCCACGAAGCAGATCTGCGACAAGATTCTCTCCCAGGGGAAATCCATGCTGTGAGCGGGCATGGAGAAACGCGTTAGTGGGCAGACCGCTACCTCAAGGTCCTGGCGCTCTGCCGGTGCGGTCGTTGTCGTCTTCACGCCCCGGCGCGTGCATGGCCTCCGTTCTGGTTTTTTCGTCGAGGCGGAGCAACGCGGGAGAAAGGAAGCAGCCCATGACCGCGGACAGGATAATAAAAATCGAGGCCGCATCGACCAGCAGTCCGAAGCGCATGAAAACAAAGAAGCAGCAAAGAAGATTCAGCAGATGCAGGCATATACCCAGTGCGGTGACACCCTTGGGGAGGGTTCTGATGAATAACGCGAACCGCGAATGGGGGCGAGGCACATACCAGATGATCAGCAACCCGAACGTCATGATGAAGGCGCATTCCGCCCATTTCAGCCAGGTGGGGCGGCGCAGAAAGCGTCCCTCGAAAATCGTCTCGATCACCTGCGCCTGAATTTCGATACCCGGCACCAGCTCCCCCAACGCCGTCGTGCGCATGTCAGTCAAGCCGGCACCGGTCAGTCCGACCAGCACCAATTTGTCCCGGATCCGTTCCGGATCGACAGTTCCCTGCAGGATGTCGCGTGCCGACACGTAGCGGCTCAGCGTCGACCGAATGGATGCGAAATGCAACCAGATGTCCCCCTCGGGCTGCGTGGGCACCAGCACATCAGCGACACCCACCGCTTGCACGCCGGATGTGTCGGCAAAGACGTCGATCGCCGATGAACCCGTGGCGAGGCGGAGCATTTCAATCGGCAGACTGGGGACCAGTTTCTCCCTCAAACCCATGATGAGGGGAATATGCCGGACTACGCCTTGTTCGAGCGCCACGCTCAGCATCGCCTGCCCGTGGGCCGCCGCCTGCAATTCCGGCAGGCTGGCGAGCACAAAGTCGAACCGTTGCACGTGGTCCAGTGGGTCGATGCCATGAACGAGGATCGGAGCGCTTCGCAGATCGGTGCTCGTGGCGAATGCGGCATGATCGAGCGCCGCGGCACCCAGTATGGTCGGCGCCGCGCGCAACGATCTGGCAAGAATGGCTTCGTGACTCGGAAGGGCCCGCAAGCCGGCGGCGAGAGCCGCAGCCGTTTTCGGCAGATTGCCGGCCACCTTGTCCGGAGAGGTCTGATCCGGCTCCGGCATGTAAATGTCGAGACCGATAGCCAGCGGTTTCAGTGCCGCAATGGCGTCGATCAGGCTCGCGAGTCGATTTCGCGGCCATGGCCATTGACCGACGGTTGCGAGCGTCTCCTCATCAATCTCGACAATGGTCACGGGCTGAGCAGTCGGAATCCGTGGGAAGTGACGTTGATACTGATCGAATAGAATTTGCCGGGCTGTTTTAAAGGAGTCGGGAAGCGCCTCGTTGAGCGTGTCCACGAAAGCCGGACGTGCTATGTCACTCGGCCATTCGCTGCACAGGTTGAGCAGGCTCAGGCCGAACAACACCACCAGTGCCACCGGACGCCCCCGGGCCGCCTTCAGCAGACTCCTGATCTGGGCAAGCGACGGGTCGAAATAGCGTTTCATCGGCGGAAAGGCCATTCAGCGCCGATGACTGGCGCGGATCATTGGATTGTGATGACTGCGCGCCGGTTCATGCGATTGGGAATGCCCTCTGCCGTGGGCACCAGTGGTTCGCGCTTGCCCCGGGCAGCGGTCTCTATTTGTTGGGCAGGAATACCTTGCTTGATCAGGAACGCTGCAACAGTCTGCGCCCGCTGCATGGACAGCCGGTCATTGAATTCCTGAGTGCCCGCCAGATCGGTGTGACCGACCACCACGAGCTGCGGCGCGGGCCAGGTCGCCAGGACGGCCTTCAGCTTTTTAACCGTGGCGGATGACTCCGGAGCCAATTCGGTGGCGGAATCAAAGAGAAAAAAGATCGTAAATGTCATGGGCCGAGGCGGCCGGGCCGCGAGCAGCTCGCCATATCGCGCCTGCACACTGGATTGGCTATCCATCGTTTTTTCGATGGCGCCGCCCTTGGTGACGTCGACCCCTGCGTAAGCCTTGTCGATTGTCTGCTCTCCGGCGGCGCTGTGGACAATGACCGTTCCGACTTTGCCATCAGGATCGGGCAATAGAATAATTTTGTCCGGCGTGCTGCACGCGGCCAGAAAAGCCAGCATGACGAATGCCGCTGCAGATGCCAGCCCGTGACGTCGAATTGCAGCCTTCAACGTGCACCCTCCCCTTTGTCGCCGACTTCGATGATGAATTCAGTGCCGCGCACACCCAGCGTAGTAGTCGGCGTACTGAAGCGGACGGCATCCGGATTCGCCTTCGCCAACTTGCCGGAAATCACTGCCAGGGAACCGCGTTTGACGGAGGCGTCGAGCACCCCTTCATGGGTCGTGGTATTGAACGCGAATTTGTTGAGCTCGAGGATGGTATTGGCGCCGGCCGAGAGTTGGGTGGTGTCACGCAGCGTGATACCGACCGAGGATTCCGGGCCTGTCACGATGCGATCGCTGCCGAAAACCTCGCTGCCGATGGCCGCACCCGAACTTGCTCCAGCCCGCTCGATCTGCACCGTGCCCTTAAGGGTCTTGACGACGCCGGCAGCATCGGCGGCCAGTGCATCGGCGACAGCCACGCACCCGCAGGCAAGAATCAAGGCATATTTGATGGCTCGAAGACGCATCGGTGGCACCTGATTGCATAAAGCTGCTTTCCGCAGGGCAGCGCGGCTCCCCGATGTCGACGTGGCGTCGTGAGCGATCATTCCTCAACTGCTCTTAGCGCTGAGGCTTGTGAAGGGGGGCAGAAATACTGCTATTGGAAGTCTGGCGGAGACGTGTCAGCTGTATCGAACAGAATATGGCCCCGCTCCCTATGACTCTGTGCGCTTCCGCGCATATTCCGCCAGACGCTTCTTTGGCAGCCTGCTTACGGTTATGTCTGAAACCTGCGAGTGACCGTCCGACGACGCGCCAACCGCGATCGGCGCGTCGAGATAGATCAGGCGCTTGATTGTCGTTCAGGTCATCTGTCGTGCTTTGCCAGCAAGGGCTGCAATTCTTCCCTGACCGATCCAGCGCACTGCGTGAAATGAGATGTGTCCTGAAACCTGGCGGACGGGTAGTGATTGCGGTGTGGGCAGCGATTGAGCGCAATCCGTTGTTTGTCGCGATCCATACTGCGCTGAGCGCAACGACGACGTCCGAGTTGTCTGACCTGATTACGGCACCGTTCAGTTGGCATAACACCGCCGAGCTGCAAACGGCCGCCGAGGAGGCAGGCTTCCACGACGTTCGGATTCTGACTCGCAGCCTTCTCATGGTCTTCGAACAAGGGGTGGAACACGCCATGCGCTCCTTCAGTGCCACCCCTGCTTCTCCCGGCGTGGCCGCGCTTTCACAGTCCGTGGAGGACGCCCTCTTCGACCGTTTAAGAAGCGAATTGGCGCCCCTCATAGGGGATGGAAAGGTGATCTGCGAGATGGTGTCCAACATCATTGTGGCCCATGCGTGAAGTGCGACGCGCGAGATAACAAACGTCGCCCCCCTCCGTCAATCACTCGTGCCGCATCCACCACCGTTCCCAAATACGGTTGTGATAAGCGACGAGCCGCTTTTCTCGCGCGATGTAAGCACGGATTGGGCTTTCAAAGGGATGAACGAGAACGCTATGTACCCATGCAAAACCGGTCGCGTCGAGCGTACTCGGCACATCGCCGAGCAGATAGATCCTGTCGTCTAACAGTTCAGCCACCGCACGCCACCCTAGCAACCCAATATGAACGATTTCATCGTACGTATGGCGTCCGATGCCTTGTTCCCACGCCTGCCGCACCATTCGCCTGCGTGCCAAAGCCAATGCAATTGGCGCGATTAACGGGACTACGTGCCTAGGAATGTCCGGCTTGCATCGCTGTGCGTAATCGATCAACAGTGGACGGTAGATAGCCATATTGCTGTCGACGCCCCAGCGCAAATAAAGGAGCACAAAATATAGATCGCTCTCGAAGAGTGCCCTGAAAGCCACCGACTGCGCATTTTCGAGCGCACTGAGATGGCCGTCGTTCAGTGCTTCCGGATGGCGGCGCTGTAACTCCTCGATGATGAAAGAAGAGTCCGCAATCAGTTGCCCATCGATAGAAACGACGGGCAGCTTCCGCTTGGGCATCTTTGCGTAGTTGCCAGTTCGGGTCTCATAGGGCAGGCCGGACATGCGCAGCCACGTTTCGAGCTTGACGACGAAGGGACTGATATCGGGTGACTCGACGTTATTGGAGCCGTATCCGTACTTGTACACGATCATTGCCACTCCCTTCTGCAACAGGTACCCACGTGCGGAGTCGGTTTCTATCGACAATTGCCATGACATCCCGATCAAACGGGTGCGTCACGTTGCGCACTGCGCGAGGCCGGCCGGCTCAGACTGATCCAGATTAGGCGCAGCAACGCCTGCGGCGAGAAGAACTGCGCGGGCCCAATCAAGCGCGCGGCAAAATTATGCAGATGTCGCGACGCCCAATCGTCTTTCGCCGCAGCCGCAAATGCGAGTCGTTCGAGCACGTTGAATTTGCGGCGCCGCGCGAAGTCGTAAATGAAGAACCGATGGCCTTGCAGTTTCCGTGACACGTTTCTGGCGTAGCTATTTAGCGCACCCGACACAGCCCCATCTCCCCGCAAAGCTGGCGCAAGCGCATCGACCAGCCATTCAGCGGTCTGAAACGCGAAACCGCAGCCGACGCCCGGCACGAAGTCGATGCTCATCAGAGCGTCGCCTGCGAATGCAATATTGCGCACCACGGGTCGCCGCCATAAATTCGGGTAGTCTTTGACCATCAGAACCTGTCCTGTCGGTGTCGCCGTCGATAAATCCGGTGCGTCGGGAAAACCGGCCATGGCTCGTATAAGCGACTCACGTGGCGACGCATGGAACTGGTCAAACACATCCTTTGTGGACAGGTACGTCACCACGGTTATGCCGTCATCGTTCGGAAAGATATAACCGATCTCCGAGCCGCGCATCCACATCTGCGAACAGGTTCCGCGCACGAGCGGAACCCCGCGATAGCTAGCGAGCGCACCGAACCGCGTGTTTGTGGATGAAACGGGTTTGACTCCTGCAAGCGTTGCAAGCGGAGAATTTCTGCCGTCAGCGCCGACGGCGAGGCGCGTTAGAAGAACGCCCGAATGCGCGCCCGCCAATTCGACACCCGTCACGTCTTGTTGCTCGACAAGCCGTTGCACATGACAGCCCAAGAAGCTCGTGACACCGGGGGTTTGTATGGCGAGCCGCCGAAGAATCGGGTCGAGCGTGCGACGCTGAACGTTGTATCCGAACACCTCGTCACCATTTTCATCGACTGGAGAAACGTTGCCGATCCAGCCGTAGCGAGTCCAGATATCGATGCCGTTACGTATGGCTCCCACGTCCTCGATCAAACGGTCGAGACCGATACGCCGCATCGTCGGCGTGGCACTGGGCTGAATGAAATGAGTACATAGCTGCTTGAATGCCTCCGTGTTCGCATGATGCTCCACCAGGGCTACACGCAAACCTTCGAGCGCGAATAGCCGCGCTGCAGTACAACCCGCGATACCCGCACCCACGATCACGACGTCAAACAGGTTGTCGAGACATTTATCGCGTAAGGGTGTCTCACTGTTTAAGAGTATGGAGTTGTTCACCCATTCCTCCCGCCAAAATCCCGCGAGCACTGCCGTGCCAACGTCACTGAGTATAGGTGACGATATGTCCGCGCGGACGCATGGTCTTCGCCGTCGATGCCCGAGGGTCTTTCCCGTGCCCCACGTCCACCGCACGGATGGCATCTTCCAGCTTCAGTTCGTCCGACAGGTCGGGAAACATGAAGCTATTCTGGTGGTTCCGTTGCCCATCCCTTCAACGTACGCAAGCGCGAGGACATCATGAGCATTCCGGGCATCCTGCACCGTACGCGCAAGCCGCTCGAAGACAGTGTCGGCTCGGCCTATCTGGGAGAGGTCTCCCGGGCCGACATTGAGCGCGCATCCGAGTCGATCCGGGGAACTGTCATTCGCACTCCACTGTTAGCGTACGCAGCAGCCACAGATCGGAGCGTGTTTCTCAAACCTGAGAATCTTCAGCCGCGAGGATCGTTCAAGATACGCTGTGCGTTGAATGCAGTATCCAGACTCACTCCAGCTCAACTGTCGAACGGTGTCTATACCGCGAGCACCGGGAACTTCGCCCTCGGTGTAACAGAAGCAACGAGGGTTCGGGGCGCGGACGTCAGGGTGTACGTTACCGATACGGCAGCGAAGAGCAAGATCGAGGCACTTCGCACGCTGGGTGCCCAGGTGATTGAAGTCGACTACGAAAGATGGTGGGCAATACTTTGCGGTGAAACACCTGCCGGCGAAACTGGCACGTTTCTGCATCCATGTGCGTGTCGCGATGTCGTCATTGGAGACGCGACTATCGGACAGGAGATATTGGAAGACTTGCCAGACGTCGAAGTGATACTCGTCCCTTTCGGAGGCGGAGGACTGATAACAGGTATTGCGCTGGCATGCACACATTGGGGCTCCCACGCGCAAATGTATGCGTGCGAGACCGAGGCAGCGGCTCCTTTCTATTCCTCTCTTGCGGCTGGCGCTATCGTCGAAGTTCCAGTCGAGTCAACTCCAATGGTCTCGGGCATCGGTGTATCGACTGTACTCGATGCAAATTGGCCATACCTCAATGCGTTGGTGGACGGCGCTGTCGTATCAACGCTTGAGGGTACGGCTGAAGCCATCCGGTGCCTCGCGAAAAGCAATCATCTCGTCGTCGAGGGCGCGGGTGCAGTCGCACTTGCCGCAGCCCACCATCCTTACTTTGCTGGCAAGCGCATTGCCGCTGTACTGACGGGCGGCGGTATCGATATGCACGTTTTGGCTTCGGTACTGAATGGCGAGCGATCGGGGTATCTCATGCCGTCCCGGATTCGTGACTATGAATAGGACCATGGACCCGTAAAGTAAAGTCATATCTGGCGCTGGTTACCCCGGACGAGGCTGTCAATTTCTGCTCTTACGAAGATTGCTGGACGCTGAAAATCAGCGAGCGACATGGAGATAGCTGAAGCGGACTCGCCGCGACGGCTGACTATCTCCACAGCAGCCGTTCTCGACAACGGCGAACGGACCGGCGTGCCATAACAGGCACCCCCATGTGGCCGGTCACACTGGAATATTTGTTCCTGCCAGCCGTTTACTGCGCACGGGCGATCCAGGCCGGTTGTGCATGAAGCACGCCACGCTTGCCACCCGCCCGCCCCGCTGCTTTCTTGGAGAGCCCAGTCATGAACCCCGTCATACACGGCTTCAATCCGCCAATCGACCGGCAACCCTGCCAGCGCGTTGCCCGTGCAAAAGAACGCACGCTGAAACATCTGCTGCTGGCGGCTCTATACGGCGCCAGTCTCGCGCTTTCGCCGGCGGACTCGGCCCTTGCCGACGAACTCACGCCGCTGCTCCCACCGTCGTTCGTCACCTCGTCGACGGTGCCGGCCAACGGTGACATCAATCCGTACGGCGTCGCCTTCGTGCCCGACGGATTCCCCCGCTTCGGCACCGTCGCCGCAGGCAACCTGCTGGTGTCGAACTTCAACAACGCGCAGAACGCGCAGGGCACCGGCACGACCATCGTCAAGATCGTGCCGAACGACAAGCCGGTCACCTTCTTCCAGGGTGCCCCCGGCCTTGGCCTGAGCACCGCACTCGGTGTTCTCAAGGGCGGCTTCGTGCTGGTCGGCAGCGTACCGACCACGGATGGCACCTTCAAGACGATCCAGCCTGGCGTGCTGCTGGTGCTGAATCGAACCGGCAGCATCGTCGCGCAATGGACACCCGCGAAGGCGAAGATCGACGGCCCCTGGGATCTGACGATCTTCGATCAAGGCGACCGTGCGAAGGTGTTCGTATCGAACGTGCTCAACGGCACGGTCGTGCGCCTCGATGTGAGCGTCGACGACGACGGCGTTCATCTCAACCGCGCGACACAGATCGCATCGGGTTACCCGCTTCGCGGCGATCCGTCGGCATTGGTCGTAGGCCCGACCGGACTCGCGTACGATCCGCAGCGCGACGTACTCTATGTCGCGTCCACTGTCGATAATGCGATCTTCGCGGTATTCGGTGCGGGCAATTCGCAGCATGACGGTGGCAAAGGCGCGGTAATCTATGCGGACAACGCACATCTCCACGGCCCGATTGCGCTAACCCTCGGACCGAACGGTCATCTGTTCGTCGCGAACGGCGATGCGATCAACAGCGATCCGAAACAGCCGAGCGAAATCGTCGAATTCACGCCGCAAGGCCGTTTCGTCGCGCAACTTCCCGTCGACCCGGCTCAAGCCGGCGCCTTCGGACTGGCGTTCACAGAGCCGCGTCAAGAGTTCGTACGCTTTGCGGCGGTCGACGACAACACAAACACGGTGACCGTCTGGAAGGTGCCTTTCGAGAATGGCGGGCAATAACGCGCGAGGGCTATGGGTCGACCGCGTCGCAAGCGCATGGCTGATTCGTCGGTTCATTGATCCGAAGGCGCGCTTCCTCTGGCTGGACTCGCCGGAGGCCTGCCCGCCCGAGGCGAGCGGCCTTTACACAATTTCCGTGGAGCTGTCACGCCACTTCGACGACGATCACGAACATTGACTGCACGGTATGGTCATCTATGACGCGCTGTATGCGTGGTGTCAGGGCGATGCGCGCACCTAGGACAGCGGCCGCGATCGCACGCCGCGGTGCGATATCGCGCCTGATGCTGCCCGCCGGTGCGGACGCAAGCGCGTTGCCGCTGCTCATCGGACGCGGGTTGCGTGGCTTCTGCGACGGATTTGTCGCCGTGCTGCTGCCCGCGTACCTGCTTGCGCTCGGTTTCGGCCAACTGGACGTGGGGCTGGTCAGCAGCGCGACGCTGGTCGGCTCAGCGGTAGCGACGATCCTGGTCGGAATGTTCGCCGGTCGCCATCCGCTGCGTCGCATGCTCACCCTGGCGGCAGGCCTGATGGCCGCTACCGGCATGGGCTTCGCAGGACTTTCTTCACTCTGGCCTCTGCTTGTCGTCGCGTTTGTCGGGACGCTCAACCCCAGCTCGGGGGACGTCAGCCTGTTCCTGCCACTGGAACTGGCGCGCCTCGCTGGTTCAGCCGCCGGCGATGCCCGCACAGCGATATTCGCTCGTTACAGCCTGGTGGGGGCGGTGTCCGCCGCAGTAGGCGCTTTGGCGGCCGCGCTCCCGGGCTGGCTCGCCGTGCATGCGGGCCTGTCACTGCTCGCAGCGCTGCGTGCGATGTTCGGCGTTTATGCGCTGGTCGGTGTCGCACTGTGGTTCCTCTATCGGAGGTTGCCCGAACCGCAAGCGCACGACCGGTCGCGCAACGCACCGCTGGGTCCGTCGCGCGGGATTGTCACGCGCCTTGCGCTGCTTTTCAGTGTGGACGCATTTGCTGGCGGCCTCGTCGTGAACTCATTGCTGTCGCTTTGGCTGATGCAGCGCTTTGGGCTTTCCCTCGGCTCGGCCGGGCAGTTTTTTTTCTGGGCGGGTCTGTTGACCGCGGGCTCGCAGCTCGCTGCGGTGCCACTGGCTCGCAAGATCGGTTTGTTGAACACGATGGTATTCACCCATATCCCGTCCAGTCTTTGCCTGATCGCTGCAGCCTTCGCGCCGTCTTTGCTGTTGACGCTGACGCTATTGCTCGTGCGCAGCACGCTGTCGCAAATGGACGTGCCAACCCGGACCGCCTACGTGATGGCGGTAGTGACGCCGCCCGAGCGCCCGGCTGCTGCAAGCTTCACGGCGGTACCTAGAAGCCTGGCTTCGGCGCTGGGCCCCACGCTGGCCGGCGCGCTGCTGGCAATGGGTTGGGTCGGCGCACCGCTTGTCGCCTGCGGCCTGCTGAAGATTGCGTATGACCTCACGCTGCTGGGCGCCTTCCGACGTGTCCAGCTGACCGACTGACTCAACGTCACATACAGAACCGGGGCGCCACGAACGCAACCTCCAGACGGCCCAACGCTCGCTGGTTTGTCTTGGCCGCGTGCGCTATCGCGGCGGCGCTGGGGTCGTCTGCGTACTTTGCGTCGGGCGCGGATGACGATTTAACACGAGGCGGTCTGCCGTTGGAACATGGGCGGCAACGTTGCTCGTGCTGCTCGCTAGTGGCCCGAGCTAACTCTCGCTCGACGGGCTGATTCGGCGGCGTGTACTCCGCGACTCCCGCTCACGCACTGCTTGATCCAGAGATGAAAGCGGCGCTGGCACACTGGAATAAGCCTGCAGCACTGAACGTTTATCTAACGCTTCGTCCGGACCTCCGTCTGGTATCACGCGTAGGGGCGATCGGCCACTCTTTCGTACTCGCGGTATTCGTAGAGGAAAACATCATGTTCTCAAGCCAACGCAATGCAGTCTTCCTTGGTGTGACCGCGCTCGGCCTCGTTTGCAGTCCTGGTTACGCAGGGGAGACGATAAGAGCCACGCTGCTCATGAATGCGATCCAGCTTGATGCCAGTCACGTCAAGGCAGGCACAGTCATGTTCGAGGTAAGCAACGCACCGGACACTCGTCTCAAACATGAGTTTGTCGTTCTTAAAACGGACGTGGCCGCCGATAAGCTGCCAGTTAAAAATGGACAGGTGTCGGAGAGCCAGTTCAAAAAAATGGGAGAGGTCGAGGACATCGCCCCCGGCAAGAACAAGCGTCTGACACTCAAGTTGGCACCAGGCCGCTACGTACTGATCTGCAATCAGCCAGGCCACTACTCGATGGGCCTGCATACCTCTTTGCTTGTCACGCCCTGACAGGCTTGGGTCATGCGTTCTTTGACGCACCACCTTTCACTGGTCCCCGTTGGCATGTGGCCGGTCGAAGAAGGTTGACGCGAACGGGTTAAGCGACGGAGCAGCGTTAGCACCTGCCCAGCAACAATCTTTGCGCGGAAAATGGAATAGACCGCGGCGGCAAACCGTTTATATGAAATATCCGAACCCGTAGCAGACTTCGACGAGCATTAGACAAACGCACGTCATTCGATCCACGAGCGGACTGCTGCTAAATGCATCTGTTGCGTTGTTCGCGGCCTGTGGCTGTGGTATCTGGTGGCGCAGCCCGGCCCCCGGACATGCATGCCGCGCCGCGGTCTAAATCTTTAGCGGAGTCGTTCCGCCGCATTAGATGAGGTATTACCGTGCAGGACATGATTTTTTCCTCTTTGACGGGGGTGTTTGCAGCCGCGGTGCTGGGCGGCTGTGCCGCGGCACCTTACGACACATCGATGAATTCCTGTGATCAGGAGTACATCATGAGCAATCCTGCGGGCGCCGAATATTATTGCGGGCCCGGCTACGGGTACCCCCTGTACGAAGGAGGCTTCCTCGGCTTTGTCGATATCGACCACTTTCACCACCATGACCGTGACCATGACCATGACTTCGATTTTCATCGCGGTCATGACCATGATCGCGACTTTCATCACGGCGGCGCCATGGCAAGCGGCGGGCACGGCGAAGCGCGCACCGAAGGCCACGGCGGGGGGCATGGCGAAGGCCACGGCGGCGGGCACGACTCAAGTGGTTTCGGCAGTGACTTTCAGCCGTCGGGAGCGAGCGGATCGCACGGGGGTGGCCCGCACAAGTAAGCGGAATCACGCAACGGACAGCACCTCCACAATCCTCCGCCCGAACGCCCGCCCTTTTTTGCCGAACAAATGGCAATGGCCGGGGCGGACGCCAAATACGCCGCAACACGGCTTGCCGCCGACAGCGTAGGCCACGTCCGGGTCAGTCAACGCAGCAGGAGCCTGACTGCTGCATCGGCGGACACCTGTTGGTGCCGTATGAGCAGTACACGCAACAATCTCCGGGTTTCGGCCTGAGCACTGCCTTGCAATGCTCGCATTCGTAAAACCACACACAAGCGTTGGTGGGCATCGTCTCGGCTTTCCTGTGCCCGCACACCGGACACGTGATGATGGAATCCAGCACAACTGAAATCATCGCTGCCCCTGCCTTACGTGGGAAGGATAGCCGGCATCGGTCGTGGCGTTCGTCAATGCGCCGACCGAAGCCTTCTTCGAATCGAACAGCACGTACGCGCGTTTGCTTGCGAAGCCGGCTTTGACCAAGCTCACGCCAGGTACCTTTTCAAGTGCCTTGCGAACCGGCGTGGACGTTTCGCTAAGCACGGCGTCCGTGCAAACCGTATTCTGGGTTACGTCGATCGAAAGTGGAATCGCTCCAATGATGAGGCACAACGTCCTCGAAACGGATCAGCTCCACCTGGTCGCCGCGTTCGTCCCACGCGGCTTCGCCACTGGGCCAAGGGTGCTGAATGGCGGACAGTTCATCGTCGGCAAACGCCGACAGCGGCCGCAAATCCCGCTTGCCCCAACTTCCTCTCATCCGGTCACTATCGTTGTTCATGGCTCGTTTCAGACTTCCTCCCAACCTGATGCCTCGTGCTGATGGAACGTCGCGCACGGGCCACCCTCACGCTCTCCAGCGTCGAGACCCTTAATAAACGTACGGCGGGGCCGCTCTATTCCAATCAGGTGAAGTGAAGGTTTGCCGTGGCGGAGCCGGGAGTACTTCTGGCGCCACGCCGCCACCTCGCTCGGGCCAGACACGACGCAATGCTTTCGCCGCATCAGGGACTGCGCGAAAGATGGAATAGACGCCCTCGCGAAATCGTTTAGACGACGTACGAACCACCGGCAGACTTCGATGAACACTCGACAACAGCACGTCATCCGCTCTGTCAGCGCAGAGCTGCTAATTGCATCCGTTGCGTTGTTCGCTGGCTGCGGCGGCGGAGGCGGGGGCGGCGGCAGCGCAAACAGCACGTCGATGATTTCGATCGCCGGCACGGCGGCAACCGGCAAGGCACTCGCAAATGCGACGATTAGCATCGACTGCGTGCGGGGCTCAATATCGGTCTCAGCCGATGCGAACGGAAACTACCACGGGACATTCGGCGCAGTGACGCCATGTATGATCGCTGTGACTTCAGGCGGGACGATACTGCATTCCGCAGCGTTCGCCGGCGGCACGTACAACGTCACGCCGGAGACGGATCTGTTGTTGTCGTATCTGGCGGCGCAACTCGGTACGAATGAAAGCGGACTCATCGTCGGCTTCGCGACGAACACGC
The DNA here is from genome assembly GCF_050434205.1 of Paraburkholderia sp. GAS348. Classification (NCBI taxonomy): domain Bacteria; kingdom Pseudomonadati; phylum Pseudomonadota; class Betaproteobacteria; order Burkholderiales; family Burkholderiaceae; genus Paraburkholderia; species Paraburkholderia sp. GAS348. Next base: position 37,420 of record NZ_JBNPVT010000034.1, read on the forward strand.
GGTTTCAGCAGACGCTGCAGAATCAGACCGACGTTCTGACTGCGCAGGCCGCTGTCGTCCAGGGTCTGCAGCAGAAGTACGGTCTTACGCTTTCCACACCCAATTTTCTGACCACCGCATTCACTGTCGGCCAGCCAGGCGTGGACAGCGATCTCGAAGCGCTCCTCGCCCGCGGCGCAATCGACACCAACGGCGAACCAGACGCGGTCGCCGTCACACTGATGGCCACGATGGGGGCCGCAAATCCGATTCCGGCATCGCCAGGTACCGGCACAAGCGGGACAAGCGGGACAAGCGGGACAAGCGGGACAAGCGGGACCGGCGGGACCGGTGGAACCGGCGTGGGCGGCACTGGAAGCCCGGGCGGCATGATGTGAGACGACAAGACACATGATGCCTTGGGTCACCGTTCGACGGCTCTGACACCTTGGGCCCTCTCACACCGCACTCATGGCGGTTCGTAACGATCGTTACACCAAAATCTTTCAGTTTCCGGAGCGTCTCGATGCTCTTTACCGTATCCCGCATGATCAGGCCCTCCGTGACCTCCAGCTTCAGCGAGGCAGCGCCGATGTGAGCACCGGACAGCGCTGCCGCCACGTCGGCAACGAGGTTGGGGTCATCGAACTGCCGCGGCGAGAGATTGACGCTGATCTGCAGTGGCGGCTCTGCCGGGAACGCCCGCTGCCAGTGGGCGACTTGCTGGCAAGCCTCTTCCAGTACGTATCGTCCGAGCGGAATGATGAGGCCGCTTTCTTCTGCAATCGCAATGAACTCGGACGGCGGCAACAAACCTCGTGTGGGGTGCTGCCACCTCACGAGCGCTTCCATTTCACGGAACCCTGCCACCTGAAGCTGCATGATCGGCTGAAAATACACGCGTAGTTCACGATGCTCGACTTCGGCCTGGCTAATACGGTCAAGCAGCAATGCGCGGTTCGGTAACGAGGTGAGCGTGTCGTAGAACGCCCGTCGCGCGAGCTGCTCTTCGAAGTTCTTTCTTTCGGTGGTATCGCTCGCTGTCGCCACGATCGCGCCGACAGCCGGTTCGTCGAGCAGATTCGTCAAGGTAAGCTGAATATAGCGCCACGCATCGCCCTCGCCTCGAATACGGATCTCGATCGATTTCGTGGATCGAGCCGTCGACGACACGGTCTCCAACAGGCCCTGCAGCGTGGGACGGTCAGTGGGATGGATCGGATCGAGCAGACTGGTGCCGACGATCTGGCCCATGTTGTTCAAGGGATCGGGGCGTCGCGTCGGCGCCTCGTAGGTCACCGTCCCGTTGACGTCGGAAACCAGTATCGCATCCGACGTATTGGCGACAAGCGCCTGCAGCCTCTGCTCGCTCGTGCGCAGCGCGTCCTGGGCCGCCGCATCCACGTTCCTGCGAATCCGCCGCAGCATCTGAAGAAACAGCAGCGCGAGCCCCACGCCGATCGCCAGGACTACAGGGGTCGGGATAGGGATAGGCCGCTGCGAAGCAAGCTCTCGAACTAGAACAGCGGGTGCGCTTGCGGGTACAACGCGGTCCTGAGGGCGAAACCACCGAGGACAACGAAAATGATGGCGGCCAGAATGTGGACCGCCTTTGTTGGCAAGCGGTCGGCGAATTTGTGTCCGAGGTAGATGACGGGCACATTGGCCAGCATCATGCCGAGCGTCGTGCCCGCGACGACGCCGAAGAACTCGTGAAAGCGCGCAGCGAGCGCAATCGTGACGATCTGGGTTTTGTCGCCCATTTCAGCGAGAAAGAATGTGAGCGCGGTTGTGCCGAACACCCCCATCGAGTTTTTCGTCAATACCGCGTCGGCGTCGTCCAGCTTGTCCGGAATGAGAATCCACACCGCCATCACCGCGAATGATGCGACAACCGCCCAATTCAGAATACCCGGACTCAGAACGCTCGCGAGCCACGCGCCGAGTGCGCCGGATGCACCATGATTGATGATGGTAGCGGCAAAGACACCCAGGATGATGGGAATAGGCTTGCGATATCGCGCGGCCAATACCAGGGACAGGAGTTGAGTCTTGTCGCCAATTTCGGCAAGGCCGACCACGCTGGTCGAAATAAGGAAGGATTGCATGGGTTGTTGTACCCGGGCCGCGCTGAAAGCACGCGATGACGCGCATTCCGGCGACCCGGTTAGGTCGGAATGCGTGTCATCGGTCTTGCCAGGCACTTAGCTGCGCACGCCATAGCGGGTCTCTCGACTCGCCAAGTATGTTGACATGCGCCCTCGAACATGGCGTTCGAGGCGGCTACTCCCCAATGAGCAGGCGCGATTTTACCGCGCCGCGCACTACCGAAGCAAGTCGCCGCGCCGCAAACGCGTGGCGGATCGGCGACTTGGCTGCCATGGTTCAGGCCGACGCGTGTGAAGCTTGCACTTCAACGGTGACATGTGACAGCCCCCTGAAGCGCTCGAGCACTGCGTGATAGAAGCGCGAGTCTCGCTGGGCTTCGCTCGTTGCCACGGACACCACGGCACTCATGTGACCCGGACCCACCCGCCATACATGCAGATCGACGACCTTGTCGCCACGGTCCTCGATAGCGTTTCGCACGTTCTCCGCCATGCGCCGGTCGGGATTCATGTCGAGCAGGATGGCACCCGTATCTCGCATCAAGCCGTACGACCAGTTTGCAATCACCAGCGCGCCGATGACACCCGCGAGCGGGTCCATCCAGAGCCAGCCAAATGCGCGTGCCAGTAAGAGACCGATGATAGCCAGCACGGAGACCGCCGCATCCGCCATCACGTGGATGTAGGCCGACCGGATGTTGTGGTCGCGGGTTGCTGCTTCATGCGCGTCGTGGCCGTGCTCATGCTCTTCGAACTCGACTTCGTGCTCGCCGTCCGGCATCCGCACGATGGCCTTGAAGGCGTGCGGCTCAGGAATGTCTTGCTTCGATTCCAGATAGCCGCCACGGTCCGCCAGTGCGAATACCTGTTGCGTCCCATCGGGTCGTACCGTCGTAATGGACACCGTCGAGGTGTCCAGTCGCGAACCGTCCGTCGCCGGTGCAATGCGGAAAACGGGTGGCACCCCATCCTCGAAGATGGAAACGGCAAACACACCGGACGGCGCGAAAATCTTCTGCACTTCGTCCTCATGGTCATGGTCGTCGTGACCATGACCATGACCATGACCATGACCATGTCCATGACCATGTCCGTGGCTGTGACCATGGCTATGGCCGTGATCGCCGCCGCTCAGCAGCCACACGCTTGCGAGGTTGACCAGCAAGCCGATCACCGCGATAGGAATCGCTTCACCGAAGTGAATGGGTATCGGTGACAGAAAACGCGACACCGCCTCGTAGCCAATCAGTACTGCAATCATCGCGAGCACAATGGCACTCGTGAACCCCGCAAGGTCACCCAGTTTGCCGGTACCGAACACGAAGCGGGAGTCGGTGGCGTGCCTGCGCGCGTAGGTGTACGCCAGGGCTGCGATCAGCATCGCTCCGGCATGCGTCGACATATGCAGGCCGTCGGCGACAAGCGCAAGCGAGCCGAACATACTGCCGCCAACGATTTCAACCAGCATCATCGCGCTGCACAGCGCAATCACGGCCCACGTCTTGCGCTCGTTCGTTTCATGACCGGCACCCAGAAAGATGTGGTCATGTCCCGCGCCGAATGCGGCGTTTTTAAAATCACTCATGTTCTGCTCTACTTGAAATAACTGTGAACGACCTCGATCAGCTGGTCAGTTGCGCTGCCGGTCGATTCTTCATGGGTTTCCGCATCGACGAGATGGGTGCGGATATGATCCTCAAGCACCACAGCCAGCAGGCCGTTCATCGCGCCGCGGCAGCTGGTTATCTGCTGCAGGACGTCAATGCACCCCTGCTCTTCCTCGAGCGCCCGCTCAATGGCTTCAACCTGCCCCTTAATACGCCGGACCCGGTTGAGCAGCTTCTGTTTCTCGCGAATGGTGTGGCTCATGAATGATCTCCGATATACCGAGGGGGAGTATATGACAAATAGGGTGGGGGGGTATACCAAGCTGTTTCGAGTGAAAGCTTTCGGAAAGTATTCGCCTGGGCAACCTCGTCCAATAACGGCTTGCGCAGTCGAGCACCACGCTCAATCATCCTCACTGACGCGAAGCTGTCAGGATGGAACTGGTCTTCGGGAACATTGAGGCGCTGACGCCCAGGTATTGCCCTGGTTTTGAGCTGCCTTCTCGATGGTGCGACAATCGGATCAGGACCAGCTAGTCCTCAACACGGTACGCCGATGGTCCGCTCAATCTGAAAGGGCAAGAACATGCGTCGATACATCTATCTCGCGGCATTGCCTGCGACCTTCGTTGCCGGCATGTTTGCATCCCATCTGGGCACACTGGCGCGAGCCCAGGCGTCAGACGTACCGCTCACGGCGCAGATCATCGACCTGGCCGCCTTAACCGATGCCGATGTTGGCCCACAGATTCCGAACATGGGTACCTTGCGTTCGAAGGGCCTGGTCGTCACGCCGAGCGGAACCGTTGCGGTGCAGACCGGTAACGTACCCAAGCATACGCATCGAGGTTCTGACGAAATCCAGTACGTGATTTCGGGAAGCGGCACGTTCTGGCTAGGTAACGAACAGCGTCAGATTCACGCCGGCGACCTGATCATTATCCCGAAGGGAACCGTGCATGCGGGGTCCGAGCCGACCAGCGGCGAATTCAAGGTCCTTTCCATCAAGCTGCCTCCGCAAGCGCCAGGCGACATGCAGATGGTTCCCTGACGTGTCGTCGATATCCGGCGCCCCCCGATCCACGCCGGACACTACGTGATCTCGTGCGCCGCGCGCGGCAATCGACCATGCTAGGCTACGCGTAGCTATGGTCCCGCATGGTCAATTCCGACGTCGGGAAAGGAAACACCGAAAGTTCACGTTGCCTGAATATCCGCGTCCGCTCGCTCGTTTAGGTTAAACGCAGGCGATATAAGGTGGATCGATGATCGACGTTAACCAGCGTATTGTCCGGCGGCGGCGCCTGTGCGCCGCGCTATGCGGCTGCGCCGCAGTGGCGGGCTGCATGGTCGGTCCCGATTACCGCACTCCCCCCGCGCCGCCTACCGACACCTACACCGCCACACCGCTGCCCGAGCAGACGGCCTCTTCTCCAGGGGCTGCCGGCTTGCCACAGCGCTTTATGCCGGGACAGGATATTCCCGCCGCCTGGTGGGCACTCTTTCACTGCGAGCCGCTCGACGCGCTGATCCGTCAGGCCCTCGTCAACAGCCCGAACATCGCCGCGGCGCAAGCTGCATTGCGGCAGGCGCGTGAATACTTCTCGGCACAAGCCGGCGGCACCCTTCTACCCAGCGTCGACGCCCAACTTGGCGCCACGCGCGAGAAATTGAACGGCGTCGCGTTCGGCCAGCCCGGCGTCGTGGATGAGTTCAATCTCTACAACGCATCGGTGAACGTATCGTACAAACTCGACGTGTTCGGCGGCACACGGCGCGAACTCGAAGCGTTGCACGCGCAAGTCGATTACCAGCGCTTCCAGTTGCAGGCCGCCTATCTCGCGATGTCGGCCAACATTGTGACCGCGGCCGTCAAGGAAGCGTCACTGCGCGCACAGATCGAGGCAACCGAGCGGATCGCCACGGAAGAAGACGAGCAACTGGGCGTCCTCGGCAAGCAGTTCGACCTGGGGGGCGTGGGCCGCACGGCGGTGCTAGCGCAGCAGACCCTGTTGGCGCAGACCCGCGCAACGCTGCCGCCGCTGCAACAACAACTCGACCAGGCGCGTCACCAGCTCGCCGTGCTGGCCGGCAAACTGCCCAGCGACGCCGCGTTGCCAGAATTCAAGCTCGATATGTTCTCGTTGCCCGAGACGCTGCCGGTCAGTCTCCCGTCCGCGCTGGTGCAGCAGCGGCCCGACATCCTCGCCGCCGACGCCGTGCTGCATCAGGCCAGCGCGCAAGTCGGCGTGGCGACTGCGGCGATGTATCCGCAGATCACGCTGTCCGCCAGCTACGGCGCCGAGGCCCTGACGCCGGCCCAGGTGTTCAAGGCCGGCAGCACGATCTGGAGCCTGGGCGCCGGTCTGCTGCAACCGGTCTTCCATGGCGGGCAACTGAGTGCGCAGAAGCGCGCGGCCGAAGCGGCGTACGAGCAAGCCGACGCGCAATATCGCGAAACGGTGCTGCTGGCGTTCCAGAACGTCGCGGACTCGCTGCGCGCGCTCGATCACGACGCGACCGGCCTGAAAGCGCAGACAGACGCCTGGCGTGCCGCTAGCGATTCGCTGGAACTGACGCGCGGGCAGTATCGCGTCGGCGGAGTGAGCTACCTGTCGCTTCTCGATGCCCAACGCCAGTACCAACAAACGGTGGTGAGCCTCGCGCAGGCCCAGGCATCCCGCTACGCCGACACCGCGGCCCTCTTCCAGGCGCTCGGTGGCGGCTGGTGGAACGCCGCTGCGCCGGCCACCGCCGCAACGACGCATTGACATAGCCCGGCAGAAGGCTCGCTGCACCGCTCTTTGCAACACGCGCGATCAGAAACGAAGGGATGCAAAGTCCAGCGCTTCGCCCAATGCCGTGCAAGGACATCACGATGACCGAAAGAAAACCGATGACAAAGCGGATGGTGATCATGCTGATCTGTGTCGGCCTGCTGCTGGCCGCGCTCGTCGGCTTCAACCAGTTCCGCGCGTATATGTTCGGCAAGTTCATGGCGGGCAACTCGGCACCGCCCGCCACCGTCTCGGCAGCAGTCGCCGGCTATCAGTCATGGCAACCGCAGCTTGCGGCGGTCGGGAGCCTGCGCGCCGTGCGCGGCGTCGATGTCACCACCGAAGTCGCGGGCCTCGTGCGCGAGGTGGCATTCAGCTCGGGGCAGGAAGCGAAAGCCGGACAAGTCCTTGTCCGGCTCAACGACGACACCGACGTGGCGCTGCTCCATTCGTTGCAGGCTGCGGCAGAACTCGCGCAGACCGTCTACCGGCGCGATCAGGCACAGTACGACATCAAGGCGATCGCCAAAGCGCAACTCGACGCGGACGCCGCCGACCTGAAGGGCAAGGTGGCACAAGTGGCGGGACAGACAGCGTTGGTCGAAAAGAAAACCATCCGCGCACCGTTTGCGGGGCGCCTCGGCATCACCACGATCAATCCAGGGCAGTACATCAATCCGGGCGATGCGATCGTCACGCTGCAAGCGATCGATCCGATCTACGCCGATTTCTACCTGCCGCAGCAGCAGTTCGGCCAGCTCGCGATCGGCCAGACCATCGTGGTCGACACCAATGCGTACAGCGGCCAAACGTTCGTGGGCAAGATCCAGTCGGTCAGCCCGAAAGTCGACAGCGCCACGCGCAACGTGCAGATCGAAGCCACCGTGGACAATCATGAGCGCAAGCTGCTGCCGGGCATGTACGCAAACGTGAAGATCGACGCAGGCGCCGGACAGCGCTACCTGACGCTGCCGCAAACGGCCATCACCTACAATCCCTATGGCGCGACCGTGTTCATCGTCAAGCCAGGCACACAACCCAACGCACAGGGCGGCAAGACGCTGCCCATCGCGCAGCAGGTGTTCGTCACGCCAGGCCCGACGCGCGGCGATCAGGTTGCGATCCTTAAGGGTGTCGACGCCGGCACGCAGGTCGTGACGAGCGGGCAGCTCAAACTCAAGAACGGCACGCCGCTGATCATCAACAACAGCGTGCAGCCGGCGGACAATCCGAACCCGGCGCCTCAGGAACAATAGAGAGACCGCGCGATGACATTCACCGATCTCTTTATCCGGCGGCCCGTACTGGCATCGGTGGTCAGCCTGCTGATCCTCGTGCTTGGACTGCGCTCGCTGGCCGCTCTGAAAGTCAGTCAGTATCCGCAGACCGAAAACGCCGTCGTGACGATCAGCACGGCTTACTATGGCGCGAATGCCGACACCATCGCCGGTTTCATCACGCAGCCGCTCGAAGCGGCGATCGCTCAGGCGCAAGGCATCGATTACCTGTCCTCGACAAGCACCACCGGTGTGTCGACCATTATCGCCACGCTGCGCCTGAACTATGACTCGAACCGCGCGCTGACCGAGATCAACACGCAGATCCAGTCGGTGCGCAACCAGTTGCCGCCGCAGGCGCAGCAGCCGGTGCTGACCGTGCAAGTCGGGCAGACCACCGACGCGATGTACATGGGCTTTTACAGCGACGTGCTGCCGAGTAACAACGTCACGGATTATCTGCTGCGTGTCGTCAAGCCCAGGCTCGATTCGATCGAGGGCGTGCAGACGGCCGAAATCCTCGGCGGGCGGCAGTTCGCGTTGCGCGCGTGGCTCGATGCGGCGCGGCTCGCCGCACACGGCGTGACGGCCGCCGACGTCTTCACGGCGCTCGGCAACAACAACTACCTCGCGACGCTCGGCACGACGAAGGGGCAAATGGTCAGCGTCGACCTGAACGCGGGCACGGATCTGCATACCGTCGACGACTTCAAGCAACTCGTCGTCAAACAGAAGAACGGCGCGATCGTGCGCCTCGAAGACATCGCGAATGTCGTGCTCGGCGCCGACAGCTACGACTTCAACGTCGCGTTCAGCGGCAAGCGTTCGGTGTTCATCGGCATCAAGGTCGCGCCGGACGCCAACATACTCGATGTGGCCCGGCGCGTGAAGGCCGTCTTTCCCGGGCTGCAGAAGCAGTTCCCGATCGGCATGACGGGGGAGATCGTTTATGACGCGACCGACTTCGTCAACACGGCGATCTTCGAGGTCATCAAGACGCTGGTCGAGGCGCTGCTGATCGTTACCGTGGTGATTTTCCTGTTCCTCGGCAGCTTTCGAGCGGTCATCATCCCGCTGATCGCGATGCCGTTGTCGCTCATCGGCACATTCTTCGTGATGCAGTTGCTCGGCTATTCGATCAACCTGCTGACCCTGCTCGCGCTCGTGCTCGCGATCGGGCTTGTCGTGGACGACGCGATCATCGTGGTCGAAAACGTCGATCGTCACATGATGGAGGAAGGCAAGGCGCCATTCGATGCCGCGTTGATCGCCGCACGCGAACTCGGCGGACCGATCCTCGCGATGACCGTCGTGCTGATTGCCGTGTATGTGCCGATCGGTTTTCAGGGCGGCCTGACGGGTGCCCTCTTCACCGAGTTCGCCTTCTCGCTCGCCGGCGCGGTGACGGTATCCGGTGTGATCGCGCTCACGTTGTCGCCGATGATGTGCTCGCGCCTCTTCCGCGCGGAGCAGGAGTCTGGGCGCTTTGCGCGCTTCGTCAACCGCCAGTTCGAACGCATTCATCATGGCTACGGCCGGCTGTTGCACGCGACGCTCGACACCTGGCCCGTGTTCATCGTGATGGGCGCGCTGCTGCTCAGCGGCACGGTCTACCTGTTCATGACGTCGAAATCGGAGCTCGCGCCGCAGGAAGATCAGGGGATCGTCCTCTCGCAGATCCAGGGGCCGCCGAACGCAACCATCCAGCAGATGCAGATGTATGCGGACCAGGTATTCAGCATCTCCAAAGCATTGCCTGAATACTCGCAGATGTTCCAGCTCACCGGTGCGCCTACCCTCAACCAGGGCATCGGCGGTGTGCTGTTCAAGACATGGGACCAGCGCAGCAAGGGCGCAACCGCCTTGCAACAGGAATTGCAGCAAAAATGGAATCAGATTGCCGGGGCGCGCGTCGCGGCATTCCAGTTTCCGCCCCTGCCGGGCTCGCAGGGCTTGCCGGTGCAGTTCGTCATCAGCACGACCGAGCCTTTCGAGAATCTCAACGAAGTATCGCAGGCAGTCCTGCAAAAAGCCCGCGCAAGCGGCATGTTTTTCTTCGTCGACAGCGATCTCAAGCTCGACAAGCCGGAAGCCACGCTCGTTGTCGACCGCGACAAGGTCGCCTCGCTCGGGCTCTCGCAAAGCGACGTCGGGCAAGCGCTCGGTTCGGCGCTCGGGGGCGGCTATGTCAACTACTTCTCGATCGCCGGGCGCTCGTACAAGGTGATTCCGCAGGTCTTGCAGACCGACCGTCTGAATCCCTCGCAGGTGCTCGATTACTACCTGCGCACACCGGACGGCAGCGTCATTCCGGCTTCGACGATTGCGCATATCCAACACAACGTCGTGCCGGAATCGATCAACCACTTCCAGCAACTCAACTCGGCGACGATCTCAGGCGTGATCGTGCCGGGCGTATCGCAAGGCGAGGTGCTCGACTTTCTGCGCAAGGCGACCGCGCAGGCCGCGCCAGCCGGGTATTCGGCAGACTACTCGGGGCAATCGCGGCAGTTCGTGCAGGAGTCCGGCGGTTTCGTCGTCACACTGATGTTCGCGACAATCATTGTGTTCCTCGCGCTCGCGGCACAGTTCGAAAGTTTCCGTGACCCGATCGTGATCCTGGTTTCAGTGCCGATGGCGCTCTTCGGTGCGCTCATCTTCATCAACATCGGCTTGACGACGCTGAACATCTACACGCAGGTCGGGCTCGTTACGCTGATGGGGCTCGTCAGCAAGCACGGCATCCTGATCGTCCAGTTCGCCAACGAACTGCAACACGCCGGCAGATCGAAGCGCGAAGCCCTGGAAGAAGCAGCGGGCGTGCGGCTGCGCCCGATTCTGATGACGACAGCGGCGATGGTGCTTGGCGTCGTGCCGCTCGTGATCGCCTCGGGCGCCGGCGCCGCGGGCCGCAATGCGATGGGGCTCGTGATCTTCACGGGGCTGTCGATTGGTACCCTCTTTACATTGTTCGTAGTGCCTGCGATGTATATGTTCCTCGCCGCCGATCATCATCGGGAAGTTGGAGCGCCGAAGGCGGGCTAGTACAACATCCCCTAAATATTTTGAATAAATAACCGCCCCGGTATCATATTCAACTCAAGGTACCGAGCCAGCCTTAGCGGTGTATACCGCTTTCTATTGCTTAATAAGGTCCGCCCAGGAGCGGGACATTTTTTATCCGCGGATTGCAACGCTTGCGCTTCGTCCGCGCCCGTCTCCTATTCACGCAGTTCGCGCAGTTCGCGCAGTTCGCGCAGTTCGCGCAGTTCAATGATGCCGGCCAGTGCGTCGAGTTCTTCCGTTGCGCCCGCTTCAATCTGCAAATCGTTGATGGTGTCGCGGTCAACGATGGCGCGTACCGGATGTTCCCCTTCGTTGTAGATCGTACCTTTCATGGTTTGCGCCTCCTCTGGATGCCCGCACGGCGGGCGTTGTTGACGCACAGATTAGCGCCGGTCCTGCTTTAACGCTGCCAGTTTCAGCCGGTCTGTAAAGATGTGTCGCGCGACGGCGCTTTTCAGAAGTGTCCCATTTTGACTCCCAACTCCCCGATGCAGTGTCGTTTATTACGCATTTCTAACGACACGTTACAAACGGGAGATATATGAGAATAAACAAACCGTCTTGCGGGCCAGCAGGCAACCTGGCCCGTGTACTGGCCGCATTCATGCTGCTACTGTCGGCGTTCGGCGCGCGAGCTGACTACACGTCCGACTGCACCAGCCGCTACGCACAATCCGGCGCAATACGAGGCACGAAATGGTGTGCCCTCGACGCGGCGAGCAATTCTCCAGGTGGGCCGGGTGGCTATGCATGCCTGAACGACATCGATCTCATCAAGAAGTGGTGCGCAGGCGAAACCGATCCGCAGCCTGAAAAGTCCTGTCCGGTTGCCGATCCTGTTTATCCGGGCAGCGGTGCCGTCACGCTCGGCAGCACGGATTTCGTCAGCGGCGACGACATGCCGATGGTGTTCTCCCGCACCTACCGCTCAGCTTCGCTCGGCGCTGCCGGCAATGCGATGGGCCCCGTCTGGTTCCACAACTGGCAGCGTCAACTGAACCTCGCGAGCGCCAACAACGGCGGCTCATCCAAGGTCGTCGCCTTCCGCGAAAACGGTGAACCGGTCACCTTCAACTGGTCGGGCGGCTACTGGCGCACGGGGGCATTCACCGGCTTCACGTTGGCACAGAACGGCCCGGACTGGCTTCTGACCGACCAGCTTGCCGGCACCGCCGAAACGTACTCTCCCAAAGGCGTTCTGCTTTCGGAGCGCACAAATAATGGCTTCACGCGAACCCTGAACTATGACGGTTCGGGACGCCTTAGCACGATTACCCAGCACGGTGACGATGCACTGGTGAAGTTCGATCTGACGCTCCGCCTCGATTACGACAGCAAGGGCCGCATCTACAGGCTGACCGATCCGACGGGTGGCATCACCCAGTATGCGTACGACGCGAACAATAACCTCGTTTCCGTTACCTGGCCCGATGGCAACGTCCGCCGCTACGTGTACGACGACAACCGGTTCGCCAATGCGATCACGGGTGAGATTGACGGAACCGGCACGCGCATCGCTACGTGGACCTATAACGCGGATGGCAAGGCCACTGCGGTCAGTCACCCGGACACGACGCGCAACGTGCAGTTCGCCTATAGCAGTGGCTCGACTGCTGTTACCGACAGCCGGGGCACAACGACGCTGGGCTTCTCGTCGATAGGCGGCATGCTCCGGCCTACCGCAAGCAGCTCAGCATCGGCGACAACTTCCACGACGTGGACCACCTCGGGCAACGTGCTCAGGGAGACGACAGCGAGCGGCGGTACTGCCGACTACAGCTACGACGATGCAGGCCGGCCTGTCCGCTGGACCACGCAGAACCCGGCCACCGGCACGCGGATCGTGTCGACACGCTATGCCGACGCGACAGGTATCCGGCCTTACATGATCGCGTCACCCGGCAAGCTGCGCACGTTCGTCTACGACGATCGCGGCAACATTACCGGCTACAGCGAACGCAAGACCAGCGACCCGACAGGCGCGAGCGCCTTCGACGCGGCGTGGGATGGCGAGCGCCAGCGCACCACCGGCGTCCGCTACGACGCGCTGAATCGCGTGACCGGCGCGCGCGTCTACGTCAACAACCAGCTTACCGAGGACTGGGTCTATTTCTACGACACCACCGGCAATCTGGAGACTGCACAGAACCTCAGGTCGCCGTGGCTTCGCGGTAACGTCGGACGGGACGCGGCGCATCGCGTGACGAGGCAGTCCAGCAACGGTTTCAACGCCGATATTGCCTATGATCCGCGAGGCCGGATAACGCGATTCAGATACGACGAGGCAGCCGCGCCGTCCAACGGCCGCGTGGCACGCGTTCTTGCCGTGGACTATGGGTATGCGTCGGACGGTCAACTGGCCTCACGCAGCGGCACGGTGGCAACAAACGGCGGCGCGCCCGTTTCGATCGGCAGCGATGAGATTGACCAGTGGCTCGATAACTACGAGGCCGGTATCGATCCGGTTGGGCCACCTCCGGGTACGCTTGGATGGGCTCGCGCACTGCTTCGGGCATCGTCCGAGCCAGGGCTCATACCGATCTGCATCGAGTGCATGTTCAATCCCGCGCTCAGTTGGGGTTGGCAGATGTCGTCAGACAATGACGACCCGTTCGGTATTATCGGTATCGCTGGCACACTTCGCGGCGCGGTCAATGGAATCGCCAATCTCTGCAAGCCGACCGGTGCTAACAGCTTAGAAGGTATTGCTTTCAAGAGAGATCATTACATCAATCGCGCGAAGGCCGATAATTTAGACTTGGACAAGGCCGAAGGCATCATCGCTGATGAGTTACGCCGGATTCGCTCTGACATGGTCCCCGGGCAGCATCAAATCGGACGCACCGAAGTTGACGGGCAACCTGTCCAATGGAGAGCGTATATGTTGCCGAACGGCGATATTAACGTTGGAACAATTTTTGTGATCAAGTGACATGGACCGTGAACTAACCGATTGTGAGAAGTCGTTTATTCGTGAGGTCGCAGCACGACTCGATCCCGAGGACGGAGCGAGGCTCATGCACGACTTGGCAAACGCTCACGCCGAGCCAATGCTGGATGACGGTTCGCTAATTCTCTTCCATATTGACGGCTACCAGCGCCCCCAAGAGCGGGGACAACATACGTACCCGTATGAAGGGACACTGAAAGACGCGGACGGTGCGGTAGTCGATGTCCTCCTCCTTGCTGACCCGGCTGATCGTCTGTTTCAGCTGGAGTTCTTGCGTTGGGGCGATGGCCCGTTGAAAAAGCCGGACTGGACGACGCTAAAGATTGTGCATATCAGCGACAGGGGCAAATTCTGACCGGTTGCCAGAATCGTTGCCCCCGGACGGCACGGGCGCGAGTTAAACCAGAAGCGGTGAATGGATCGGCTTTAGAGGAAAAAAGTGACGGCCAAGTTGGCCCTTGAAGACATCGATGACGCTCGCGTTCGTCGCCCGTACTTTTTTGTTTTTTTGCTGGAGGATGACGAGACATATTGGGTTGGCCAGTTCTCTCCATTCATGCGGATAGTGATTGACCTTGCCCCCGTTCCGCGAATCCCATAACCGAGGGAATTATGCGGCTCGTCCCTGCTGAGCCGCGAACCAGTTTTTCTCGAATGTCATGGGA
>NZ_JBNPVT010000035.1:0-39119 GCF_050434205.1 Paraburkholderia sp. GAS348
TCAATTTTTTCTCGGCCGTGTGGATAATCCGGTATCACCTGCCAGAAGTCGATTCATGGTGGGCGTTCCCTGCTCTCCAGAACTGCAGAAAATTGCTGCCGTCACGGCAATAGTCACGGCAAGGCAGTGGCGGGACAAACCACCGTGCCGGAAGGAATGTTTGACTCTTGGCTGATCGCGGGCTGATGGAACGGCTAATGGCGCCATGGAAAGCGAAAACAAGAAATCGGCGGCTCGTCGCTACTCGACCGGGGCACTTACACTCCAGGTCAACTTGACGTGCGCTCGGAGTCATGTGACACGTCCATGTCCCAGTTACCCTCATGTCGTCGAGCGAATATTGCAGCTCTCCGAGTGGTCAACGGTCCTGGCTCGCTGCTCGTTCCATTGGGGCTCATCGTGTGCTCGTCATTCCAGGGCAACGCCGTGGCAACGTCCAACTACATCCCAATACACTTTTTCGAAGACAACTCGTACTTGCTGGAACCTAACCACCTTCAGGCTTAGTTCGTGTCGTGCTCGACGAGAAAAATCGACATCGCCTCACGTAATGTCCGCGCTTTCTCACGCAAGCTTGCCGACGCTGAAGCGACGCCTCTCACGTGCTGGACATCGCGCTCCAGTATCGCGTCCATCTTGCCCATGCCCTGACTGAACCGATCGACATCGTGGCTTTGGGCATCGCTTGACGCGCTGATATGCGCGATCAACCCGGCGACGTCTTCCACGTGGCCAACAACGTGCCGCATGGCCGCACCAGCGCGTGTCGCTAGGGTCGAACCGCGCTCGACGCGCTGCAACGAATCGCCGATCAGGCCTTTGATTTCGCGTGCGGCGCTCGCGCTCCGATGAGCGAGTGTACGGACCTCCTCGGCCACCACCGAGAAACCTCGTCCGTGACTACCCGCGCGGGCCGCCTCGACCGACGCGTTGAGCGCTAGAAGGTTAGTCTGAAACGCGATGCTCTCGATCATCGCGATCATGTCGCCCATCCGATGGACGGCCTCATCGATCTCATTCATCTTGTCGACGACTTCGCTGACGACTTGCTCGCTTTGCTTCGCCGCGGTTGAGGTCTGCCGCGCGAGGCTGTTTGCCGATGCCGCATGTTCCGCGTTTTCCCTGATCCGTTGCGCAATCTGCTCCATCGCAGTGTTGGTCGCGTTGAGCGTTTCGGCTTGTGTAGTGAACTCCTGCGACAAGGTGTGGTTTTCTTCAGCGATGTTGTCCGATGAAGCCGCCATCTGGTCGATCGTCATGGTGATTTCCCGCATCGCATCGTGGATGGCGTTGAGTGTGTCCTTGAAGGTGCGGCTGCTGGTCCCCTCGAGCTTCATGGGCGGAAGGCGCAGGTCGAATTGACCCGCTTGCCGTGAAAGGTTTTCGCCAAGAACGGCAAGTTCACGGCCCGTTTGTGCATCGGCTTTCATATGCCGCGAGATGAAGATCAGCAATCCGGCCTGGACGACTACGTAGGCCGCATGTGACAGCACGGTCGACCACGCGGGCTCGGTGAAACAATAGACATCCAATCCGGCAAGCTGGAGATAGTTGAACGTGAAGTGGTGCAACGCGATGACGCAGGCAGCACAGATGATCGGTCGCCAGTCCCGATAGGCGAGGAGGAATGACATCAGCACAAAGACGCCAAAGTGCAATTCAGTCAGACCGCGCTCCTGATGAATCTGCAATGCAGCGAATGTCATCAGGCTCGCAGCCAGGAAGAGGCGCGTCACCAGCGCGCCTGCGCGCCAGTAAGCCAGCATTGACGCGACAGCGGCTGCAGGCATACCGACCCAAAGTACGGCGTGCAAGTTGTAGTCGCGTATCGCCAGCAGGCAAGAGATCGCAAACAAGCCCCATACGACAGCAATCATTAGCCTGTCGGCTTTCACATAGACCGCGTGCAGCAACTCGTCTGGCTGTTTCATACGGGTCCCTCAGTTATCCGTTCTTGTTGGTCTGATGCAGGTGCGCGGTCTCTACAACTCTGGGTCGGCGTCTCATACGGCCCGCAGCTGGCGATGACAACTGCCGGCGATCTCTCCGAATACATTGGGAACAATGGCGCGAGCGCGCCCGATCGCCGACGTGTGCCTTGTCCGCGAAGCGTGCATATGCATAACGGCACGCGTGAACTGTTCTTTAGTCAGGCCCGGCATGATTCCCGCCCCCGTCACCCAGGATCCGGGGCGGTGTCACCGGGTCTGATGGCTGGCTGGTGATCGCTAATGGGCGCCCAGCCGGAATATATTGAGGCCGTGCGAACCGTGAATGCCGCGGAGGATTCAACCGGTCAATGCACTTTTGTGCGGAATGGAACACTTCCGAGAGGAGACCTTGTGTCGTTCTTACGAGATCCGAGAGTGGTCAGCATGCCTGCGCTTAATTCGCGATCTTGTCGCCGAGTCGGTTTCGTACGGCCTTCAAGATTTCGCCGAACATGCGTGGGTTGGCGGTTGCCGCCACGCGAGAAAGAACCAGCCCCCCCGACCATCATGGCCACATCAGCCATCGCTTCCGAACATTCGAAGTCACCAGTCGAGTCCGGCCGCCCACGTCACGGTTGTGTCCCACTTTCATAGAATGAAGTCGCGTGATCGATGAAAGCGCGCACCTTCGCCGGCATCAACGTTTTCGTCACGTATGCGAGACGGATCTCGATTCCGCCTTCGGCGAGCTCGAATTCATCCAGTACACGCACGAGCCTACCCGAGGCAAGTTCGTCGTGAACGAGCACCGCTGGCAGGACGCCAAGGCCAAAACCCTCAAGCACCATCTCGGAATTGAACGCCGGGTTGTTGGATGCAACGTCGAACTTCATCGGCACGGTCATTTCGTTGCCGTCCACCTTGAAGGTGAGTGTCGGCTTCCGGAACGATGGAGACATCGTCACGAACGTATGCTCCTCCAGATCCGCAGGTGTGGTCGGCGTCCGATGGGTTTCGAGGTACGCCGGCGACGCCACAACGATTTGCGGCACCCACTCCAGCAATCTCGTCACCGTCGTGTCACTTGTGAGCATATAGGGAACGACAATACCAAGGTCATACCCGTCTGCAACGAGATCGATGGGCCGCTCCACCAACGTGACCTCAAGACTCACTTTCGGATAGCGCCGCTTGAAGCTCGCCAGAAGGGGGACGAGGCGATACACGGTCGCTGTCGTATGTGCGACCAGGCGCAACACGCCTGTCGGCTCACGTGTCTCCTTGAGCGTTTCAGCTTCGAGCGCTTCGAGGTCGTCCAATATCTTGGTACATCGTTCATAGAAACGCTCGGCAGTTTCGGTCAACGAAATCTGGCGTGTCGTCCTATGGAACAATCTGCTGCCCAATCTTTGTTCGAGTGAAGAGATCGCCCGAGACACAACGGGTGTCGTCACGCCCAATGTGTCGGCAGCTCGCGTGAAGCTTCCCGCCTCCACAACGGAACGAAACAGACGCAAGGTTTCCACATAGTCCATAGCAATTCCATCGCAGATGCAAGAATTTAGAAAACTAAAACACGCCTTCCTTTAGACGAATCGCCGTCGCACAGGTTGACCCTCGATGTCCGGACAACCCGAATCGGGACATACCCGCAAGATCACCGCCGCCCCGATCCCGGCCGCAAGTCAGCACGCCAATCACTATATACGCACGATGCAAGATTCGCATCGGTCGCCGCGCAATCTTCATTTTCGCCCGGTCAGCTTCATTCGAAGCCAGCATCTTCAGACTGGAAACGCGTTGTTGCTCGAATCAGCCTGCCGAGCGAATTGACGTATACGCACAACAGCGCTCGCGGTAGATTTTTTCTCTAATGCTAAAAAATGCGCGTAGGTCAGCATTGTATTTTCGATTCCGTAGTGAATACGTCATCCAGCACGCAACGAAGTCTTGCAATCAGCGAAATAAATGCATTCACGATCCGTGTGACAATTGCGACCGTCTAAGCAAGGATAGGTATGAATACGCTTCAAGCCATGCGCATATTTGTCCGCGTCGTCGAGGCCGGCAGTTTTACCGGCGCTGCGCAGCAGCTCCACACGACAACGGGATATGCGTCGCGCGCAGTCTCCGATCTCGAAGCTCATCTGCAGGCGCGCCTGCTCAATCGCACGACCCGCCGCATCGCGCTAACCCAGGCAGGCGAGCGCTACCTGCAAAGCTGCGAGCAGATTCTGGCGTATATCGATCAGGCGGAAGCCGAGGCGAGTGATGCAGAGGCTCATCCGTCCGGCAAGCTGAAAGTTCACGCGATGACCAGCTTCGCCCAACACTACGTCGTGCCGGCTGTGCGTCGCTACCAGCAACGTTATCCGGCAGTGCAAGTCGAGTTGACGCTCGCGCAGCGTGTGCCGGATCTGCTCGACGAAGGCTATGACGTTGCGCTCGTGCTCGCACAGGATCTACCTGACTCCGGACTGGTATCGCAACGCTTGGGCGGCGTATTCAGCATTGCCTGTGCATCGCCGGCGTACCTGAAACGCAACGGCGTGCCGCTGGTGCCCGCCGATCTCGGACGGCATACCTGCCTGCAAACGGTAACGCCGGTGTTTCCGGCTGATAAATGGATCTTCGACGGGCCGAACGGCCGAGAGACGTTCTCACACGAGGCCGCAAGCTTCCGGGTCAATGTCGCCGACGCCGCGGCGGCGGCGGTGAGTGAGGGGATGGGTATTGGCCTGATTCCGGTCTACTCGGCGATCGATGGCCTGCGCAGCGGGAAGTTGGTGTGGATCATGCCGGAGTACACGTCGCAGGAAATGAATCTGTACGCGCTGTATCCCTCGCACCAGTATCTCGATCCGAAGGTCCGCACCTGGGTCGAGTTATTGCGCGACGAACTGCCGGTTACGCTCGCGGCCGATCAGGCTGAATTGCCCCGGTTTGCGCGTACCGCGCCGTCTAACCGCCCGCTTGTGCCATCGTGGGTGCCGGAGGGTGTGATAGCGGGCGTGCCGCACGAGCCACTGTCGACTTGTTGAGGGGATGCCAGGAGAAAAGATGCGTGCGCGGCGGCGTTATTCGGTCCAGTCCCAGGCGTAGCCCACAAGCAAAACCATACCCACAACCGCCGCCACCGCTAGCATCGCCGTAACGAGGTCGATAAACACGATATCCATTGCGATATTTAGCATGGCATGACCCAGCACCTCTAGAAGACCTTCCAAACAAACACCCTTGAAAATCTGGACAACCACCGTCGGTTGATTCTGCAAGTATCACCCGCCATGACTCGTTGCGCCTGCGGCTTCGCAGATGGCGCCGCCGCATGGTGGAGCAAAGGACGACCCCTGCATGATATGCGCGCATCGGGTTCGTTCTCAAGCAAACGAGGTGCAAAAGATTGTTGTCGTAGACGTAAGGGTTGCCCTGAGGCTTCGCACTGCGTGCCTGCATGACCCGACCGACATGCCCTGATATACGTGCGATCGTACCGGTCAGCCGCCTCGGTTTTCAGTTCGACATTAGCCGTATGCTGACTGTCGCCGCGGCAGCGCCCTTCGCCCGGGTCTACGCGTGGACAGTGCTCCCCAATCCTCCTGGCAACGCGCCCAAAGCGATACGCCTGGCGTACCTCCGGCTCTGGTTTCACTTCACCACTAGCTTCAATTACATAGCATTACTATGTTTTTATAAATAAGTATTGGAACAACTTTTCATGCTGTTATCACGATCTTCTACGTAGGGGGATCATGGTTCCGATGACACGTTGCGTGCACGCCTACGATGACGAGTCGCGCGCATGCTGAAGGACAAGGCATCGTCATGCTTAACGATGCCTTCCTCTAACGTTAGCCGCCTCGGCATACGAGTGCAGCAGCTGAGACATGTCCGATCGGGCGCTAGAGGACAGCTAGCCGTCGAGGAATCGCAAGACTTTCTTTAGTTCGAGCGTTTCGCGTTCCCCAAAGATTTCGTTTAGCGGCCGGCGCGACGCTCCTATGAGTCCGTGACGGAATGCATTCTCGACGACGGCCCGCCCCCCGCGTCCATCGCCGGACGACAATGGCGCATTCGCGGCAACGTCCGAACCCTCCGGCGCCATGACGTAAAGCTGCAATCCGTTTTCAGCCACTGCCTTCGCGATTACATCATTAATATAAATGTCACGGAAGCCGTAGCCAATGGTCATAAGTCGATGGTTAGGCTGAGATGCATAGTGCGCGAATTGCCGGTGATACCAGTCGAGAATGGGAGGAAGACCAAGCGCGCGAGCGTTCTCGCCCCCTGCGATAAGCAGTGAGCCGTCTACGCTGTCAACCCAATTCCAAGACCCGTGTAGCTTGAAACACGGCTGTCGATTCGCAGTGACGCGAAATTCGTTTTCACTCGCAGGAACCCACTGGTCCGTCCACGGGATTCCGCACGGACCAGAGCCCGCGTTCGATGACAATCGCATCCCTGGTAGCTCGACCCCATCCCACCGCTGGAGATACTGATATTCCAGAAGGAGATCCTGGTTCAGGGTAAAGATTGCATCGAACCGGCTCAGGAATTTTCGCACTGACCTGTTCCCGAGACCGAGGTCAAAATTTTCAAGGCGGGATATGCAATGGTCCATCGTCCTGGACATCGCTCGAATTGCCGTCTCGAGGCTTCGCAAATCGGCGGAGTGTCTTTCGGGATCGAGCCTCGCCCTACCCTGCAGCTCCGCCAAGGCAGATTCATATCCGCCGACTTCGTTGAAGCGCCAAAGCAACTCCTTGATAGCTGGTGACGATCTAACCTCGGGACATCCGAGCAAATATTCGAATACCTCCGACCCAAGCCAGCCACCCCAATTACGCGTGAACCCTGCGCCGAGCAATACCGAACAAGCCATCTCCCCTCCGAAAGAAATAGAAACCGCTTCTTACTATCCTGGACGGGTTCGCCAGTTCCCTCTGGCAAGCCTGAACCCATTGTATAAGTTTCCGCATCCGCGCACATCGCGTGCACCGTGCCCCAGCCTACGCCCCGTTCTTGCACCAATGAGCTCGCGCTGAGCTCGGGTTGTCGTGCGCTGGACAGCGTCTCACGCTCATGCATTGCTGACGGAAAATTCGCATACGGAAGAAAGAATCTCGCCGGGAAGTTCGGGATCGGACTTCTCTACGGTGCGAGAAAAGGCGACACCGTCAATCACAATCGTGACGGTTACATTTTCTGACTTCATCGCGAAACCATCTCCATTCGCGGCCGTCAAGAACAGCCATGCAATTTTCATTTCACACGAATTCTTATAGTACTCCATTCAATTTCTGATAACACGATGTTGTTTCCTGCCGATGACAGTTCAACAAAAATCTGGCGTACAATCATCATTCAGATTTATGCCTACGGGACGACATCGCTATCATGGGACATTCTCAGTCAGATAAGTTACGGACCCACGAGCGTATCCTCGAAGTAGCCGCCAAACGGTTTCGCGAACGGGGAATCCAAGGCGTCAGCATCTCCGAAATAATGGAGGAAGTCGGCATCACAGTTGGCGGTTTCTACAACCATTTCTCGTCCAGAGAGGCCTTGAACGCGGAAGCCGTATCCGTGGCGTTCGCTCACACAGCCGACTGGAACGAACTGGCCAGCTGTCAGCTCGGCAAGGCAATTGACGAATATCTGTCACCGGCGCAGCGTGATGACCTTGCATCATGCGCAGTATTTTCCTCCCTTACCGCAGATATCCGGCGAAGCAATCCAGCAACGCGTGACATTTTCAACCGCAATCTGGAAGAGGCGCTCGCTGCTGTCGAGCAAGGCCTGGGCGAAAGCAACATCGCCCGGCGCGCCAGTAAGGCAGCTGCAATTCTCGCTGCACTTGTGGGTGCATCACTGCTTGCACGAGGAACGTCCGACGGGAATCTGGCAGAGAAGCTGTTGAACGCTGTCTCGACCGAGCTTCGCTTCGCCTACCTCTCAGAGGTCGCTCCGTCGCAGTGACCGTGTGATCGACTGGCGCCGCCCCGATGGATGAACAATCGACACTGGATACGCTCAATTATTCTCATAATCTGATTTGAAAGCGATTAACAACAACCCTTTCGCACATCGTTACGCCATGACTAAGCAGCAGTGCTAGCAACGCCGCCGTTATAGAGGTTACATCGTCCGGCATTTCGTCAGACGAAACACTATTGGTAAGAGTGTTGGCCTGACGAAAACTTGGGTTAATCAGGCAGATTGTCGTTTGGCGTGGCGTGTCAGACGGTTCGAAGTGTATGAACATAGCGCGCGAAGCGCTCGCTTGCACCAGGCACTCAGCCGCCAGATCATTCACCGGCAAGCGCTGTTCCATCGAGCAACTGGCTGGCGAAAGCGTGCACATTGCTCAAACTCACACCGATGCCCACGAACCAATCACCGTTAATCTGATTGTTCCAAGCAAGCAAATAGAGTATTTTTGATAGCTCGGTTTATTCGCCCCGCGGGACCTATAGGGTGCCGATATTTAGATTTAAAACAATGGGCAAACCGTCGAAGAAACGGCAATTAGATGAGCTGGATATTGACGATCGCAGAAATATCAACCGCGTCCCCGCTTGATTTCCCGGGGGTATGTCGCTAAGCGTGAGGCAAGGGAATATGGACAAGCTCCTGGCTATGAAGGTCTTCACCAAGGTCGTGGAGATGAACAGTTTCTCCCGTGCGGCAGATGCATTGCAACTCCCACATGCGTCGGCAACCACCATCATCAAGAACCTGGAGGCTTACCTGCAAGTGCGCCTGATGCAACGGACCACTCGCCGGCTTAACCTCACTCCCGAGGGCGCGGAGTACTACGAAGGCTGCGTGCGTATCCTCGCTGATGTTGACGAGACAGAGCACAGTCTTGCCAACGCAGGCAAAGGCCCCCGCGGAAAACTGAGAATCGACATGCCGAGCTCACTCGGTCGTATCGTGGTGATGCCCCGCATTGAAGAGTTCAGACACCGGTACCCTCACGTCGATCTCATGATCGGGTTTGGTGACCGTCCCGTGGATCTGATTCAGGAAGGCGTGGACTGCGCTATCCGGGTGGGCAAGCTGGAAGATTCCAGCCTTGTTGCGAGGCGGCTGGGCGCGCTCTCCACGGTAACTGCTGCGAGCCCGTCTTATCTCGCGCGGTATGGCGAGCCACATTCGCTGGAAGAACTGCAGCAACACATCGCAGTACAGTACTTCTCGAGTCGTACTGGCCGCACTACCGAACTGAACTTCGAAGTGCATGGCAAAAGCGCCGAGATCAAGATGGGCGGTGGCCTCTCTGTCAATGACGCCGATGCCTACGTAATGTGCGGACTCCACGGAGCAGGCATAATCCAGCCACCTCTCTTCATGATCGTGTCGCACCTGGCCTCCGGCGAGCTTACGGAAATCCTGAAACCGTGGAAGTCCCGCTCCATGTCGTTATCCGCCGTATACCCACACAACCGGCACCTTGCCCCCAAAGTTCGAGTCTTCGTCGAGTGGATAGCGGAAATCTTCGATCAATCCGCGCTTGCGTCCACGGAAAAAAAGTCGTTGACGGCGTCGATGACAACGGCCCCGCGCTGACGTCGCTACTGCCGCTCGCCCACCTCGCTTCGAGAAATGAGGCCAACATGACGCACGGCTTGTGAAGGGAGGTCGGCTGGCGCAATGTCCGGTGTCGAACTGATCATGCAGCGGTTGGTACGCGAAAATGTCGCTCGCGCCCGGATAGCACCGTAAAACGGCCGTACTTCGGTCCGCAGCGTGCAAACCGCCGCCGGTATCCGACGCCATGCATGTCGCCTCGGCGTACGGGACGAGATAAGGGCACGATTCCGCTCCCAGCTTTGCACGACGCGTCAACGCGTCATGCGCTGAGAGTCAATCGTGGGTGCCCATTGGGTTGTAAGTTTAAAACGTCCCCGACTCCACAGAATGGGTGCACGCGGTCAATCTATCCGCGACGCCTGTCCAGGCAGCATGGCAACTAGCCTCGAATACACCCCGGTTCTTTTTTTTGACAACAACTACGCGTGGGTGATTTCGGACGGCGCGCACGCGATTGTCGTCGACCCCGGTGCGGCGGAGCCCGTCGAGCGGTTCTGCGGGTCTCGAGGCTTGACCGTCACGGCCGTGCTACTGACTCATCATCACGACGACCACGTCGGAGGCGTTCGGGCTTTGCTGCGTTCGTGCGGAAAGCCTGACACGCCGATTTATGGGCCCGCGCGGGAGCGTATCGAATGCGTCACATGTTGTGTGGGCGAAGGCTTCGAGGTTGAAGTCACGGAACCGTCGTTCCGCGCAACAGTAATCGCGACACCCGGGCATACACATGGGCATATCGTCTTTTTCCAGCCAGGAGTCAATGACAATCCCGGGCACCTGTTCGCCGGCGATACCCTGTTCGCCAGTGGATGCGGCCGGCTGCTCGAAGGCTCGGCGGAAGAGATGCTCGAGTCTTTGGACGAACTGGCGACTTTGCCTCCGTCCACGCTTCTGCATTGCGCCCATGAATACACGCTCTCCAACCTCGAATTCGCGCGACTATGTGAGCCCGGCAATGAGAGCATCAGGCTCTGGCAGGAAAAGGCAGCAGCGCTGCGTCTGGCGGGACGGCCGACGCTACCGACAACCATCGGACACGAACTGATCGTCAACCCGTTCCTTCGCGTACATCAGGATGAAATCCATGATGTACTCAACGAACGCTTCGGTGTGCCTGTGCCGCACAGACTGGCGGCTTTCATACTGCTGCGCGCCTGGAAGGACCTGTTCCAAGGCGAGTATCGGGCGCTTGCGAAACGATGGGCGCCTGACCTTCTGAATTAAGGCAGCAACATACACCTGGATGCAAAGCTGGTTTCTGGGAAAATCCTACCGACAGCTGGGCTTGATGCGAGGTAGATTAGACGGATGCCCGAGCGCAAGCAATCGCCTGCTGGGGGACGCATCGAAAGCAAAACCGGTGTTGGCTCGCTACTTGCCGTACACCTGCTCACGCTGTCTGGCAAGAATAGTAAAGATCCACGGCGTTACGCCGTAAACAACATCATGGAACTCTACTCAGACATCTTGCCCTGGCAACGTGCTGAGTGCCTGACCCAGCGCGTCACTTCCAATGTTGACGACGCCTCATCCCCTATTCAATCTCACTTCTTCTATTGGCATGTTCAAAAACACCAGTATCCGTGTCCGCCTCGCGATGGCAATGGGTCTTCTCAGTGCGTTGCTGATCGTCGTCGGCATCATGGGCATCGTCGGCGTAGCGATGAGCAATAGCGATGTGCAAGAGCTTTATTCAAACCGGCTCGCATCCTCGCAGGTGCTCAATCGAGCGAGTGTTTCGCTGGCAAGAGCGCGTCTCTGGCTTTTTCGCATAGCACTCGATCCTGCCGGTCCCGGTGTACCGCAGCAAGCACAAGCTGCTCGCGATCTGGTTGTTGTGTCGAAGAAAGCATGGGAACAGTATCGCGCGCTCCCGCTCTCCGGTCCTGACGAAACCAGCCGTGCGGCCGACGTGAACTCGAAATTTGAAAAGCTACTCTCGGGCGGCCTGGAGCCAATGCTCGATGCTATTTCAGCGCACGATTCAGCGAAGCTCATTGACGTTGCCTTGCACACGCCGGCGTCGATGTTCATCGATGTCACTGACGGCATGGATGCGCTGACCGCCATGCAAGTCTCCGCTGCCAAAGCGACGTTTGATGCCGCGCAAGCGCGCTTTCACTGGTTCGTAGGTGTAGGCGTTGCGGGAATTCTGATAACGCTGGGCGCGGCGATGATGGCGTGGTGGACGCTGCAACGCGCGATAGGCGAGCCACTTGCGATAACACTGGACCATTTCAACGCGATTGCCAGTGGCGACCTGACTACTCGGGTCGAGATACACACGAACGACGAGATGGGACGCTTGATGGCGGGCCTCCAGACAATGCAACGCAAGCTGGTACAAACGATCGGTGTCGTGCGAGACGGATCGCGATCGATTGACATCGCCGCGCAGGAAATTTCTGCCGGCAACCTGGATCTGTCGCAACGAACTGAAGAGCAGGCCGCGTCTTTGGAAGAGACCGCCTCGTCAATGGAAGAGCTGACCTCGACGGTTCGTCAGAACGCCGACAACGCGAAGCAGGCCAGTCAGGTGGTTCGCAGCACGGAGTTGCTCACTGAGCAGGGCAACCTTGCGGCACAGGAAGTAGTTCAGACGATGCGGAGCTTGTCCGATTCGTCCGGCAAGATCGCCGATATCACCAGTGTCATCGAAGGGATTGCGTTTCAGACCAATATCCTTTCGCTGAACGCGGCCGTGGAGGCGGCACGCGCGGGCGAGCAGGGGCGCGGGTTCGCGGTTGTCGCCAGCGAAGTTCGTTCGTTGGCGCAACGCAGCGCAACGGCGTCGAGAGAGATCAAGGAGCTGATTACCGATTCGCTGACCCGAGTCGAGACGGGCGCGCGGCAGGCTGATCGTTCAACCGGCACGATGGCGGACATCCTGGCTTCGGTGCGGAAAGTCAGTGACTTGATGGGTGAGATTGCCGCCGCGTCTGAAGAACAGTCGAAGGGCATCGAACAGGTCAATAGCGCAGTGGTCCAGATGGACCAGGTGACGCAGCAGAATGCGGCGCTAGTTGAGCAGGCGTCCGCGGCGGCGCTGTCGTTGAAAGAGCAGGCGGGGCAACTGGACAGTGCTGTTTCGGTCTTTCGTGTGCATGCATCGTGACATTCCGGGGCCGGCGCGGCATGACGTTGGGGCCATGCATCGTTGACAGCGCGCGGACTCGAACTCGCTCAAGCGTTTCCTCGTGCGACTGCGAAAGATACGCGGCTTCCTCCTGGATGGCAATTTGCGCGGGTTGTCGCGCAAGGTCCTCGCAGACCTCCCTGCGCTCTTGCCGTTCTTCGATTGATCAGCCTACTGCACCGTCACATTCGTCTCGCCCTCTGCCCACGGATCGAAGCCGCTGCCCAGCACGTCATGCAAGGACTTACGCAAGTCCTCCGCCCGCTTCATTCCATAACGCCCTTCGAACTGCTTCTGGACCGCTCGCCATATCGGAAGCGCCTTACGATAGCGCGCCAATCCTGTCTTCGTAAGAACGGCATTCTTCATCCGCCGGTCTTCGCCAGGCACCATATCGATCAACCCGTCCCGCTCCAGCGGCTTCAGGTTTGCGGACAATGTCGTACGATCCATTGCCATGGCCGCCGCCAGTTCGCCAATTGCGAGAGGACCCTCCCTGACAAGTTTGTGCAAAATCGAGAACTGCGTCACGCGGATACCAGCTGGACCCAGCGCCTGGTCATACACCGCCGTCAGGTACCGAGAGGCTCGGCGCGCAGCAAGGCAATTGCAGCGACCGTCGATGTCGTCTAGCGTATTTTTTCGCATCAGAAGCTCCGTATATGCTGAAATGTTCCTCAAAGCGAGAATATACGCGTAGCCAGGTGTTTTCGACAGGCAGTTTGCGTCGAGACCCAACTGAGCAATGAATGATCTACAGCAACTGCTGGAATTTCCGTATACGGAAGTGCTTTGATCAGTGGACTCCAGACTGCGTGGCTATCGAGGAAGCCATGAACGAGTACCAGTGCGTCCAATTCGACGCTATCCGGGCGGGCCCCCGAATTCGAGGTTTTGCTGGCATCAGAGGCGGCCCTCACAGCCGGTCTCCTCCACTCCACATAGCGCTTGTCAAACGTCAACGCGAACCATAATAGGCGTATATACGCCTATTTGAAGTGCGGGTGTTGGCATGATTAGCCGAATCGACGCTCAGTTTCCCGGCGACGTCGGCAGGCAGTTGCGAGGATGCACCCCCAGCATTCCGGAGCGAGACGTCGGCATTTCGCCGGACGGCGCCTTCATCAGGCAGCATTCGACACATCATCATCCTTGATGGAGGGTGCTTCCATCCGCGGCGACCCTCTCTTCGACGGCCGACACTCTAATGACCCAGGAATTCCGATGAACCTGATTCAAAAAGCACTTACCTTCGACGACGTCCTGCTGATCCCGGGATTCTCCGATCTGTTGCCGCGCGATGCTGTCCTTCAGGCGCGACTCACGCGCAATATCTCCCTGAACATACCGTTCGTATCCGCAGCGATGGACACCGTCACCGAAGCACGCCTGGCCATCGCGATGGCGCAGCAGGGTGGGATCGGCATCGTTCACAAGAATCTCTCGCCTGCAGAACAGGCACATGAGGTCACCAAGGTGAAGCGCTTCGAGTCGGGGGTAGTACGCGATCCGATAACGGTTTCATCCGAGATGAAAGTGCGAGATGTCATTGCCCTTTCCCGACAGCATGGAATCTCTGGTTTTCCGGTAGTCGAAGGGAAAAGGCTGCTCGGCATCGTCACCAATCGTGACATGCGCTTCGAGACGCGTCTCGACGTGACCGTGAGCGTCATCATGACACCGCGCGAGCATCTTGTAACCGTGCCGGAAGGCACTCCGCTTGCGGAAGCACAGGCGCTCATGCATTTTCATCGTCTTGAACGCGTTCTGGTAGTCAATGACGCGTTCGAACTGTGTGGGTTGATGACCGTCAAAGACATCACCAAGCAAAGTGAGCATCCCGCCGCGTGCAAAGACGATCAGGGCAAGCTTCGCGTAGGCGCAGCGGTGGGAGTTGGCGATGATACCGACGAGCGCGTGTCGCGCCTGGTTCAGGCCGACGTCGACCTGATCATCGTCGACACCGCGCATGGTCACAGCAGAGGCGTCCTCGAACGCGTGCGATGGATCAAGCAGAATTTCCCACGCATCGAGCTTGTCGGCGGCAATGTGGCAACGGCGAGTGCTGCGAGAGCCCTTGTCGAGCATGGCGTCGACGCGGTCAAGGTAGGCATCGGCCCAGGGTCTATCTGCACAACGCGGATTGTCGCGGGCGTCGGCGTGCCGCAAATTACTGCGATCGTGAACGTCTCCGAAGCGCTAAAAGGTTCCGGGGTACCGCTGATCTCGGACGGCGGCGTGCGCTTCTCGGGCGATGTCAGCAAGGCCCTTGCGGCGGGCGCGAACACTGTGATGATGGGAAGCGTGTTTGCGGGCACCGAAGAGGCGCCAGGTGACGTATTCCTTTATCACGGTCGCCAATACAAGTCCTATCGCGGCATGGGATCGGTCGGAGCGATGAAGGACGGAGCCGCCGATCGCTACTTCCAGGACAATTCCGCCAGCATCGACAAGCTCGTGCCGGAAGGCATCGAGGGTCGCGTTGCGTACAAAGGTCCCGTCGGCCCGATTCTGTTTCAACTGATCGGCGGCCTGCGTGCGAGCATGGGGTACTGCGGCTGCCACACGATAGAAGAACTACACGAGAAGGCCGAGTTTGTGGAAATCACGGGGGCGGGTCTCCAGGAGTCACACGTTCACGACGTGCAGATCACCAAGGAAGCCCCCAACTATCACCTGGGTTGATCGTCGCTTACCATCGCCGGCCACTTGCCCACCTCGGCACGCTCTGATCGAGATGCCCCAGACGCAGAACCACGCAAGCAGGGTCCTCGCTCAAAACAGGCTGCGTCAGGCCCGGACGGCTTCTCTTCAATATCGCTTTTACCAACGTAGGAAACCAAGTGAGTAACTTTCTTAAGCAAGTCATAACCG
Organism: Paraburkholderia sp. GAS348; assembly: GCF_050434205.1. Taxonomy (NCBI): domain Bacteria; kingdom Pseudomonadati; phylum Pseudomonadota; class Betaproteobacteria; order Burkholderiales; family Burkholderiaceae; genus Paraburkholderia; species Paraburkholderia sp. GAS348. The sequence goes on from NZ_JBNPVT010000035.1 coordinate 15,538, forward strand.
CACATGGCGGCCTTGAACGGTGGAACAAGTTCAACAAGGTGTCCGCGACCATTGTCTCCGGCGGGGCGAAGACTTCCTGCTGCGTCGCCACGACTACACCGTCGACATCTCTGGCGGATTCTCCGCTGCACAATACGTCTCCGATTACCTGGAGGTCGAAGGACTGTATTTCCCCACCATGCGCCGGGCTTATTTACGCGGGCCTGACATGAACCCTGTCCTCGACGTGCTGCTTGTGTCGATCGACCTCAGTAACTTTCGGTTTGACTAACCACTCTCGAGGCCCGACGCGACGTTCGCTACAGTGAATGCGTCGCCGACCTACACTGGGCGCCCCGGATATAGCCAAACTGAAGGTAGGCCGAGTGGCTTCATCGGCGTTGCCCCGGCCGGCCGGCGTGTCTGATTTCATAGATTACGCTTATAATCTATACACCTTAACTGCTTCAAGAAGGAGCAAACGGGATGTCCAAGAAACCAACGGTGCTCATTACGGGCGCTTCCGCCGGTATCGGCGCCATGTATGCAGATCGATTTGCGAAGCGCGGCCATGACCTTGTGCTGGTTGCACGAAACGATGCTCGCATGAAAGAGCTCGCGGCAAAGCTCAAATCCGAAAGCGGCGTCAATGTCGAAATCATCAAGGCTGATCTGGCAAACGTCTCGGAACTCAAGCAGGTAGAGGATCGACTGCGCGATGATGCGCGTATTGGCGTGTTGATCAATAATGCCGGGACAGCCATTCCGGGCACTTTCGTCGAACAAACGCCTGACGCCATCGCCTCGCTTGTCGATCTGAACACGACTGCCGTGGCGCGCCTCGCCGCAGCAGTCGCGCCGCGCTTTTCACAGGCCGGTGCCGGTGCTATCGTCAATATCGCCTCCGTGGTTGCCCTCGCTCCCGAACTGGGGATGAGCGTTTATGGCGCGACCAAGGCGTTCGTTCTCTACCTGTCCCTAGCCATGGATCTCGAACTGAAACCCAAAGGCGTTTACGTCCAGGCGGTACTGCCAGCGGCCACGCGCACGGATATCTGGACTCATGTCGGAAGGGATGTCGATACTATTTCCGGCGTAATGAACGTGGACGAACTCGTCGATGCGGCTCTGGTTGGTTTCGATCGCCGCGAAACCGTCACGATTCCACCACTCCCCGACGATGCCCAGTGGGATGCGTATGAAGTGGCGCGGCAGGCCATGCTGCCGAATTTCGCGCAGACGCATGCAGCCGCTCGATATCGCGGCTGACCATAGACTAACGCAAGCAACGCGCGTGACTACCGGCTCCCTCGCACAGCCGCCGCAATCGCGTCTTCGACGCTAAAACAAGGACTGCACATGTCGTCATCCTCACTGTTTTCCTCACTGCGGATGGGTCGTCACGCCCTCGCCCACCGCGTCGTCATGGCCCCGTTGACCAGGATGCGCGCCACCCGTCCCGGGAACGTGCCCTACGAACTGAATGCCACATACTACGGGCAGCGCGCGTCGAGCGGCGGTTTGATCATTGCGGAAGCCTCTCAAGTGACACCGTTCGGTCAAGGCGTCCCTGCCAGCCCAGGGATTCATTCCGCGAAGCAAATTGCGGGTTGGCGACTGGTCACCGACGCCGTCCATCAAAAGGGCGGATTGATCTTCCTCCAGCTTTGGCATGTGGGCCGCATCTCACACTCGTCGCTGCAACCGAACGGCGAGTTGCCGGTCGCGCCGTCCGCCATCCGGCCGGCAGGACAGGCCATGACCGCCGACTTCGGAAGCGCGCCATTCGAAACGCCGCGCGCACTTGCGACCGATGAAATCCCGGCGCTCGTCGAATCCTTCGCGCAGGCTGCCCGCAATGCACAGGCCGCCGGTTTCGACGGTGTCGAACTACATGGGGCCAACGGCTACCTTCTTGAGCAGTTCCTTCAATCACGAAGCAATCAACGCACCGACGCGTATGGCGGGACGATCGAAAATCGCGCAAGGTTATTGCTGGAAGTAACCCAGGCCGCGGCCGACGTGTTTGGCGCGGACCGGGTGGGCGTGCGCTTGTCCCCGTATGGAAGAGCCGGCGATAGCGGTGAAGCCGAACCGCTGCCGCTCTATACCTACACGATCCGTGAACTCGCCAGGTACGGGCTCGCCTATTTGCACCTGATCGAACCTCGCTCAAGCGGTGCCGGACGTGCAGACGTCGATCATCAGGACGTGCCTTCCGCAGCGGCGCTCTTTCGCCCGATCTGGCCGGGCGTCCTGATCGCGGCCGGCAACTTCACGCCGCAGACGGCCGAACAGGCCATCGACGCCGGACATGCGGATGCCATCGCATTCGGCCGCGCCTTTATCGCCAATCCGGATTTGCCTCGGCGACTGAAAGCGGGCGCGCCACTGAGTCCGTACAACCGAGCCACTTTTTACGGCGGCGATGCGAAAGGCTACACCGACTATCCATCACTCGACAATTCCATGGTTTGACCTGCTGACGCGCCTTTTACCGGCGCCTTGATACGCAGACCTTTGGACAGCGTGCACGCGGTTCGAGAAGGCCACATTGGCCAAGCCCGTCGATTTCTGATGCACGCTGCGGAACTGCGGCTTGCGGTCAAGGCAAATTCGCGTCGCTACATCGAACGGCCTGACCGTATGAGCATTCGGCAGCTCATCGTACTCGCAGTCGTATTGATGCGTGATTCGGAAAGAGGCGCTGCGGCAGTGCCTGGATGCTAAAAATTTCACTCGTGCGGCAGACATGATGGACGTCGCGCCGCCAATTTAGATTGGCATACAGCATGCCGAGCTGCTGCTACCTGCAAAGGTTCGCGCATTTATCGACCATGCGTCGGAATTCTCCGCGGGTCAACTTGCAAGATAGGGTGAAGGACCCACCGCACTGCGCAGTGACGTTCATCACTTCTGTCGTTGCCCTGCATGTTTTGCGAAGGAGCTCGTAGGAAGACCTCTTCGGTAGGCTGAGAGCCGCTTTGCCAAAACGCGGTAGAAAAATACCGTGACAACAATTCGCCTCCGGATGTGAAGTACTGCGAATTGCCCCGCAAGGAAAATAAAAGGCGGCAGCGCCAAGGGGAAATAGGTACTGAACTGATGCATGTCGAACCTCTCGTTCAAACGGAGGACCTATCGTACGCGTCGACCGCCAGCTTTTCGATGCCATAACCCGTATCAGTCTTTTATCGCAGCGGTAACGACCTTCGACGTAGGTCAATGCAAGAGCGCGATAATTGCCGCCTCCGTAACAATGCCAAAAATCGTGCCAAGCAGAATCGTGGGATAGCGCTTGACGGAACAATTCTTCAGACTTGGCTAGCGGTTGGGTGGTGCCAGTGGGGTGAGCACAAAAAACGCTGAAACTCCAGTGTGTCACCGCGCCACCATCGAGCAAGGATCATGCCTTCGTCAATTCGCCACTGCACGGGCAGGCAACTCGGCTTGCACTGACGTGCAATCGTCGCCCCATTCACTGCGATATCTTTGTTTCACCCACAAACCTTGCCGAACGGAACAGTGGCCCGGCACACGTTAGGAGACGACGATGGAAATCAAGCCGAAGGTTCAGGAAGAAGCAGTTCAAATCAATGACATTCCGTGGAAGGCTTTCCCCGACGCGCTTTCGAAAGGAGGCATCCGTTGGAAGATGTTGCACGCCTCGCCGGAAATGGGCGCATGGACCGCGATCTTCGATTGCCCCGCAGGCTCGTCGTTCAATGCGCATTTCCACGTCGGGCCGGGGGAATATCTGTTGATGAAGGGCAGAATGGATGTCCGAGGTGGAAGCGAACACGGGGGCGACACGGTTGTTGCTCCGGCTTACGGCTACGAGTCTGCCAACGCGCGACACGACAAAACCTACTTCCCCGTCGACAGCGAGTTCTACATGACCTTTCTGGGGCCACTCTCGTTCATCAATGAGGATGGCACACCCATCGTAGTCGTCACATGGGACGAAGCCCAGCGCGCGTACGCCGGATAAGCCAGCGACACCTTTTCCATGCACCGGCAGTGTCCCGCATTGCCGGCCCGCCATTCGATTTCATGGACGCTCACCATGTCAGATTCTTCTCAACACACGGAAGGGACGACCAAGCAGGTTCTCGACCATCATCTCAGTGCGTTTGCACAGGGTATCGATGAGATACTCAAGGACTACGACGATAGCTCTACGATAATCACGCCCGACAAGACTTTTCGTGGCCGTAGCGAAATAACAGGTTTCTTCAAAGCGTTCCTTGACGGCGCCGCCCCCGAATTCTGGGCGGCATTCAAAATCACGAGCCTCAGTACGGAAGGCGAGATCGCCTACCTCGCGTGGGAGGCAAAGCCTTGGGTTACCCTCGCGACGGATACGCTGCTCGTCAAGAACGGGAAGATCTCGGTTCAGACGTTCACATCGCTCTCGGCGTGAACGGCAACGACGAGACAAGCTGTCGTGTCTCCCTTCAATGGGCTTCGTGCGCCGCGGCCACATCTCCGCGTCGCGCATTACATATCTGGGAAACAAAGTGGCCAAAATAATTCATTCGATGGTGCGGGTTCACGACCTTGAACGTTCCTTGCGGTTCTACAAGGACGCTCTCGGGCTGTCAACAAGTCACCGCCTGGATTTCCAGGATTTCTCGCTCGTTTATCTTCGCAACGAAGAAAATGACTTCGAGATTGAACTTACGTGGAACAAGGGCCGTGAACCGGCGTATACACATGGTGACGGCTACGGGCACATCGCCGTGGCCGTAGCAGATCTGGAAAGTGAGCACACGCGGATGAGCGGACTCGGCATCAATCCAACACCCGTTAAGGAGTTCAAGCGCGGTGAGGAGAGGCTAGCACGGTTCTTCTTTATTCAGGACCCTGACGGCTACAAAATTGAGGTCCTGGAACGCTCGGGACACTACGTCTAAAACGCGCCTTGACGCCCAACGCGAGTGTTATTGCCGTGTGCTCTACGATAGGCGTCCAGCGATCGCGTGGTCTAACCGGCCGCTTCGACACGTCAACGCGCCTAAGAGCGAAACTCCGTTATCCTGCGTACATCGCCCGGTGAGGAGCCGTACTTCTCCTTAAAAGCGCGGCAAAAATGGCTCGTCGAGTTGAAGCCCCAGCGAAATGCGATTTCCGATATTTGCTGCCGGTTATATGCCGGATCTGTTAGCGCCTCTTTGCAGGCGTGCAAACGTCTATCCAAAATCCATCCGGAAACGGTCATGTCGCCGCGATGAAAAAGCATATGAAGGTAACGCAGCGAAATTCGATTTGCCTCCGCGATGCGGGTCGGGCTAAGGTCGTCTTCATGCAGGTGCTGCAGGATGTAGTCCTGCACGCGCCTCAGCATGGCTGCACTCGCGTCGAATAAGGCTGATGGCTGCTGCCCCGAGAGCGCAATGCCGAGTAGCTCGAGCGTCGACCTGCTGACCGAACCTTGAACGCGCTCATCAAGGGCCGCGATTTCATTCGAAAGAGCCAGGAGGTGGACGGCCAGCAGTGAACCCACACCCGTGCGGCTTTCGATTTTCCCACCGGCAGGAGGTTGCTTCCGCTCCGGCAGGCGCTCCCGCATCACGGACCATGGAATCATGAGCGTCACTTTGTGCAGACGCTCAAGCACTTCAAATTCCACCGCCCGGTCCGTTGTCCAGACGACAACATCACCGGCTGCGACTTCAACCCCAGCGCCGCCAATCTTGAAGCGCTCCCGCCCTTCCGTCGTGAGCTGCACGCCAACGTAGAGCTCGTCGTCGTGCCGCACCTGGCCCCAGGTGCGCTCGCCTGTGCAGGGGTCGCACACAGTCTCGACAATGCTGGCTCCAGCGAAGTCGTGATGTTTGACGTGAGCGTAAAACGTAGCGGGAAGGCGATGCGGCACTTGCCACTCGCGGTAGTTCGTGCTGAGCACAGACTGCCAGGCGTCGGTGCGGTCGCCGGGCGCAACGTCACTGCTTGACCATTCCTTTGATTGATTGCGCACGTCGTGCCTCCTTTGCCCCGGCGCCACAGTCCGGCCTGGTGCTGCACTTTCATGCTGAATGCCGTTTAACAGCTTATGATCGAATCTCGGGTGCGGCCAGTGGGACGTACCCTAGCCGGGGCGTCGGCAGGAGAAAGAGTCGACGTAGACAGGCATCGGCCGCCGTTTTGGGGCCAAATGCCCAGTTGTGCGGGCGCGAAAAATCGCGCCATCAGCTATGAGCGATCAAGCCCCGCGCAAGCGGTGGACCCAACCCACTCGAATGCATGCGGGACTTCGACCTGAATCAATCGCGGAATTATTCCTGAACGACGTGTGGTACGTCGATACGCGGACGCGTGGCCAATGCCTGCTCCATTGCTTCAATTCGGCTACTGTCGAGACCTAAAGTTCGCGCAGTGAATACTGTGGTCCAGGTTTTTCCGTCGATGCTCCACGTTCCACTCGGAATTTCCTCCACGATGCAGAACACCCGTGGGCCGCTGCCATCGGTGCCTGTGCCGTCGGCTTCCAGAATCGCTTCTGTCAGCTCTGCGGCCAGGCGGTTGATGCGCTCCTGATCCATGAAACCGACCATCACCCTGACATTGATCCGGTAGATGTTTTGACTGGCGGGATGACCCGCGACGGTCACATGATGCCTCGGCCGCTCGTCAAGATAGACCCAGGCAACGGATGCAGCCGCCTCGCTCAATTCAATTCCTTCCCAGCGAAGCGCCGTGGCCCACAGGTTGTTGGTCAATTTCTGTTGCGCGTCGGCATTCAGTGAGCCTTGTGCGTAGATAACGTCGATTAGTGGCATGCTTACTCTCCTGATTTCGTTTGAAAGATGGGCCGATGAAGGGGCGAAGGACTCCATCGCAGGTTTAGTGGAGCCCCTCGTTCTTCGGCTCGACTCCGGGTGTTCCTAGAGTCTTTCCCTAAATAGCAGTCCCCGAAGGCTGCTCGTCTGACCGGATGAACCGATTGATCAAGGGTATCAGGAAAGGAAACGCGTCGTTGCCCGCAAGCGCAAAATGAATTGCATCACAGTGCAACGGCCGGGTTCCATGCCTGGTCACGCGCTCGGTAAAACGCGTATATACTCGTATTTTTAGCGATGTCCGGGTTTGAGTAAGGCACCGTTAATGGCAACGCGTACCAGACACGTTATAGATATCGAGGGCCGCTGCAACTGCCTGTCAGCCAGGCAGACGGCACGCTATCTCAGCGCTGCCTATCCAGGACCTAAGATAGATCGCAACCGAGCAACACGTCTCTAATGGAGTAACGAACATGCATGACCTTTTCGATCTGCGCGGCCGCGTGGCCGTCGTAACCGGTGCAACCAGGGGTATGGGACTGTCGATCGCGCGCGCACTCGGCAAAGCCGGCGCCAAATTGGTGATTTCCGGACGCGACCAGGGGACCGCCGATTCGGTCGCAGCGAAACTGCGCGAGTCGGACGGCATCGACGTCAAGGCGTTCGCCTGTGACATCACCGATCCCGCAAGTGTTGGCCAGTTCGCTACGCGGGCGCTCGAGGCATTCGGCCGCGTTGACACGCTGGTGCTGAACGCCGCTGGTGTCTCGCCGGCCGGATCGATCCTCGGCCATACTCCTGAGCAATTCGATCAGGTTATGGCCGATAACGTGCGAGGTAGCTTCGCGCTCGTCACCGCGCTGGCGCCTCAGATGATCGCCCGCAAAGATGGGTCGATCATCTTCATGTCGAGCCGGGCGGCCAAGCGTGGATCCGGACTTCTCGGCCTGTATGCCATGTCGAAGGCATCGATTGACCAACTCGTGCGTAATCTTGCGCTCGAACTCGGGCCGTCGAACATTAACGTCAATTCGATCAATCCGGGCGCAGTACGCACCGATTTTTCACGCGTGCTCTGGGAAGATGCCGAACGTGAAAAGAAGACTGTCTCGACCATCCCGATGGGGCGCATCGGCGAGCCAGAGGACGTCGCGGGTCTCGCGTTGCTGCTGGCCTCGCCAGCAGGTCACTATATCCATGGCCAGAACATCAGCGTGGACGGAGGCGGGACGGCCTGAGCGGTGGCTACGCAGGCGAGACGCTCGCCAGCCTGAACATCGAAACAGAGGCTTTCAGATCGTTCGCCTGCGACTCGAGCGAGCAGGCGGCAGCCGCCGCCTGCTCGACCAACGCCGCGTTCTGTTGCGTGACCTCGTCCATCTGCGTGACGGCCTGGTTGACCTGGCCGATGCCCTTGCTCTGCTCCTGCGAGGCAGCAGTGATCTCATTCATGATGTCTGTCACGCGCCTGATCTCGTGGGTGATCTCGCTCATCTTCGCACCGGCTTCCCGTACATGGCCGGAGCCCGCCTGCACCCGCTCCACGGAATCGTGAATCAGCTCCTTGATTTCTTTGGACGCCGCCGAGGAACGCTGCGCCAGCGAACGCACTTCCGAAGCCACCACCGCGAAACCCCGTCCCTGCTCGCCCGCCCGCGCCGCTTCCACAGCCGCATTCAACGCAAGGATGTTGGTCTGGAAGGCGATGCCCTCGATGATGCCTACAATATTGGCGATCCTGCCCGAGCTGGCGTTGATGCCCTCCATGGTCTCTACGACGCGCGACACCATGACGCCGCCCTGCTCCGCAACCTGGGCGGCCTGCGCAGCGAGCTGGTTGGCCTGACGGGCATTGTCGGCATTCTGGATGACTGTCGAGGTCAACTGCTCCATGCTGGACGCAGTTTCCTCGAGCGAGGCAGCCTGCTCTTCAGTACGCTGCGACAGGTCCTGGTTGCCCGCCGCAATCTGTTGAGTAGCGGTGGCAATCGAGTTGGCCGAAATCTTGATCGTGCCGATCGTGTGCGTGAGCTGCTCCTGCATGCGCTTCATCGAAAACAGCAGGCTCGATCGATCGTCCGGTGCCGTCTTCACCGCAACAGTCAGATCGTTATCCGCAATCTGATTGGCAATTTCGGAGGCGTAAGAAGGCTCGCCGCCCAGTGAGCGGAGGATGCCGCGGTTGAGCAGCACCACGACAGCCGACAGGGCACCGGCCAGTATCACCAGAATCCCGAGGCTCTGATACAGAGACGAACGGAAGGCCGTATCGATATCGTCGACGTAGACCCCTGTCGAGAGAATCCAGTCCCACGGTTGATAGGTCATGTTGTAGACGATTTTCGGAGCGGCTTCGGTCGCCCCCGGTCTCGGAAACGCATACGCGGTAAAGCCTTTGCCGTCACGCTTGATGACAGCCGCCATGTCCCTGAAGAAGAAGACGCCGTTCGGATCCTTGTAGTTGCTCACGTCCTTGCCATTCAGGTCCGGCCGCGCCGCATGCAGCAGCACCGTCAGCTGCGAATTAATGATCGTGAAATAGCCGTTGCCGGCGTACCGCATGTTCCGGATGCTGTCCAATGCCCGCTTTTTAGCTTCCGCCTCGGACAAGGAGCCATCGGCCACCCGGTCGCCAAAGGTTTTGACGACGCTCAGGGCGAGTTCCGATGCGTGGATCAAGTCGCCCTTGCGTTCGTCCAGCCGAATTTCTCTCGTCTGGTAAGCGTTGTAGATCGATATTCCGGCTAGACACAGCAGACTCAGGATGAGCGGCAGCCAGAGCTTGTGGGCAAAAGGCAACTTCATACGCAGCGAACCTCGCATTAAAAGTGTGACAACAGGCAGAATTGCCTACCTGACAGACATCGAGAAACCTCCGATACAGGAGGTAACGACAACCACGGCGATATCTTGATGGTTGCTGCCGAAAATGAAAGCGTCGGGCAATGGTCGATATGGTAAGCATTACTTATTTTATATTAAGGCGGACCTCGGCGGATCCACGTCCTGCTTCATCGATCAAATCGCTAGCCTACGGGCCTGGAGCCATGCAGACTCCCTCAATGCCACAGAACTCGACCCTCACCGCCGGGTTCGCCTGGTCTTGCCGGCGCCATGCAAGCCCTGGATATGCATCATGACCTCTTCGAGGCTCGACGCGCCTGCTGCAACCGCACTGAGGAACATGCTGATTGAAAACTCCACCACCTGATCGATTGAAAGAGGTTTATCGGATTGAGGCATGCGATCTGACAGGATCAGCGTCGCGAGTCCGTGCTCCACGCTCCAGGCAGCATGGGTGACGAGCGCCAGCGATCGCTCTTCCCATTGCTTTTCCAACGCGAATTGCTCGACGGACGAAGCGAAAAGCCGGAACGACTTCATGGTCTCCGTGCTGAGCTCCGGGTAAGAATCGCGCGCGACGATCCGGGGACCGACCATCAATTCGAATAACCCCTTATAGCGCTGGGCAAACTCGACATAGACCCTCATCATCCGATATGCCTTTGAAAGCGCCGTCTCGTCGGATTCCGCTATCGCGACGCGCAACGCCGCGAGATCGCGAAAGCCATCTGCCGCAATGGCAGCCAGCAGGCCTTCCTTGCCGGCGAAATGGTGAGAAGGCGCAGCCTCCGACACACCGGCTTTACGTGCCAGGTAGCGCAGACTGAGTTCGTGGACGCCTATCTCCTCCAAAGCGCGACGCCCCTCTGCAATCAGCGCATTACGTAGATTTCCGTGGTGATAGGGCACGGTCACGTCAGAAGATGCTTTTGTATTCACGATGGCACCATGGAAGTGTTCAGACTATTAAAAGTACAAATCTGGCTTCGCAACACGCCTCGCACGTCGCTTGCCGGTATCCCGGCGCACATGCTAATCGCACTCCGCCCTTTCCCAGCATCGGGAATACCCTCATTTCAATGGATCTTATCAGTGTTAGGATACGGCCATGGATTCACTCGATCCGAGGCACGAACCGCTTTGGCGCAGTGTAGGCGCACGACGCATGGTCCGAGCGTTGAAAACCACGAGCAGGCCCGGCTTGACGCGATTTCCAGGTAGATAGATACCTTATATTTTGTAATCCTATTTTTTTCAATCTTCATAAACAATTTGTCCGGCAACCCATCGGACCAACTTGCAGGGTAAGACATGAGCATCGTTCTCTTTGAAAAAGACGGCGCCGTCGGCGTCGTCACCATGGCAAAGCCGCCCCACAACCTGCTCGACGACATCTTTATTCAGGAACTGCTTGCCGCGTACAGCAGCGCCGTCGAGGAAGGGTGCCGAGCGATTCTCCTGCGTAGCGGCATGCGCCACTTCTGCGCCGGCGCGGACGTGACAGCTTTCGCTGCAGGCGGCCGACGCCGCGATCAGGCTAACCTCGAGGCGCTGCTTGATGCCCTCGAGAATGTTCGCATCCCTGTTGTAGCGGCCGTGCATGGCGGCGCGCTGGGTGGTGGCTTCGAACTGGCACTGACCTGCGACATGATCGTGGCGGCCGACACGGCTTTCTTCGGCATGGCTGAAGCGTCTCTGGGTCTGTTGCCGCTGCTCGGTGGCGTCCAGCGAGTCGTGCAGCGCGTGGGCGTGGCACGCGCCAAAGAAATGGCGATGTTCGGCCGGCGCCACGATCCCGCAGCGCTCGAGCGATGGGGTGTCGTCAATCTCGTCACGGCTGAGTCCGAATTGCCGAGCGTATCGATGTCGTGGGCCCGCCAGCTTGCGGCCGGCCCCACTGTCGCCCTGGGCTGCATCAAGAAGCTGGCGAATCTTTCAGCGCGCCGTGGCATCGAAGGTGCCGATGCACAGCAGACCGAGGTGAACAACACGATGTGGGCAAGCGCCGACCAGAAGCGCGGCTTGCAGGCCTTCGCGAAGACCGGTCCGGGCTCCGCCGTATTCGAGGGGAACTGATCATGAACTCACCACTCGAAGGGCTGAAAGTCATCGACTTTACACGCGTGCTCGCGGGCCCGCTGTGCACCAAAACACTGCGCGATCTCGGCGCCGACGTAACCAAGATCGAGCCGCCCGGTGGCGACTCGGGTCGCGGCGGCGTGCCTCACATCGACGGGATGTCGGTCTACTATGCGCAGCAGAATGCGGGTAAGCGCAATCTCAGCATCGACCTGAACTGGCCTGAAGCACGCGATATCGTGATCGACATGTGCCGCGACGCAGACGTCATCGTTGAGAATTTCCGCCCCGGCACGCTCAACCGCTTCGGTCTTGGCTATGAGCAGGTTCGCGAGTTTAATCCGGGCGTCGTCTACGTTTCGATCAGCGGCTACGGCCAGACCGGGCCATGGCGCAACCGACCGGCGTTTGCCCCGACGGTTCAGGCGGAAACCGGTCTGACCGACATTCTGCAGCAGCACTACGGCGACTCGCTGAGCGAACTCAAGAACGATGCCTGCAGCCATGCGGACGTCTACACCGGCCTACATGCCGCAGTTGCGGTGCTCGCCGCGATCCAGCATCGCAACCGCACCGGGGAGGGACAGCACGTCGACGTCGCGATGGCCGCAACCATGCTCGCGGTCAACGAACGCGCTGGCGCGCAGCTGTCTGGGATCGATACGCAGGGCGAACCACCGGCACTAAGCGCACCTGAATCCCATATCTTCAAGCTGTCGGACGGACGTCAGTTGACCATCGCTGCGAGTCCCATCTACTCGCCGATGTTCGTCCGCTTCTGCTCGATGATGCGTCGAACCGATCTGCTGCTAGACCCGCGCTTTGCGACTGCGCCGCTGCGCCGCCAGAACCTCGGCGCCCTGCTTGCCGAAGTCCGCGCGTGGATTCTCACCTTCACGGACCTGGAGGAACTCCAGGCGCAGGTGAGCGAACAAGGCCTTGCTGTCGGTGTGGTCCGCAGTACGAATGATCTCGCGGAATCTGAATGGGCGCGGGACTGGGGTGCGATCGTCCACGTGGACGACCGCTCGGGAGGCACGATGCGCATGCCGGGTGCGCCATGGCGCTTCAGTGGCGCAACCTTGCCGCCGCCTGGCGTCCCTGCTTTCCAGGGTGAACACAATGTCGAGTTGCTCGCCGAACGCCGCGTCGATCCCGCTTTGATCGAGGAACTGCGTCAACGCCGCGTGCTGCTCAGCCGCCGGAGCCTGCGGGGTGAATTCGATGAACCTTGACCGCACGCACGACGCGACTGTCAAGAGTTGGCTGGCCTCCGCCAATCAGCCTCACTGCGACTTTCCGCTGCAGAATCTCCCCTACGCGATCTTTCGCCGCAAGGGAGATACGGAGGCGTTTCGCGCGGGCATCGCGTTGGGGGACCAGGTCATCGACCTGGCCGCCCTCCTTCGCGAACGCTGCCTCGACGGCCTCGCCATGCAGGCGGCCATCGCCTGCACGCAGCCCTCGCTCAACGAGTTTTTCGCCATGGGCCCGGACGCATGGCGAGCCTTGAGGCACGCCGTCTTCGCGCTTTTCGAAGCGCCAGCGGGAAACGGGGCGGCGACGCCTGATACCGACGTGCTGCGCCGCTGTCTCGTTCCGCAGGCTCTGGCCGAATACAGCGTGCCAGCCCAAATCGGCGACTACACCGATTTCTATACGTCGATCGACCATGCCCGCAACATCGTCAAGCTGCTGCGTCCGGACTCGGCACTGTCGCCAAACTTCCAGTGGATGCCCGTCGCCTATCACGGGCGTGTATCGAGCATTGGAATATCTGGTCAGCAAGTACGGCGGCCGCTCGGACAACGCCTTGCTGCGGGGAGCAGCGTGCCTGAGGTATCTGCGAGTGCGCGGTTGGACTACGAGCTCGAACTGGGAATCTTTATCGGCGTCGACAACCGGCAGGGCGAGCCGATTCCGGTGACCGATGCCGAACAGCATGTGTTTGGCCTTTGCCTGCTGAACGACTGGTCCGCGCGTGACATACAGATGTGGGAATCGACGCCATTGGGGCCGTTTCTCGCGAAAAATTTCGCCACCACGATCTCTCCGTGGATTGTCACCATGGACGCTCTCGCGCCGTTCCGTCATGCATGGGAACGGCCTGCCGAAGAGCCTCAGCCGTTGGCCTATCTCGACGCGCCCACCAATCGAAGCGAAGGTGGCCTCGACATCCAGCTCGAAGTATGGCTGGAATCCGAGCGGCAACGTGCAAGTGACGCTCCGGCTACACGGCTGTCGCGCACGAGCTTCCGTCACCAGTACTGGACCGTTGCGCAAATGGTCGCGCATCACACGGTTGGCGGCTGCAACCTGCGTAGCGGCGATCTGCTCGGTAGCGGCACGATCTCGGGCCCAACGGCCGCTGAAGCTGGCGCGTTGATCGAGCTCACTGCCGCGGGAAAGGCACCCGTCGTCCTGGGTAATGGCGAAGCACGCGGCTTTCTGGAGGACGGCGATGAGGTTGTCATGAAGGGCTGGTGTGAGCGGCCCGGATATGCGCGCATCGGCTTCGGAGAGAACCGTGGAGAAGTACTGCCCGCGCGAGCGGTTTCGTAGAGGCTGTTGCTGCACCATCGCGGGAAAGCGGGCGATACCGCCCGCCCTCGCACTGAAACTGTCATGACACTGGCCAAACAGATCCGGGCATGTCATCAAGGAGACACTTCATGAACTCGCTCTACGACGCCGATACGAACGCCTTGAGCGACGCATCCGAAATCACTCTACGGCGCGCGTATTCGGCTTCGGAATGGAGAATCGTTCCGATTCTCTTCCTGCTATGGCTGCTCGCGTGGGTCGATCGCGCCAATGTCGCATTTGCCAAGTTGCAAATGCTGTCTGATCTGCGCTTCAGCGAAACCGTGTACGGCTTCGGTGCGGGACTGTTCTTCCTCGGTTACGTGGTGTTCGGCATACCCAGCACGATGTTTCAGCAACGGCTCGGCGCAAGACGAACCATTTCCGTGATTGCGATCGGTTGGGGACTCACCAGCATCGCAATGATGTTCGTCCGTAGCGCACCTCTCTTCTATCTTCTGCGGTTCCTTCTGGGCGCGTTCGAGGCGGGCTTCTATCCAGGCGTCATCCTGTATCTGAACCTGTGGTTTCCAACCAAACGGAGAACCCGCAACTTCAGCATTTTCCACTCGGCCGCCATCTGTTCGACCATAGTCGTCGGTCTGACCGGCGGCTTCGTGCTGCAACATATGAGCGGTATGTTGTCCCTGTCGGGATGGCGATGGATGTTTCTGGTGCAGGCGCTCCCCACACTGCTGTTGGGCTGCCTCGTACTATTTGTCCTCTCCGACGGACCGGCGACGGCTTCCTGGCTGTCCCCTGAGGAACGGCTGCTCATCGCGGCCGACCTCGCTCGCGACCGGAAACGCTCTTCTGTGGAGGAGAACCACAAGCGGCCGCTGCTTGCCAATCCCGTCGTCTGGATGCTGCTCGCCATCTATTTCTGCATCATCACCGCCAATACGGCACTGAGCTTCTTCATTCCGACCATCCTGCGGGATGCGGGATTCGGTGGCTACACGGCGATCGGCAATGCTATCGCGGCAATCTGTATTCTTGGTGCTGTCGGCAACATCGCATTCTGTACATACGCGAGCCGTCATGGCGACGTCCGCTATCACTGCTCTATTGCCTCTGCAGTGAGCGTTGCAAGCCTGATTCTGCTGGTACTCGTCTGGCACAGCAGCCGCACCGCCACCTTTGTGACACTCGCGTTCGCTCTCGCAGGCACAGGTGCGGGCATCTCCCTGTTCTGGCAGATTCCCATGCGGTACCTGAAGGCCAATACGGCAGCGGTCGGGGTCGCCTTCATCAGTTCGGTTGCGAACCTCGCAGGTTTTCTGACACCCTGGCTCACCGGATACGTACGGGAAGCGACCGGCACCTATACAAGTGGCTTTGTCACCGCTGCGTGCGTGCAAGGATTGGCGGCGATCATGCTTGTTGTGGCCCTGCCAATTGCTTCTCGTAGAAATCAACAGGCCCTTTCCAATGACGGATGACGCCGCCGACCGCGACGGCACTACCCGGTAGCGAACCGAATGTCGCGCAGAACTTTGCGCGCTAACCCGGCGCCACCTTTTAATTCCAGAAGTCGGCTTCCGTGCCAGGGCACTTTACGCTAGCTACGCGACGCCGCCACGTCATATAAATAGCATTACTAACCGGTAAAATTTCGACCAATTATGGGCGCTCTCAATCATATCCGTGTACTGGATCTCACCCGCGTGCTCGCCGGCCCCTGGTGCGCACAGACGCTCGCCGACTTCGGCGCGGACGTCATCAAGATCGAACGCCCGGAGGTAGGCGACGACACGCGTCACTGGGGCCCTCCATACCTGAAAACGCCGGACGGCGCAGATACGCGCGAGGCTGCCTACTATCTCGCCGCGAACCGCAACAAGCGCTCGGTAACGGTAGATATCGCCACGCCCGAAGGGCAGCGCATCATCCGCGAACTGGCCGCGCAAAGCGACGTGGTGCTGGAAAACTACAAGGTCGGCCAGTTGAAGAAATATGGCCTCGACTACGCGTCGCTCAAGGAAGTCAAGCACGACATCATCTATTGCTCGGTGACCGGCTTTGGCCAGACTGGACCCTATGCGCAGCGCGCGGGCTATGACTTCATCATCCAGGGAATCGGCGGCTTCATGAGCATCACTGGGGAGCGCGACGGCTTGCCAGGCGGTGGACCGCAAAAGGCAGGGGTGGCGATTACCGATCTGATGACCGGTATGTACTCAGCCGTCGCCGTGCTGACAGCGCTCGCGCATCGCGACCGCACCGGCGAAGGTCAGTACATCGACATGGCACTCCTCGACGTGCAGGTTGCCATGCTCGCGAACGTTAACTCGAACTTTCTCGCCAGTGGCCAGCCGCCGGTGCGGTGGGGCAATGCGCATCCCAACATCGTGCCCTACCAGACTTTCCAGACCAGCGACGGCTGGATCATCGTCGCGGTCGGCAACGACGGGCAATTCCGCAAATTCGTCGAGGCCGGCAGCCGGCCGGAGCTCGCTGACGACGAGCGCTTCGCCACCAATCCGGCACGCGTGCGCAATCGCGACACGTTGGTGCCGATTCTGGCGGAGATGGTCCGCGTGCGTGGAAAGCATGAATGGATCACCGCGCTCGAAGCCGCTGGCGTCCCATGCGGTCCAATCAACGATCTCGGCGAAGTATTCGAGAACGATCAGGTGGTGGCGCGCGGACTGCAAGTCAACCTGCCCCATCCCTCTGGCGGCACAGTGAAGGTAGTGCGCAACCCGATCAATATGAGCGCGACGCCGCCTCAGGCGCTCGCCCACCCGCCCCAGCTCGGCGAGCATACAACGGACGTTCTGCGCGCCGTTCTGGGCTATGACGATGAACGAATCGCGGCGTTACGCCAGGACTCCGTGATCTGAAGGGCCATTTCGCCGCCGCCTCGATTTGTACGCGGTGTCAGGCGGGGCATTGCCGGCGCCGCAGGTTTTTGAAGTGAACTGTTTCGCCGCCGAGGTCGTCACGAGACCAACGGCACATTGCTGTATCGATATTTAACTATAACGCTTCAAAGGGGACATGCATGAAATTGAGGAAGGCGATTTTTCTTGCGACCAGCGGACTGGCTAGTGCGTCAGCCTGCGCACAAAGCAGCGTGACGCTCTACGGTCTGGTTGATGCAGGTATCAGTTATGTTAACAACGTGGCCAGTAAGCCAGGAGCCATCGGCGCCCGCAAGATACAGGAAACATCCGGCATCAGTGCTCCGTCCCGATGGGGATTTCGAGGGGTCGAGGATCTGGGCGGAGGCAATTCCGCGGTCTTCGTGCTCGAGAACGGCTTCAGCGTCTCGAGCGGGACCCAGTTGCAAGGCGCTCGTTTGTTCGGCCGCCAGGCATTTGTTGGACTGGCCAACGGTAATCTGGGGACGGCGACCTTCGGTCGGCAGTACGACTCGGTCGTCGATTTCGTCGGACCCTTTGTCTCATCCCGACAATGGGCGACACAATATGGCGCGCACGTCGGTGACATCGACAACCTCTACACCACGTTCCGCATCAACAATTCGGTTAAGTACACCAGTCCGACCTATCGCGGGCTTGCCATCGGCGGGTTGTACGCTTTCAGCAATCAGGCTGCGGGTTCAACGGGCACCGGTTTCTCCAACAATAGCGCGTGGAGCGTTGGGACGAGCTATGCCGCAGGTGCTTTAACGCTGGGGGCTGGCCACCTGCACCTCTCAAGCCCTTCGGCCGGAAGTACGGGGGGCACCAATACGGCTGGCGCCATCGTCGGCGACTACTCGAGCGCCACCGACATCTTCTACACGCGCCCGGTCAAGACGCAGGACGTCACCGGAGCAGGCGTGGCGTACCAATGGGATGCGGCGACGTTTGGGTTCGCGTACACCCTGGCCAAGTTGCGATACGTTGACCACTCGAACTTTTCTCTCTCGAACTATGAAGTCAATGCGAAATATCAGATCTCTCCAGCGTTTCTCGCCGGTATTGCATTCATCTACAGCGACGGAAAGGTGGGTGGAGCCCCGAGCATCGCGAACATCACGGATGGGACTCATCCTCGGTGGGCGCAGATAAATGCAGGAGCCCAGTACTCGCTTAGCAAGAGTACATCGACATACGTAGCCGCCGTCTATCAGAAAGCTCTGGGCGACGCCCTGACGGCATCGATCGACAACGTGGGCGGTCCAACAGGCTCCAATTCGCGATACCAGCTAGCCGTTACCGCCGGTTTGCGCGTCAGATTCTAGTTCAGCTTTCACGATATCAAAGATATCGCGATTCGAATGCAGTGCTTCGCCAACGCGACATCGCCCGCAGAATCGACTGCGGGCGATGTCGCTAGCCACATACCTATCCGGAGTAAATATGAGTACCCAACAAGACACCCAGTTGCTAGGCCGCGGCTTCTACTGGCAGGAGATTCAGGCCGGTCAACGCTTTCACACCTATCGCCGCACCGTGACCGAGACCGATCTTGTCAATTTCATCTCGGTGACTGGCATGCTCGAGGCCATTTTTATCGACGCAGACTACGAGCACGGCGCCATGCGTGGCCGTGCGGTCCCCGCCGCGCTGACGAGCGGCCTGATTGAAGGGCTGCTATTCCAGACGATGATCCAAGGCACCGGTCTGGCGCTGCTGGAGTTGACGCTAAAGGCTCACGGCCCGGTTCTCGTCAACGATTCGATCTACGGGATTGTGGAGGTCGAGGAAGTGAAACCTACATCCAAAAACAATCGTGCAGTCGTGACGAGCCGCATCGACGTGTTGAATCAGCGTAACGAGCGCGTTCTTTCATACACCGCGAAGCGGTTGCTGGCCGGTCGCCCCGCTTAAGGTTCGGAAGCACGGCACCGCCGTGCGCTGCTCGCGAACGCATCCGGGCCTTCAAGGCGTATACCGTGATCGATCAGCTTTCCGAAGCAATTTTCCCCGGAGACGGGCCCCAGGCAAGGCATCGCTCCGGTGCTCAAAAACCGAACAGGCGTTGTGTTTGGCGCCGATAGAAAGGAACAGCCATGAAAATCGAATCCGTCGGAGTCGTCGGCGCTGGCGCCATGGGCAATGGCATTGCCCAGATTGCCGCGGTCGCTGGTTTCAGGACCGTCCTGATCGACGTCACCGACACGGCGCTCACCAAGGGCCTTGCGACGTTGAGCGCCAGCCTCTCCCGGCTGGTCGAGAAAGGGAAACTCTCCGCATCAGTGCGCGAGGCGGCGCTCGCACGTATCGAGACTTCGATGGAC
Organism: Paraburkholderia sp. GAS348; assembly: GCF_050434205.1. Classification (NCBI taxonomy): domain Bacteria; kingdom Pseudomonadati; phylum Pseudomonadota; class Betaproteobacteria; order Burkholderiales; family Burkholderiaceae; genus Paraburkholderia; species Paraburkholderia sp. GAS348. Next base: position 34,999 of record NZ_JBNPVT010000035.1, read on the forward strand.
TATCGACAGCTTGCAAATGTCGATATCGTCATCGAAGCGGCTAGCGAAAACACTGATCTAAAGGTCCGCATTCTCCGGCAAATCGAATCCGAGGTGCGACCTGACACGATCATCGCAACGAACACTTCGTCGATCTCGATAACAACCTTGGGCGAAACGCTCAAGCGCCCCGAGCGCTTCATTGGCATGCATTTCTTCAACCCGGTGGCCCTGATGCCGCTGGTCGAAGTCATTCGAGGCTTGCAGACCAGCCCCGAGACAGCGGAGACTGTTCGAGAACTGACACAGTATCTCGGCAAGGCGCCGATTGCCGTGAAGGACTCGCCCGGGTTCGTAGTCAACCGCATTCTCATCCCGATGATCAACGAAGCTTTCTTCGTTTTAGCGGAAGATGTTGCAACAGCAGCGGAAATCGATGCCGGGATGCGACTGGGTGCGAATCAACCCCTCGGCCCGCTAGCCCTGGCAGACCTGATCGGCCTCGATGTCTGTCTATCCGTGATGGACGTGTTCCTGAACGACTTCGGGGATTCCAAGTATCGTGCCTGCCCACTCTTGCGGGAAATGGTGGCAGCGGGGAAGCTTGGTAGAAAGACGGGGCACGGTGTGTATGACTATGGCCAGCCGTAGAACGTAAGTGCGTGTGGTTTTCAATCGTGAAATTCGGTGTGACTGTCGCAATCGACCAGTGCGGCGCAATCGATACTTAGGGAGACGTTGACGCCTCGGCTTCCGGACGGTCCGCAGCACCGTCCGTAGCGCGGTGAACGTTCGCGCAACGGCTCGCGTCATCAAGACCAGACGGCATTGATGTCAGCAAACGTAGTTGCCTGAGTTGGGCGGTGGATATTGAACGCGCGGCTTCCTCGTTCGCCTTCAACCAGAGAGGAATTGCCTGAGCGAGAATCGAAGTGCCGTGGGGCGTGAGCATAATCCTTCGACCGCGACAATCAGCTCGCCTCGGTGCACTCGCAATCAACGCTCTACGCGTCAGGATGCTCAGTTGCGACGACACATGTGCGGTCTCGCTTTGCATCTCCTGAGCCAGTTCCGATGCGTTCGGAGCGTCGTCCCGGTACAGTAGACTAAGTAGACAAAACTGTGCCGCGCTTATATCAAGTGGCCGCAGCGCATCGTTCAGTTTTGACGCCAACTGTCTCATTCCCCGCTGAGCCATAAGATGATCAAGACTCGATTGACGCGCGCTCAAGAGAAGCTTCTCACTTGTCTCATCGACTTTCTTCATCCATGTACTCCCGGGTTTTGCGGAATCGACTGATGAATCGTTCGGGGAACCAGTCGAGCGCTGCGCCAGCACGTTTCAACCGTTTTTCCTTTTGTGATGATGACACTCTCATTTTTGAAGCGAAAACTCATCAGTCTGACCATGTGACGTCGACGTCCGCAACGCTTGTGTTAGTCGATGGAAGAAGCTCGATGAAATTCCGAAGCGCTGCCGGTTGATGACGCCGATTGGGATCCAACGCTCTGGCCGGACTTCGCCTGGGCGCTGACGAACACGTCGGACATGCTGCCTATCAGTGTTGGACTGCCAAGGAGCGCGGCCACGAAGGCAATCAGAACTCCCAGTGCTGCCGTAGTATCTTCCAGATATGCGGAGCGCTGTCTTGCATCAAACGGTAGTGCTTCAGTTTAGTCAGAAACGGGCACGCGAAAAAGCTCGACGCGTTTAATAGAGAACTTATCAATTACGAACAATCGCCCTGCACGCTTCGCAGTTTTCTCGGTGGCAGACCGGGTGCTGAACGACCGTTTAGCCTCGAAAGTGAGTCGCTTCCTCACAAACATCAGGCGGCAAGGTACTTCTCCCGCAAGCACAACCAGAATCTGTCCGGGATTTCCGTGACAGTAGGCCAGATTGGAATTCTCGCTGTTTTGCGCGGAAAGGCCGGAATGCGGCTCGCAGAACTCGACGTGCCGTGGTGCTGCCTAACGGTGTTTCACCATTTCGCCATCGCGCAACCGGTAGCGCGTGCCGCAGTACGGGCAACGCGTCTCGCCATGGGTGACATTGAGGAACACACGGGGATGGGCACTCCAGCGCGGCATCTGCGGGTTTGGACAGTAAGCGGGTAGATCTTTAGCGCCGAGTTCAAGCAGCGGCATTTCCTTGAGTGAGGTCATTGGTCGGTATGTGATGTCGGTTTAAATTTCCGCGATCTACGATGCATACGACGTCGTAGCGTTATCTAGAGCCGCAGCGTGTGCGTGATAGCATGCAGGCAAACCTTCAGTAGCGGATCCGGCACCAGTCCGAACACCAGCACGGCAACACCGTTGAAGGCAAGCAATCCGCGGTTGAGTCCGCCCGCCTTAATCGGGCTCGCATCTAGCGGCTCGTCGAAGTACATCAGCTTGACGATACGCAGGTAGTAGAACGCACCGAACAGCGACGTGATCACGGCCAACGCGGTCAGCCAGGTCAACCCGGCATTCATGGTTGCCTGCAGCACGGCGAGCTTCGCATAGAAGCCGACTGCCGGCGGAATGCCCGCGAGCGAGAACATCATGATCATCATCACGAATGCGAACACCGGGCTGCGCTGATTCAGCCCCTTGAAGTCGTCGATCGTCTCGGCTTCGAAGTCGCGGCGCGCCAGCAGCATCACCACGCCGAACGAACCGAGCGTCGTCACCAGATAGACGATGCTGTAGAACATAGCCGAGCCGTACGCGCTAGCAGCCGAACCCGTCTTGCCGTCGACCACGCCGGCCAGCAGGCCGAGCAGCACGAAGCCCATGTTCGAGATCGCCGAGTACGCCAGCATCCGCTTGATGTTGCGCTGGATGATACCGGTGATGTTGCCGACAATCAGCGACAGCGCCGCAAGAATTACCAGCATTTCCTGCCAGTCGACCGCCAGCGGCAGCAGACCCATCACGAGGAAGCGCAAGCCCCATGCGAAGGCGGCAACCTTCGGGCCACCGCCCGTCAGCAGCGTCATGGCTGTCGGCGCACCCTGGTACACGTCCGGCACCCACATGTGGAACGGCACCGCGCCCATTTTGAACGCCACACCGGCCACGATGAAGATCACGCCGAACAGCAGCACCACGTCGTTGATGCGGCCTGAAGCGACGGCCTTGAACACGTCATTGATGTCCAGCGAACCGGTTGCGCCGTACAGCATCGAAATGCCATAGAGCAGGAAACCGGAGGCCAGCGCACCGAGCACGTAGTACTTCATCGCCGCCTCGTTCGATTGGGCGGCGTCGCGACGCAGTGCGATCACGGCATATAGCGACAGTGACATCAGTTCCAGACCGAGGTACAGCGTCAGGAAGTTGTTGCCCGAGATCATCACGAACTGGCCAAGCAGCGAGAACATCCCCAGCAGGAAGAAGTCGCCGCGGAACAGATCGCGGTCTTCGAGATACTTGCGCGAGTAAATGATCGACGCTGCGTAGCCGAGCGACACAACGGCCTTCATCACGTTGGCGAACGAATCCACCACGTACATGTGCCCGAAGTAGTGATACACCTGCGGATCGAAGGCGTTCACGGCGAACCAGACGCCAGCGACCACCGTCGACAGCAACGCGATGTAATACGTGGTTCGTCGGCCGGACTGGCCGACGAATGTGTCGTTGATCCACGCAACGATGACGGCGAACATCACCAGCGCATCGGGCAACAGAGCACTCATAGGGGCGCTTTGCATGATCTTTAAATTCCTCCGCTCTGCGTTAATATGGCAACGGCAGTTTCGACTGCGCAACGTGGGAATGGAGGTTTACCGCGAAATACCTGCAATAAGCCGGGAACGATCTTCGTATCTGCGCGCATTTGCATCCTCGCCTTATTTGCCGCCGAGCGTTACAAACAGGGTCAGGAGCCCCAGCATGCCGATAATCATGGCAAACGCGTAGTGGTAGATGTAGCCGGACTGGAGGAAGCGGATCACGCTGGCAAACCAGCCGATAAAGCGTGCGCTGCCGTTGACGATGCCGTCGATGACCACGACGTCGCCTTCCTTCCAGAGACCACGGCCAATCGCCACGGCGCCCCGCGCGAACACCACTTCGTTGATCTTGTCCATGTAGTACTTGTTGTCGAGCAGCGTGTAGATCGGACCGAACGCGCGCTTGATGACAGCCGG
>NZ_JBNPVT010000036.1:0-37412 GCF_050434205.1 Paraburkholderia sp. GAS348
CAGGCGCACTTTCCGTCAATGCCGGTTCGCTCGGCAACACGGGAGGTCATGTTGCGGCGCTGGGCGCGGACAGCCTCACGCTGGCGACGGTCGGCCTGCTGAACAACGGCTCGGGCGGCACCATCGGCGGCAATGGCAACGTGACCGTGCAGGCCGGACAGATCGCAAACGCGGGTTCGATCACGGCGGTGCAGTCGCTGATCGCCAGCGCCGTGCAGACGCTGTTCAATGGCGGCACGCTGGCGGCGAACAGCAATGTCACGCTGTCCGCAGGTTCGACGCTGACGAACGCAAACACCGTCGCGGCGGGCCATCTTGCAACGCTCTCCGCTGCGACATTCGACAACAGCCACGGCAACCTCGGTGCAGACCAGCTCGCGCTGCATGCGGCGAACCTCGTTAACCACGGCGGCAGCATCACACAGACCGGCACAGGCGCGATGACCGTCGATGTAACCGGCACGCTCGACAATTCGGGCGGCACGCTGCAGACCAATAGCGACGGCCTGGCGCTCGGCCCTGGTTTGCTTATTAACGACGGCGGCACGATTCTCGACGCCGGCATGGGCACGCTGACTATTGTTCCTGCCAATGGTGCAGGTTCCTTCTCCAACGTCGGCGGCCAGATCATTACGGCGGGGCAACTCGCCGCGTGGGCCGGTAGCCTGAACAACGCGAACGGCGTGCTCGCCGCGCGAGGGAACATTGCAGCAAACATCTTAGGCGACTTGAACAACGCTCAAGGGGCGATACGCTCACTGTCGTCGCTGTCGCTTGCGACTGGCGGAGCCCTGACGAACACGAACGGACAAATACAGTCCGGCACCGGTACAGCGGGCGACGAGGGTACGCTCGGCCTTCAGGCGGCGTCCGTCGATAACACGAACGGTCTTGTCGGCAACCTCGGCACGGGAGACACGACCGTGCAAGGCGGCAGTCAGATCGTGAACACGGGCGGCGTGATGACGGGTAACGGCAACGTCGCCGTCGATGCGTCAGCGCTCGTGAACACGCAGAACGGCCAGGTGAGCGGCGCGAACGTCGCCATGCGGGCCGATGTCGTCGACAACAGCAGCGGCCAGATTGGCAACCTGACTGGCTCGAATGGCGATGTCGCGATCACGACGACCGGCGCGCTCACGAACACAAACGGACAGATTGGCGCGACCCATAACCTGTCCGTCAATGCCGCAGCGCTCACGGGCGGCGGAGCGTACAGCGCGGCCAATGACGTAGCGGTAAGCGTACAGGGCGACTTCGCGCCGACGCAGGATTTGCAGTTCGCCGCAGGTCATGACCTCAGTTTCACCCTGCCGGGCAGGTTCAACAACAGCGCGACGCTCGAAGCGGTGAACAACTTCGGCATCAATGCGGGCGATATCGCCAACAGCGGCGTGATGATGGCGGGCGGCACGCTCATGACGCACTCGAACACCCTGAAGAACACGGGTGCAATCGTTGGCGGCAGCGTCTCGCTCAATGCCACGCAGTCCATACAGAATGTCGGGCCAACCGCGCTGATCGGCGCGACGGACAGCAACGGCATGCTTGAACTGCTCGCGCAGGACATCGAGAACCGCGACGACACGACGATAACCGACACGCAGGCGACGACCGCAATTTACGGTCTTGGCAAAGTCGTATTGGCCGGTGGCAAAAACGCGGACGGCAGTTACACGAATGCGAACCTGATCCGCAACCAGTCGGGCCTGATCGAATCGGCGGGCGACATGGAACTGCACGCCGCTCAGGTGACGAATACCCGCACGACGATGACGACGACCGGGCTGAATCAGCCGGTCGATCCGGCGCTGCTGGATCAACTGGGTATCAGCCTGACCGGATGCACTGCGGTCAATATGGCCGCCTGTTCCGGTCAGAATGTGGGTTGGTCCAACGCGAACCCGACCATGATTGGCGGCGTCAGTATCGAGCCGCCGCATGGGGGGCAGTGGAACAGCGGCTACCAGTACACCACCTATACGGGCGTGGCGCTGGCGAACCTGACCGCAACCATCAGCCCGCAGGCGCAGATCATTGCGGGCGGCAACCTGGACGCGTCAAAGGTGGGTCTGTTCCAGAACTACTGGAGCGCGGTTGCGGCGCTGGGCAACATCGCGGCGCCCGTCACGCTCGACCAGAACAGCTGGCAGGGCCAGAGCGCTCCCGAACTACAGGTCACGTATTCGGGCTACTACCACTACAACAACTACGACAACTCTGAGCACAACTGGACATTGCCGTTCGGCAATGCGCCGTTTGTCGGCTCGAATCCAGGCGGCTACCAGGCGGCGCCCGCCGACATCCACCATTACTCCCTGCCGGGCTACGAAGCGAGCTTTGTCGCGGGCGGCACGCTGTCGGGTACGGGCATCAGCATCGACAACACGGCGGGCAACGCGGGGATTCCGTCTATCGGTCTTGCCGCTGGGCAGTCGCTCACGGGCGTCAATGCGGGCGCGGTCAGCGGCAGCGCGGCCCGGATCGATCCGGTCATGACCAGTGCGACGGCGGTCAACGTCCTGAGCAACCTGACCGTCCCGCAGGGCGGCCTGTTCAAGCCGGCTACGTCACCGGGTGCCGGTTATCTGATCGAAACGAATCCGGCCTTCACGAACCAGAAATCGTTCATTTCGAGCGACTACTACCTGCAACAACTTGGCCTGAATCCGCAGGCGACGGAGAAGCGTCTCGGCGACGGTTTCTACGAGCAGCAGCTCGTGCGCAACCAGGTTACGTCGCTGACGGGCAAGGCCGTACTCGGTCCGTACACCGACCTCCAGTCGATGTACCAGTCGCTGCTTGCCGCAGGCGCATCGCTCTCGCAGTCGCTGAACCTGCCGCTCGGCATGAGCCTGTCGCCTGAGCAGGTGGCGGTGCTCACCAGCAACGTCATCATCATGCAGACCGAAGTGGTTGACGGCCAGTCCGTGCTCGTGCCGGTCGTCTATCTTGCGAAGGTGAGCCAGCAGAACATGAACGGCCCGCTGCTCGCCGCGACCGACATTGACATTCAGAACGCGCAGACCTTGACCAACAGCGGCACGGTGCAGGCAGGCAATACGTTGTCGATCCAGGGCAACCAGATCAACAACGCATTCGGCTCGCTGCAAAGCGGTGGCCTGATGTCGCTGACGACGAAGGGCAATGTTGATCTGACCTCGGCGACGGTGAATGCGGGAAGCCTCGCGTTGAACGCGGGCGGCGACTTGCTGCTGAATACGGTGGTGAAGACCGTCGAACAGGTTAGCGCAACAGGTGCCACACGCACCACAACCGCGCTCGGCCCCATTGCGAACCTGAACGTGACAGGTGACGCGCTCATCGTGACCGGCGGCAATGTCGAGCAGAATGCGGGCAACCTGAACGTGGGTGGCAACCTCGGCATGGCCGTGGGTGGTAACTATGACCTGGGTTCGGTGCAGACCGGCGAACACAAGATCGTGGCGGGCGCCAACGGCGTCTCGAATACCAACGCCAATCAGACGACCGGCAGTTCGTTGAACGTCGGTGGCGTTTTGCAGATCGGCGTGGGCGGCGACCTGACGGCCACGGGCGCGGACCTGAATCTGGCTGGCGGCGGCACGCTCGCAGCGAATGGCAACGTCACGCTGCAAGCGGCGAAAGCTACCTCCACCACCGACAGCAATAGCTCGGGTAGCGACAGTCACGGCAGCTACTCAGAATCACTGCGCCGGTCCGACGATACGCTCACGGCGACAACGCTCAATGCCGGCAATTCGCTGACCGTGGCGTCAGGCAAGGACATCAACGTCACTGGCAGCGCGATCAGTCTCGACAAGGGAATGGCGACGCTGGCGGCAACGGGTAACGTCAAGATCGGCGCAACGACAGAAACGCATGTCGATAACTCGCAGGAACAGCACAGGCACAGCAATGTCGTGAGCGGCAAGGAAGTGTCGAGTGCGTATGACACCACGACGACGCTTTCGCAGGGCAGCATGGTTTCCGCCGATGCCGTGACCATCGCGAGCGGCAAGGATATCAATGTCACGGGCAGCATCATCGTTGGCACGAACGACGTTGCGCTCAGTGCCGCGCATGACGTGAACATCACCACGTCACAGGACACCATGCAGTCCTCCAGCAGCTATCAGGAGAAGCGCACGGGCCTCGGAACGAGCGGGTTGACTGTCACAGTTGGCACCAACAAGCTCTCGACCACCGACCAGGAGTCGAGCGTCACGAACAACGCGAGCACGGTCGGTTCGATCAACGGCAATCTCTCGATCCAGGCGGGCAATACGCTGCACGTCACGGGCAGCGATCTTGTCGCGGGCCAGAACGTAACGGGCATCGCAGCCAATGTGATTATCGGCGCGGCGGCGGACACCTCGCATCAGGCGCAGACGCAGAAGACGAGCAGCAGCGGCCTCACGATCGGCCTCGCGGGGTCGGTGGGCGACGCGATCAACAATGCGTATTCGGAATCCCAGGCGGCCAGCCGGTCGGCCGGCAGTGGCAATGACCGGGCGGCGACGCTGCACAGCATCGCGGCGGCGGGTGACGTTGCGCTGACGGGCATGGGCGCGAAGACGCTGGCCGATGGGGGCAAGCCCGACATCGGTATCAAGGTCAGCATTGGTTCGAGCAAGAGCCAGAGCCAGTCGTCTGAGGACCAGGCAACTCAGCGTGGCTCCAATGTGCAGGCAGGCGGCATGGCGGCGTTCGTCGCGACGAATGGCGACATGACTATCGCCGGGTCGAACGTGAGCGCGAATGATGTCGTATTGGCTGCGAAGAACCAGGTGAACGTCATCAACACGACAGACACCGACTCGACGCGTAGCTCGAACAGTTCGAGCAGCGCAAGCATTGGCATGCAATACACGTTTGGCGGCGGCTTTGGCGTCTCGGCGGCGATGGCGAACGCGCATGGCGATGCGAACAGTGACGCGTCGATCCAGAATGCGTCGCATGTGAACGGTGCGAACAGCGTTACGGTGATATCGGGCGGCGATACGAACATCATCGGCTCACAGATCAACGGCAAGCAGATCGCGGCCGACGTGGGCGGCAACCTGAACATCGCGAGCGTGCAGGACACGATGACGAGCGCCGCCCGGCAGGACAGTTCAGGCGGCGGATTCGCAATCAGTACGGGCGGTGGCAGTGCGAGTTACAGCCAGACGAATGCGAACGCGAACGGCAGCTATGCGGGTGTCAATGAGCAGGCGGGGATTCACGCGGGTACGGGTGGGTTTGATATTGGTGTCCACGGCAACACCGATCTCAAGGGCGCTACCATAGCCAGTGACGCCACGCCGGAGAGGAACACGCTCAGCACTGGCACACTGTCCTTCTCGGACATGCAAAACAGTTCGAACTACGATGCGAAAAGCAGCGGATTCTCGGCCGGCGCTTCAATGGGCTTGCCGGACAAGGTGGTTGGACCGGCCTCGGTGCCGAACTCGGGCGGTATCACGCCGTCTCTTGGCCAGCACGACAGTGGCAGTGACAGCGCGACGACACGCAGCGGCGTGAGCGCCGGCGCGATCAATATTACTGACACTGACCATCAGACGCAGGACGTGGCGAGCCTGAACCGCGACACGTCGGACACGAACGGGACGGTCGCGAAAACGCCGGACCTGAACAACCTGCTGGATCGGCAGGCCGACATGATGAGTGCGGCGAGCGCGGCCGGTCAGGCAGTGGTGACGCAGATCGGCAACTATGCGGACCGGCGTCTGCAGGAGGCTCGGGATGCGGGCGACCAGGCGGGAATTGCGGCGTGGTCTGAGGGTGGCAGCGCGCGCGTGGCGATGCACACGGCAGGCGGTGCGCTGGTGGCCGGACTCGGCGGCGGCAATGCGTTGGGCGGCGCTGCGGGTGCGGCGACGTCGGCGGTACTGGCGGGGAACCTGAACGATATCAGTAACGCGGTGACCGGGGCGAATCCAACCGGTGACGCCGATGCGAACCGAACGCTGGGCAATATCCTGGCCAATGCGCTGGCCGGAAGTGCGGGCGGACTTGTGGGTGGGAGTTCGGGTTCGTTCAGCGGTGCGAATGTCGATCTGTATAACGAGCGTGCACACTGCGACAATGGCAGTTGCGAGGGTGGCACGGGTTCAGTGCTCTCCGGCATCGGAAGCTGGATTGCTGACCAGTTTGCGAGTGCGGGGCGCGGCGCGCAGAACATGGGCAACCAGTTCGCGGCGCTGGTGAACGCGAACGGCCCGCAGGGGCCGTATGTTGATCCGAACGATCTGGGTGGATCCGGACCGGGGCATCCGCCCACGGCATCGGGCGGCGGTGCGGTGGTGACGCCGCCGGTGGTTGCATGTGGTCCGGCCGGTTGTGTTGTGTCGCCACCGGTTGCGGTGCCTGGGACGGCCGGATATGTGCCCAGCAATGCGACGATCAGTAGTGGGAACGGCGATAACGAGGCAGGAGGCAATGGTTCAGGCGACGTCAATCTGGCGTCGCCCGATCGAACGAGCCATATATTGACCGGGGACTCAACGGGCGGAGGTCACCAATGGCCAGGTGGTCCCGGTAAGTCAGTGTTTCCGGAAAACTGGTCGGCCTCGAAAATTATGAACACCGTTTCCGATATCGCTACAGATCCGTCCATTCCTGAGACAGTTCAAGCCAATGGCAGAATAGTTAAGAATGGCTCTCGCGATGGCATCGACATTCGTGTAGTTATCGAGCCGGCGAGTAAGGGTGGCGGAATCGTTACGGCGTTTCCGACAAATGTTCCTAGAAATCCGAAATGACGATGCAACAAGAACCTTATGACGAGATTGAACGATTGATGCGTGAATCTCTCGTGCAAGTTGAGAGAGAAATCTCTGAGCAAGATCGCAACGACGTGGCTGAATATATTGAATTCGGCGAGTATGGTGTGGCTTATGAGTTGCTGACTTGCGTTCTTGACAAGCAGCAGATCGTCTACCCGGAACCGCTAAATGTCGCGGGGAAGATGATGGGTATGAGTACCTGACGTAACAAACAGCAAACCCGGCCGCAGCCGGGTTTGTCGTTTGTGGAGTCGTTCAATCTGGCGTGATGACGAGCCTGCCGTGCTCGACCTGGATTCTCACGCGCTGGCCGGGCGGGAAGCCGGCCTGCTCAAGCCAGATGCCGGCGATGCGCAGCCACGGAAAAAACCTTGGTGTTCGCCAGGGCCTGCCGGGTTTCGGTGAGGGTCGCCAGCGCATGATCTCCTGGACGGTGGCGTGTCGCTCGGGATGAGCGTGCAATGCTTTAAGATTGGCGTCAGCCATGATCAACTCCTCTAATGAGTTGGTTGTGGTCAGCGGGCCGTGAGTGCTGGTAACACTCACGGCCCGCGCTTCGTTTACGCGGTGCTGCGTTCGGTGCGGCGCCTGAACGGTTCGAGAAGCTGTTCGGTCATCGCGAGCAGGAAGAAGCCCCAGACGATGGCGGCATAGCACCAGAAGCTGTCAAGGTTCTTGAGCCAGATGAAGTGCGAGGAGCCAAAGATGCCGAGCAGCGCAAACGCAAAAAGGATGGCTGAGACGTATGGAAAAAGTACCCATTTCCAGCGAAAGTACATCTCCTTGTGTAGCTCGCCGATGAGGGCGTAGGCGAAAGCGGCAATGCCACCAGACCAGAATGCCTTCAGGGCAAAGATTCCGAAAAAGAGCCAGGTCTGTGTGCTCATCGGCACGTCATCGGGGATGTCGAGCACGATGGCGCCATCCAGTGCGATCTGCGGGCCTGTAGCCAGGAAATAGGCGACGACGAGCATGGGCCAGGCGAGGATCTTGGAGAGGTCCTGAAGGCTTTTTACATCGGTGAGCTTGGGCCTCAGATCGGTCATGCGGCTTCTCTTCTCTAGCGGCTACCCTTCGGCGCGCTCGCGCGCGGCCTTGACGGAGTAAGCGCATGAGGTCCGCGATGCGTCGTTACCGCGTAACGCGGGTCGGCGCAATTCTGGAGCAGTGATATGCACACGCCCTGTTCCGCCGGGTTTGCCGTCGCACTACGTGCGCCGTCAATCCCGGCGGGAGGAGATTGCTTCGTGATGCGATGTAATTGAGATACGCGGAATGTGTCTTCTGGCAAACTCGCGCCTTCTGGCCAGAAACCGCGTCGGGGCAAAAAATTGCAGATGGAAACGCGCATCATGGAAAACCGGTTTGCAAGTTCCTGTCGAGTCAGGAGAAAACGTGAATCGACAACGGCGGGCGTGTCGGGTGCGTGTGTTCAGAACATCACGAGTGTGCAGGACGTGACGAACAGCGCGGCGCATCAGAGCAGCGCGGGTGGCGGCTTCACGATCAGCCAGGGCGGCGGAAGCGCAAGCTTCAGCGCACAGAACGGCCATGCGGACTCGAAGTATGCGGGCGTCAATGAGCAGGCCGGGATGAATGCGGGCGATGGCGGTTTCGACGTCAACGTCAAGGGCAATACGGATCTCACTGGCGCGGTGATTTCGAGCACGGCGGACGCCTCGAAAAACAGGCTGACGACCGGGACACTCACGTATAGCGACGTTCAGAACCAGTCACATTACGACGCCAACAGCAACGGTATCAGCGCGGGTGTGGGCGTTGGTGTAACAGGAAAAGCGACCGGCCCCGGCTCGGTCAGCGGTCAGCCTGGCGTCTCGCCGATGATTTCGCAGAACGACAGCGGCGATTCGAGCGCGACGACGCGTAGCGCCATCAGCGCGGGCACGATCACTGTCACTGACGGCGAGCATCAGACTCAGGACGTTGCGAGCCTGAGTCGCGACGCGACGGACACGAACGGCACGGTTGCGAAAACGCCGGATGTGAACGATATCCTCAATCAGCAGGCTGACACGGTGCAGGCCGCCCAGGCGGCAGGACAGACGGTGTCGCAAGGTATCGGTGCGTATGCGGATATAAAGCGCGACGACGCGGTTACCGCGCTCCAGGCCGCGAAGGATCGGGGCGATACCGAAGGCATTGCCGCCGCGCTGGCTGACTACAACAACTGGGCCGAAGGCGGTGATTCGCGTGCAGAACTCCACGCGGCGGGTGGCGCGCTGATCGGTGGACTTGGCGGCGGTAGCGCGTTCAGCACGATTGGCGGCGCTGCCGGTGCGGGTTTGTCCTCGCTTCTTGCGCCGCAGACGAGGGAACTCAGCGACGCTGTAGCGGGTGCGACCGGCTCGTCGCTGATCGGGAACCTGGCCGGGAACATCGCGTCGGGGATCGGTGGTGCAGTCATTGGCGGGACGGCCGGCGTGGCAGGCGCGTCGAACGCGAACCTCTACAATCAGGGCAACAACAAGGACGAGGACAAGGCTCGTCGTCTTGTCGAACAGGCAATTGGGGTGCCCCCTGGCACGACGCAGGGACAGTCGATTGGAAATCTGGTCGACCAGTTTATCGGGATGGTAAAGAGCGGCGCTGCTGCGAAGATGTCAGAGTCTCCAACTGACCTGATGGCGCAGGGCGCGGCGAACGGCATCAATGCCGTCATCGGCGCTAAGGGTGGCGAGCCGCCGACGGCGAGCCCGGGACTGGTGCTGGTGGACTCTGCGACCAAAGGCGTGGCGAACGCTGGGATCGGAACGCCGGGGTACGTGCCCAGCAATGCAACGATCAATAACGGGAACAACGATTCAACTTCCAATGCATCAAACGAAGGTAGCAACAGCGGCAATACAGGCTTTGACACGTCTAATCTAGAGGGCAAGTTAAAAGACTATTTGTTGAACCCAGACCACTCGCAGAACCAGTCCAAAGCAAATTGGTTTAATCAGGCTTTAGGCTTCGATCAAACCAGCTGGCAAGATCTTGCTTCCCAGGTGCGCTTCGACCCGGCAACCGCTGTACCAACAAAGACGGGTCAATACGGACAGACCTACGAGCAGGTTATTTCAATCACCGGTCCAAATGGAAAGACGATTGATACAACGTTTGTCTTTATGAAGGACAATTCAGGAACGGTCAGATTGGTAACGGGAATTCCTGCAAAAAAATGAGCGCAATGAAAGAAAACGATACCTTCCAGCTATCTAGACCGGTTGAGGCAGAACTGATCGGTGAGCATACTGCGGTAACTTTGCCGACCGGGACGACTGTTGCCGTTGTTCTAGTCTTCGGTGATCCTACATCTCCCGAAGCATACGAGATCGAAGCGTATTTACCTGAAACTGACAGGTATGCGCTTGCCACGATTGCGGCAAGAGATATTTGACAGATAACTCGTCAATTTGCAGCAACCCCGGTCGTGGCCGGGTGCGCCTCACTCAGCCGCATACCGAGCGATAAACAGATTCAAGAACCAATCTAGCAATGAAAATTCGAAAGAGGCTGGCGGCGCTGCCGCTCACAGCCCTGGTATCGCTCGCGTCGAACGCGCAGCATGCGCCGACGCCAGCCGATGAAGCCGCCGCCGCACGGGCCAACGCCGAGCAGAACCAGCAGATCCAGCAGCAGCGCGACGCACAGCAGCGTGACGCAACCGTGCAGGCTCCCGCCGTGCGTTCGACGCTGCCAGAAATCGAGGGCTACCCATTGTTGCCGGTCGAGACACCATGCTTCCGCATCGGCAAATTCGCGCTTGATGTCCCGACAACCCTGCCCGATGCGGTGCGCAGCAAGGGAGCGTCAGCCCTATCACTGGACCCGTTCGCCTTCGCGCGCGAATGGCTCGATCACTACAGGGGCCAGTGCGTAGGCAAGTCCTGCATTGACACGCTGACCAAGGGGCTGCAGCAGGCGATCCTGAGCCGTGGATACGTGACCACCCGCGTGCTCGTCCCGCAGCAGGACCTGTCCAGCGGCACGCTGGCATTCGCGCTCGTTCCTGGCATCGTGCACCAGCTCCGCTTTGCCGATCCTGCCACGCGCGGCACCCTGAAATCCGCATTCCCCGCCCGCGACGGCGACCTGCTGGACCTGCGCGATCTTGAGCAGGGGCTGGAGCAGATGAAGCGCGTGGCGTCGCAGGACGTGGACATGAAGATCGAGCCGACGGACACGCCGGGCGAGAGCGATGTCGTCGTGAGCGTGAAGCGCTCGAAGCCGTGGAGCTTCGTCACGTCCGTCGATAACTCGGGCACGGATGCCACCGGCAAGTGGCAGGGCAACGTGAGCCTCGGCATCGACAGTCCGCTGGGACTGAACGACATACTCACAGTCGGCGCAAATCAGGACCTGTCGTTCGGCAACAAGTCGCTCGGCTCGCACGGTTTCAACGGTTCGTACTCGCTCCCATGGGGTTACTGGACGGCCACGCTGTCCGGCAACACGAACACGTACTACCAGAACATTGCGGGCGTGAACCAGACGTTCGTGTCCAGCGGCAACTCGCAGACAGCGGCACTCAGGCTCGCGCGTGTACTAAGCCGCAGCCAAAGCGACGTGTTTGGCGTGGAGTTCCAGATATCGAAACGCTTCGGCGAGAGCTTCATTAACGACATCGACATACCGCAGCAGCGGCGCAACAACACGTTCATCGAAGCGGGCCTGACCGACCGCCACTACGTCGGCGCGGTGCAGTTTGACGGCACACTGGCGTATCGTCAGGGCATCGGCGGACTGGGCGCGACGGCTGACCCGTATCCCGATGGCCCCACGTACCGCTACCACATGACCGTGCTTGACGCGAACCTGTCGATCCCGTTCGCCGTCGCCCAACAGAACTTCCGCTACGTGACGACCGTTCACGCACAGTTCACCAACGACACGCTGTTCTATCTGGACGACCTCACCATCGGCAGCCGTTACACAGTGCGCGGCTTCGACGGTGAAACCATGCTGGCGGCAGAGAAAGGTTTCTACTGGCGCAACGAATTGCAGTGGCCTATCGGACAGACGGGACAGGCGCTGTACGCCGGGATCGACTATGGCCGCGTGTTCGGTCCGAACACGACGTTTCTGGCCGGAACGCAACTGGCGGGCGCGGTGATCGGCATCCGCGGTGGTCTGCCTTCGCGCTTTGTCGGTATCTCCTACGACCTGTTCGCCGGGACGCCGGTCTACAAACCCAGCGGCTTCCCGACATCGCGCGTGACGGTCGGCGTGCAGGCTACGGCGCAGTTCTAGCGTGCCGTGGGGGAATGGATGTTTGAAGGTGCGAGGGGAAAGAAATTTCCCCGACACGCCGCCCGGAAAGCCTTATTCGGCGGGGCTGTTTATCACAGGGTGTGATTTGTCCACACCATTGCGAGCAGATTCCGTTGATAACTTTCCCATGCACGGCGCCACGGCCAAATGAGTGATTTCAACCAATATGGCGGGTGTATGCTCAAAGCGACTGCTTGTCGATGACAGCACCCCACCACGCCGGATTTTGGCGGTGGCTCTTTCAGGATCAAACCGTGCCGGGCGCTCAGCGCCTGTTGCGGCAGCGGGTTTTACCGGCGTGAACGCGATGCTCAGGACGAACCCAGTTGCATCGATCGGCCTGTCAGATGACTGAGCCCACGCGTTTCACGGTGCGTCACCTCAGCGTCTACCGTTATTCGGAACCCGTGCGGTTCGGCGAACACCGGATGATGTTCCGACCGCGCGCCAGCCACGACTTGCGCCTCGTCACGAACCAGTTGGTGATTACGCCGACGCCGTCCCGGCTGCACTGGCTACACGACGTGTTCGACAACTCCGTGGCGGTCGCGAGTTTCGCGGGCAAGGCGAGCGAATTGCGCTTCGATAGCGAAGTGACGCTGGAACACTTCGAAACGCCCATGCCCGATTACGCGCTCGAACCGTACGCAGTGAACTGGCCGTTCGCGTACACCAACGAGGAAGCGTCCGATCTCGTGAATGCGCGCAGCCGCCAGTATCCGGACGGGGACGTGGACGAGTGGGCGCGGCGCTTCGTTCCTGTGCACAGCGGCGGTGCGAGCGGCAAGAGCGGCAAGAACGGCACCGGCGGCACGATGGCGCTGCTGCGCGCGATGACGCTCGAAATAAAAAGCACGTTTTTCTATGTGCGCCGCACGGAGAAGGGCGTGAACCGTCCTGGCGACACCTTGCGCAACCGCAGCGGCAGTTGCCGCGATTTCGCGGTGCTGATGATGGACGCGGTGCGCTCGCTCGGTCTCGCGGCGCGCTTTGTGAGTGGTTATCTGTTCGTGCCGGAGCACGACGCGACGCAAGGCGGCGGTGCGACGCATGCATGGCTGCAGATCTATTTGCCGGGCGCCGGCTGGGTCGATTTCGATCCGACCAATAGCATAGTCGGCAATCGCCATCTGATTCGGGTGGCGGTGGCGTGGAATTACTACCAGGCGTTGCCGTTATGGGGCACATGGCATGGCGCGCCGCATTCGTTTCGCGGTTTGCAGGTCGATGTGAGCGTGACCGAAGGCGAGTGAGGGTGAGCCCGATGAAAGGGCTTGTACAAACCGAACGTGTTAGCTGGGAGCGTCAATTCAGGTTGCTCACCGGGCGCGTCAACTGAACGTTTCAACTGGAAGAGGGCGCCGCGATGAAATTGCGCGTTGGCTACGAGCTGGTCTATGAGTGCGTGCAACCGACGCCGATGATGTTGATGTTGAACACGCACTATTCGCACGCGAAGGACGTGCTGAGTGCGGATTTGCTGGTGGTCGATCCGCCGGTGCCGATCAGGCAGTATCGCGACGGCTTCGGTAATTTGTGCAGCCGGATCGTCGCACCGCAGGGACGGCTCGCGTTGTCGACGAGTGCCGTGCTCGAGGTCTCGTCCGAACCGGAGAGGCGGCCGCCGCTGACCGAGCAGTATGCAGTGGAGGCGCTGCCTGACGATTCGCTGGTATTTCTGCTGGGCAGCCGTTACTGCGAAACTGATTTGCTATCCGAATTTGCGTGGCAGACGTTCGGCAAGATGCCGCTTGGTCGCGGGCGGGTGGATGCGATTTGCAACTACGTGCACGAGCACATCGTATTTGGCTACGATTTCGCGCGGCCGACCAAGACCGCCTGGCAGGCGTGGCAGGAGAGGAAGGGCGTGTGCCGGGATTTCGCGCATCTGGCCGTGACGCTGTGCCGGGCGATGAATATACCGGCGCGTTATTGCACGGGGTATATCAGCGATGTCGGCACGCCGCCGCCGTATGCGACGATGGACTTTGCCGCGTGGTTCGAGGCGTATGTTGGCGGGTGCTGGCAGACATTCGATCCTCGGAATAATGTGCCGCGTACAGGTAGGGTTTTGATGGCTCGGGGACGCGATGCGGCCGATGTCGCGATCAGTAATGCGTTTGGGCCTACGCAACTGCTGAAGTTCGATGTGGTGTGCGAGGCTATATAGGAGGCTCATTCGCCAAGGGCCGGCGCGCGCACCGGCCTGACTGATCCGCGTCAGCCGCCCCGATAAGCCTGTTCAAGCAACGCGATATCGAGCTTGACCATTTTCATCATGGCTTGCATCACGCGGCTGGCTTTCGCGGCATCCGGGTCGCGCAGCATTTTAGGGAGTGCGTCCGGCACGATCTGCCACGACACGCCGAACCTGTCCTGAAGCCAGCCGCATTGCATCGGCGCGCCGCCGTCCAGGAGCTTCGCCCAATAGCCGTCGACCTCCTGTTGCGACGCGCAGTGCACGAACAGCGAAATAGCCGGCGTGAAGCTGTATTGGGGGCCGCCGTTCAAGGCCATGAACTCCTGACCTTCCAGCTCGAAGGTGACGAACAGCACGTCTCCCTTCGGCCCGGGGCCGGCGTCCGTGTAATGCATCGTGGTGGTGATGCGGGAATGCGAAAACACCGACGTGTAGAAGCGTGCGGCATCTTCGGCATTACCGTCGAACCACAGGCATGGCGCAATTTTTTGCATACGAGCTCCTCGTCATGGATGGGAGCGTGGCTTATTTCTGCCCGCACTCCATACTCTGCATACCTTGCTGAATCTGTTCCGGGGTCAGGTCGCGCTTATGCGTGGCGAGCGACCAGCTGTGGCCGAACGGGTCCTTCAACTGGCCGTAGCGGTCGCCCCAGAACATGTCGGCAAGTGGCATGGCGACCGTCGCGCCGGCCTCGACGGCCTGCTTGAAACTGGCGTCGACGTCTTCGACGTAGTGGTGAATCGTGACCGGCGTGCCTTTTAGCGCGTTTGGGCCCAGCGCGTTGTGGTCAGGCCATTCGTCGGTCAGCATCAGCATGGAGTCGCCGATTTTCAGGCAGGCGTGCATCATTTTGCCGCCGGGACCGGGCAGGCGGTATTGCTCGACGGCGTTGAAAGCCTTGGTGTAGAACGCGATGGCTTCCGCGGCGTTGGCGCAAATCAGATACGGGGTCAGCGAGTGCATCCCGTCCGGGATCGGTTTGACAGCGGGGCTGGACATGACGGCGACTCCTTGAAGTAACAGGTTTGTGAGTTGAAAGACCGACTGCGTGAGCCAGGCCTTCAACGTTACGACGAGTGCGTCGCGTTTGAATCGACACTCCGGAAAAAATATTTTTTAAGCACGCCCGTGCGGCGTGGGTGTGGGTGTGGACGTCTGCGTGGACATCTGCGCGGGCGCAGGCGCGTGCACGGGCGTGCGGCGCAGGTCGCCGCGCGGATTCAATCGGCCGGATTGTCTTCTCCCGGCGTTATTTCAACCGGCAGGATTGTCGTCATCCGGCGGCGCGGCGGGGGTGGACGGTGCCGACGGCGTCGCTGCTGCGCCGCCTGGCGCGCCGAGGACGCTGATCTGGAACGTCGAGGTTGCCGCGAGCGATTGCAGCGTCGCGTCTTCCGGAATGTGTTCGAACAGCGGCAGGATCACCGAGCCGCCGATCACCGCGCGCCGGCTATTGTCGGCCGGCCGCAAACCCCATACGTCCTGGTAGACCACCGGCACGGCGACTCCGTTGCGGGTCGTGTTGCCGATGTACAGCATCACATGGCCGCTGATGTAGATCAGCGTGCGCAATGGTTCGCCATGCTGGGCGAGGTAGTCGAGCCGTTGCGCCGGCGTCGAGCCGGAAAGATCGATCATGCGTCCTGCGCTCATTTGCGTCGACGAATGGCGTGGCAGCCACACGCCGAACGTCGCGAAGATGCTTTGCAGTTCCGACGAACAATCGTTGTAGAGACCGCTATTGCCCCAGCCGTACGGCCGCCCGATCAGCGTTTTCATCAGCATTGCCAGATGCCGCGGGGTCGCGGCGAGCGGCATGGGAGCGATCTGCGCATCGCTCAGGTGGGCGGTGCGGATGATCGCCTGGCCGTCGACGTCGCGGGCCGGGACCAGGAGTTTGCGGGCGGCGGGGGCGCCGGCGGCTTCGCTTGCGGTTTTACCAGCCTGTGTTGCGGGCCGCACGGCGTTGTCTGGCACGAGCGGCAGCAGCGTGCCGGCGGGCGCGTCGAAGCGGAACACGCCGCGGCTGTCGCGCACCGGCGCCGAGGCAGCTGTCACCGCGCCCAGTGACCTCGCGGTGGCGGCGCGCCACGTGTCGACGAAGGTGTCGTCGGTCATGCCGACGCCGTCGCTGCGCACCCAGCCTTGCACGTCGGGCGTTTGCACGTAGCGCCACGCGCCGTCGACGCTGCTGCCCAGCACATACAGCGGCGTGCCGGGCCGTACTGCCGAGATCTGAAGGTTGTCGAACGGATAGCCTTCGCCGGCCAGGCGGTGATCGTAAAACGACGGGTCCATGGTCGGCAGTTCGCGCACCATCAGGTTGCTGGTGGCAATTGCGCGGCGTGCGGGCTTGTAGACGACCTCCTGCGTGAACTGGCCGACCGCCATGTTTTGCGCGATGGTGTCGATCCACGCCTTGTCGTGCGGCCGGAAATTTTCGCCGTAGCCGAGCGCCGCGCCGCTTTTGCCGGTGTTGTCGAACTTGTCGATGCGGCGCTGCTGCAGCGCGACAATGTCCGCGCCTTGCTGACGGTAGACGCGCATCGTCACGTAAGCGGAATTCCACGGCGACGGCGCGGCCGTGCCGGTGCCGAAATAGCGTGCGTAGAGGGCGCTGAAGTGCGCCTGCTGATCCGCGGGGCTCAGGAACGGCTGATCGTAGCCGGGGCTGTCCGGTTCGAGCCAGTGGTCGACGTTCTGGTCGTAATTGGCGATTGGGAACAACGCGACCGTGTCGACGCGCGCGTGGGCGTCGCGGGTCGGCGACGGATTGCTGCAGGCGGTGAACGTAGCAGCGGCTGCAAGGGCGGCGCATAACGTGGCGGCACGGCGGGCGTGCGGCAAGCGGGCGGCGAGGCGTGTGGCAAAGCGTGCAGCAGTGGGGGGCAGGGCGGCGACAGGCATGGAGTTCGGCGGTGATGGTCCAAGGGCACGATGATACGGTGTCGCGCGAGGCGCCGGGCGGTGGATGCTTGCTGCATCGACGCGGAACGAGCTAGCCAGGCGTTCTCACGCTTACAGGTTACTCGCGGGCATGAGCGCCACGTTGCGCGACACGGCGGCGGCATGAAGCCAATTGCCTGCGCTGTGCCTGCACGGCGTTATGAGTGTATTTACACAACGCTTATGTGTTTTCATTGAGGTTCGAATCGTCAATTACGCTGTGCCATACCGCACTCACGCACAAGCGGCCGCGCAGGCCGGGTGTTTCGTTACGCTCGACACATCGCCTCGAATCGTCTTTCACGAGGCTCCACAACCAGGAGAACAACATGCAAACCAGCGCACGCAATCAATTCGCCGGCGAAGTCGCCGAAGTCAAACACGGCGCCGTGAACGACGAAGTCACGTTGCGCACCCCGGACGGTCTCGAGATCGTTGCGATCATCACACACGGCAGCGCGACATCGCTCGGTCTCGCTGCAGGTAAGAAGGCATTTGCGCTGGTCAAGGCGTCGTCGGTGATCGTGATGGTCGACGTGGCGAAGAGCCAGGTGTCGGCGCGCAACTGCATCGCCGGCACCGTGTCGGCGGTGACCAGGGGTGCTGTGAATTCGGAAGTGACGATCGCCGCAGGCGGCGCGCAGATCGCCGCGATCATCACCAACGAAAGCGTCGACCGCCTCGGCCTTGCGAACGGCAAAGCGGCGACGGCGATCTTCAAGGCATCGAGCGTGATCGTCGGCGTCGAATAACGATCGCTGCGTGGCGCTGCCCACCGGCTTAACGTCTGGACAAAGCCATCAGGCCGCACGCAGAGCGGGCGGAAAGAGGGCGGCATGCGCAGTGCGGCGTGCCGTGAAGGAAACGGCGGCTTGCTTTACACTGCAGGCCTCGCTGCTCCTCTTTCCCGCTTTCATCACGGACACCGTCATGTTCGAAGTCTCCTCCGCCTCGCATCTCCCCAAAGCCGCGCAATACGAAGAGCTGGTCGCCCAGGCGCGCGCGCTGCTCGCCGGTGAAACCGACTGGATCGCCAACGCCGCGAATTTCTCCGCTTTCGTGTTCCATTCGCTGAGCGATCTGAACTGGGCCGGTTTCTATTTCCACGATGGCCGCGAGCTGGTGGTCGGGCCGTTCCAGGGCAAGCCTGCTTGCGTACGCATCGCGCTCGGCAAGGGCGTGTGCGGCACGGCAGCGCTTACCCGTCAGACGCAAGTGGTGCGAGACGTGCATGAATTCCCCGGCCATATTGCCTGCGATTCGGCATCGCAATCCGAAATCGTCGTGCCGCTCGTCGCACCGGACGGCACGCTGATCGGCGTGTGGGATGTCGACAGCCCGGTCGTCGCGCGCTTCGACGCAGAAGACGCGAAGGGCATGGAAGCGCTATGCGCAGCGTTTATCGAAGCCGCGCTGCCGCGCGCGTCGTAGGCGTTTCAGGAAAGGCTGATCCAGCGGTGCGGCGGCACCCTATGCTGTTTCGTACATAGACTAGATGCACTTCAGGGGATAGGTCGGCGGACCTCATCCCGCTATCGTTCTCTCCACGCGCTCAAGACACCCCGAAGGCAGTTCCCTTGGGGGACAGCACATGAGCGCGACGAACCCCCACCAGGTTTTGGAGACATGCGTGAGTTCCGCCACCGTTGCCCCGCTGACATTTCAACGCTCCCTCGCTTTACCCCGCAATTGCACCTTCGATAGCCACGACTGGGAGATTCTCAGCCGCTACTGGCATCCGGTGGCGTTCGCCGCCGACGTGACCGATAAACCCATCAGCGTGACGCTGCTCGACGAACTCTTGGTCGTGTTCCGTTCCGCTCGAACGGCCAACTGGTGAGCGCACGCGACATCTGTCCGCATCGCGGCGCGCCGCTTAGCCAGGGGGCGACAACGGCAACATCGTGTGCCCGTATCACGACCTCGCGTCCGTTTGCGACGGCAAGTGCAAGCACATTCCGTCGCAAACGGACGAAGGCGTCGAAGGCCGGTGTGCGTTGGGTCATGAGGCGCGGAGTATCCCCGCAATAGCGAACGCTTTATGAGGTGCGCGATGACGGGCGTGCCGCAGCCGGAACTGGGGAATACACCGAGGGAAACGATTCGCGCCGGGAATGCGCGGCTGGCGCGGCGGCTCCGGCCAGGGAAAGCCGCTATCATGCTCACGGTTACCCGGCGGATTGGACCGAATCGGCCGGCTTTGCCAGTTGCGCCGTACGCGACAAGAAAAACGCTCAATCGCTTTCCTCATTCGTTTTCAATAACCAGGAAATTCAAAGGCCGGCGCGATGCAAGATCACCACTACGCCGAAGCGCGCACACGCGACGCCGCGCTTTCAGCGGCGCCATACGGCATGTTCGTCTGCATGGCCGACGGCACGTTCGACTCGGTCAATGCTGCTTTCGAAAAGCTCACCGGTTTTACCGCCGCGGAATTGATCGGCCGGTGCACCTTTGAGTCCTTGCACGACCCGGCCGAACTCGCGAGGCGGCGTGCCGAATTGCCGCCGCTGTCGGCGGTAGGCTCGCGCTATGAAGGCGAATGGACCTATGTGCGGCGCAACGGCACCCCGATTCGCGTGGTGTTCGCGTTGGCGCCGCTCGCCGCCGAGCCGGCGTATCCCGGCGGGGTAGCCATGGGGCCCGCCCGCTATGTCGGCATGGCCATTGACATGACGCGTTACGCGCAATCCGAAGCGCGCCTGTGGTACGTCGCGCATCATGACGGCGTGACCCGCCTGCCGAATCAGACGCTGTTTACCGAACGCCTCGAGCTGACGATCGCGCGCTGTCGGAGAAGCGGCAACGGCTTTACGGTGCTGATCGCCGAGCTCGATCATTTACGCAAGCTGCGCGATGCGCTCGGTTTGCATGCGGCCGAACTGGTGTTGCAGATCGTCGGCGAGCGGCTGCGCGGTCTCTTTCCCAACGACGGTACGATTGCCTCGATCGGTGGCACGCAATTCGCGCTGCTGATCAATGAGACCGGCGCGGCGGCCGATGCTTTCGCGGCTGAGGCACTGGGTCGCATCGCCGAATCGATCGACTACGCGGGCACCGCGCTGAACATCACGGCGAGTATCGGCATCGTCGCCTATCCTGCCGACGGCGCCGATGCGCCGACGCTGATGCGCCGCGCGGGCGTGGCGTTGTCGGCGGCTTCGGCGGTGAGCGGCAGCGCGGTGCGGCGCTTTTCCACCGCGCTCGAAGGCCAGGCGGCGCGCCGCTTCGAACTGGGGGCGATGCTGCGCGAAGCGCTCGAACGTCAGCAACTGCATCTCGTGTATCAACCGCAGGTGACGCTCGCCAACGGACGCATCGCGCAAGTGGAGACGCTGCTGCGCTGGAATCATCCGCAGCGTGGTTTGATCAGTCCGGTCGAATTCGTGCCGGTTGCGGAAGAGTCGGGGCTGATCGAGCAGATCGGCGAGTGGGTGATCCGTACCGCGTGCCGCGACGCCGGCAAATTGCTGCGGCTCACCGGAACCTTGCCACGGGTCGCGGTGAACGTGTCGCCGCAGCAGTTCCAGCAGCACAATCTGTTCGAGACGATCCGCGAGGCGCTCGAAGATGCCGCGCTCGATCCGTCGTACCTTGAAGTGGAAATCACTGAGGGCGTGCTGCTCGGCGATACCGAGCAGGCGTTGCAGACGCTGCATGCGTTGCGCGAATTGGGCGTTGAGGTCGCAGTGGATGACTTCGGCACCGGCTATTCGAGTCTCGCCTATCTCACGCGTTTTCCGCTGAACCGCCTGAAAATCGATCGCTCGTTTGTGATGCGCATGAGTACCGAGCCGCAATGCGCAGCACTCGTCGGCGCCATTATCGCCATGGCGCATGCGTTAAAGCTGCGGGTGACGGCCGAGGGCGTGGAGACGGCCGAACAGGCCGCGCAACTGGAAGCGCTCGGCTGCGACGAGGCGCAAGGATTCTGGTTTTCGCGGCCCATCACCATCGCGGCGTTGCGCAATTTGCTGAAGCCGTTGGGCTCCGCTTGACGATCCGGCTGACGTTGGCAATCCCGCTGCCAACTTGAAGCCGCGGTCCTTCAGTCGCCGCAGCGCGTCGCCTAGCTAAGCGCACAAGAGAAAGGGGCCGATTGGCCCCTTTTCGTTGGATCGCGTTTCTGCGTGGGACTCAGCGTGCAGCGTCATCCGCGACAGCGATCGCCGTGCCGGCCATGCCGGATACCCGCTTGATGCTGTCCTGGATCACGTTGCCGGAATGGATCATCGAGGCCATTACGGATTGCATCGCGCCAAACGCGCTATCCGGGCTGAGCGGCGCGGTCTGGCCGAAGCCCGAACCAAACTGCGCCACGCTGGCGCCGAACTCTTCGCGCAGCGATTCGCCGGCCTTGGTCAACGCCGCAGTGAATTGCGCGTCGATTTCTTTGACGTGCTGCGCATACGACAAGGTGCGTTGAACCAGTTGCTGCTGCACATCGGCCACGCCGGCGAACGGCGCGGTGTTGAACTGGCCGGCCGCCAAGGCATTCTTGCTTTCGGTGACCGTCGCCTTCAGGGCCGCGAGATTGAGTTCGCCGAGTTTTTGCAGGCACGCCAGTCCATCGAGTTGCAAGGTGGTGAAGATGTTCAAGGTGCGTTGGCCAAAGGCGGCGCTATGTTCGATCGCGGGGCTGTGCATGGTGATCTCCAAAGTGACCTGGTGCAGGCGCCCAAAGGATTTCGGAGGCCAGGTCTCGCACGAGACGGCAGGTCGACGCGGCGCAGTGATTTTGCTGCGCTGCAACATGAGTCACTTTATACCTTTGCGGCAGGAAGTACAGCGTTTTCGCCAAGATGATTTGTCAGTTGAATGGTGCTCAGTGCGTGCCTGACGCACGCGGATGGGCGAGAAAGAAGCGCAGCATCTCGGCCGCGGCATCGGGGCCGGCTGGGTCCGTGTACGAACCGCGCTGATTGCCGCCAGCCCATGCGTGCCCCGCGCCACGAATCAACCAGTACTCCGCTTCGACGCCATTCGCCGTGACCAGCCGCTGCACCGTGCAAGCGCGCTGGCCACTCGCCGCACCTGTTGCATGCGATGGCGGGCTGACTGTCGTGACGCCGGCGTCGAAGCCTGCTACGAGCGCTGTGGCGTTCGAGGGATGCACCGTCGTGTCCGCATCGCCATGAAACACAATGAGCGGGCGTTGTGGCTCGACACGTGAGCGGTTGCGATGTGTACGGCCGCCCTTCATTGCGGCGAGCGCCGTGGGCAGGTCCTTCGCGCATCCGTAGGCGAGGCCGGAATGGACACAGGCTGCCGCGTACAGGTCGGGCGAGGTCTTCAGCATGACATCCGCCATTGCACCGCCCGCCGACAGGCCCGCCACGTACACGCGCGCCGGATCGACGCGATAGCGCGCGATCACCTCACGCGTGATGCCCGCTATCAACGACGGCTCGCCCTGGTCGCGCTGCTGGTCGGCAGGTTTGAACCAGTTCCAGCATTTCGAATGATTGGCTGCTTGCGACTGATTCGGATACACGACGATGAAGCCATGACGTTCGGCCATTTCGTTCATGCGCGTGCCAGCCGCGAAGTCGTCGGCGTTTTGCGTGCAGCCGTGCAGCATCACGACCAGCGGCAACGGTTCGCTGCGGTAGACGGCGGGGACGTAGAGCTTATATTGGCGTTGGCCCGCGCTGTTGCTGAAGGTGTGAGTGCTGAAGGTGCCGGGTGTGTCGGCGTCGAAAGTGCGCTCGGTAGTGGCGTGCGGGGTGGTGGCGGCGTGTGGTTGCGCCTGACTTTGTGCTTGAGTTTGCGCCTGCGTCCACGCTTGCGCCCATTCATTGACGCTTTGCGGCGTGCGCGGGGTTTGCGCATTGCCTGCTTTAGTCGTGCCGCCCGCAAGCGCACGCTGTACTGCAGCGGTCGCTTCCTTCGGCCCCTTCGTGCGCAGCAGGTCGAAGGCTTCTTTCATCGACTTCAAAAAATCTTCATTCATTTTCATGATCGTAGGTGACTACGTTGACTTGCATTGGGCGTGGCTAGGTCAGGCGACTAGCTTCACAGGCTCGGCCACGTGGCCGACACGTGTTCAACCATAGGATCGGCCATGCCGGGCGCGGCTACCTGATGCGGCCGGCGAGCGCCGCCTTGACCGCGGGCGACGCGTGAAACGCGCCAAGCACCACGACCGATGCGATCGTGGCCGCCGCGAGTTCCGGCGGCACATCGGCTGCAATGCTGGCAAGACCGAGCACATGAATGTCCAGTCGTTCGTTCGCGGCTTGAGCGGCTTCGAGGTCCTGCCTCGAGAAGTGTTGCAAGCCGAGCACCATCGCGCGCCGGGTCACCGTTTCCGTGACGACTTGGGCGTGTACGGCGAGCTGGTTGCGGATCGCTGTACGGATCAGGTCGGTGCGGTTCGAGTAAAAACCTTCTTCGACGAGTAAGTCGATCTGGCCCAGGTCGATTGGGCCGAGGTTGATGGTGATTTTTTCGGTCTCGCCGCCTTTGGGGCGGGAGGTGTCGATGAGTTTGAGGTTGGTCATTTTTGTCCCGTTTGGCACCAGAGCAGCATCCATATGCCATCCATATAACATCCAATTGGATGGTTATACGCTCTTGGTTTGAATGACGTCAATGGGGAAATTGAGGGCCGGTAGATGTTCTTGGGGCGGTGGCCGTGCTGACGACAATGCCTACGGCTCTTCCGACGACGATTGCCGTTTTGGCAAACAGAGCGCAATGTCCCGTTGGAAATGGGCACGCCAGCGACCCACCAAAAAAGAAAGTGAGAGCGGGGCTCTCTGAGAGCATCGATGCGCAATGCCGCGAGCGCGTACTACATATACGCCGTTGATTATTTTGCGTGCGAGGACTATCGATATTCATCGATCTCGATGGTGCCGCCGATTGCTTCTATCATCGCCCGAACGTCGTCGGGTACGTCGGGCACTCGGTTGCCGGTCTCGTTGTCCCAGTAACACCAAAACCGCACTTTCACGCATTTACGCTCTATCAGCTCACGAAGCCCCGGCCGCGACAGATTCAGCCGTTCGATGAGATAACGCAGATGGGGCTCGAGTTGATCGCTACGAACAAATGATTTGCTCCCAACGCCCCACAATCCAACTCGGCCCGGCGCGCGGCTTGGACGCCCGGAAGGTGTCGTGAAGTGCTCGCCCTTGGTAATGGCAGTGTCGGGCTTAACGCCAAAATAGTCCGTCCAGAACGCGGGCGTTACTGAGTCGCCCGTTACATGAAATGTCGCGTGTGCGCGTTGATGGTCATTCATCGATGGTCCTGTCAGTTCGCCCAATCGTGGAAATTGGCGATGAAATCTCCATTGAAGTAGACGTCGCCGTTGTCGTGCCAGATGACGTTGTCCGCCGGTCCAAGGCCATTATCGGGCTTGAAATTGTGCAGCATGTCGCCGAACGTATTTTGGTCGTATCCAAGCATCTTCGCAGCAAACTTCGGGTTGTTCGTCGAGGCGGGCAGTTCTTCAACGTCGCCCCTTACCGCATCCGGGATGTACTTAAACGGCTGCGTATCGCCTTGCGGCGTGAGATCGTTCGCGGTGTCGGTCAATGACGACACGGCCCCGTTTGCATAGCGGGCTGCAGCCGCATTTACCTCGTCCACCATGTCGTCATAGCGGTCCATGTAGACCGTCGCAGCCTCGTATGACATGCCCAGCCCCGTCATTAACTCCTCACGGAAGCTGGGAAGCCGTTTGGGCTTAGGCGCTGGATCGTTCCACGCGCCCCCTGTCCGCGATTGCTCGGCAATGAGAACGACACTTTCACCGCGAATCATGGACTGCAAGGTCTGTATGACCTCAAGGTCAGCGCCGCTCTCTGCCAGCCGTTGGTGCCAGTGGAAGTTCGTCCCGAGGAACGAGCGGACGTGCAGCACAAGTGCGGCGTCCTGAGCCCATACATCGGCGTATGCACGTCGCGCGAACTTTTTGCCTTCTTCAACCACCAGTTTTTGCTCGGTAGTGAGAAAGATGCGCCCACTCCCGTAGGAATCCTTGCTGTACATCATCCACCGTTGCAGCGAATCCGTTTTCAGTGCAGTGCCGCCCATTGCCAGGTCCTGTCCCTTGTGACGGTGTAAACCTAGCAGATTGTCTGGGGAAATTGTTTACGAGATACGCTGACTATGGTAAGTAGTTCAAAAGAAACGAAAAAACAGACCGTTTGCGGATCGACTTTGTCATGCCAGTTTCTTCTGGCTGTCCGTTTGTGTTGTGGAGTGCACCGGCATGTTATTTCGGACACGACTGCAATGCGGCAGGGGCTCGATTACTTCTGTATCGAAATCGGCGGCGCTCTGCCGCAGCGAATACGCAATCTATTCGTTGCCGGCTTCACCGGGGCGGTGATTGGTTTCCGCATACACGCACGCGCCCAGCGACAGGAGATCCGATGAGCGTATGCGACAGCGAAAATATGTGAGGACAAGCGTTCGCGCTGGAGTTCTATCGCGTCGGCCTGATCGGTTCCGGTGAAGCGCCTGGGCTCTTCGGCCTGTAAGGCATGGCTGGCATCAACAAGCTGCAACAGGCCGGCGCGAAGTTTGCCAACAGTCCCATGCTGTGGGCGTATCAGGAGCTGCTCGAACCGAAAGCGCTTGCGCCCGGCTATATCTCGGCGGCGGGGGGCGAACGAAAATGGGTAGCCAGAGCGCTTTGCGGGAACTCGAAATCCGTGAAAGGCTTTCCAGATAAGACGAAGGCAAGCTACATCAGCGCTATATCGTACTGTTCAGTTTTAGACACTGTGATCCCAGTACGATAAGGGTTATAGAACCAGCCGCTTAAGAGGGGCATCCGCCTTGGATCCCATACCAGCGATCCCCAACCCACGCAGGCAATCGTCGCCATATTCTCGTCCTTCAGTCAGGTATTCGTGAAGGTGATTTTACGAGCGCACCGCAAATCTATAAGTAGTTCTTCTTTATTCTCTTTCGTTCGTTCTGGTCCGCCGCGCGCTGGTCGTGACACGACCATTGGGTCATCGCAAACGAGGAGATGGTTATGACGGCGGTATCTAACAGCGGTCTGGAGCGACAACCCTACCGGTTGCCCGAAGTGGGATTTGTGCGAGCGAAGCATTTGATGGTCGACGTGCTTTCGATTGGGCGGACGACGCTCTACGCATGGATAAAAGCAGGCGTCTTCCCTGCGCCGGTCCCGCTCGGTCCAAAGGCTGTCGGCTGGCGTGTCGAGGACGTCCGTGCGTGGCTCGCATCAAGGGAACCTGCATAAAGGCTACTGTCAGCGCAGCGCTGAACTCTTTGGCGCGTGTGCACCAAGCCCTGTCGAAGACGCAGCGGGGCTTTTTTGCCGCCTTACGCCTTTGCCGTCGTTCGGTTCGAGCGGCAGGAGCCGCTCAATGGTCGACAGATGAGGTCGCATCTGGAATCGACTTCCAGATGCGACACACAAAAGGAGTGGAGTCATCCAGTAAACACGGTGGCGATCGTCGCGCCGTTGCACATTACCGGCAGGCGGATGTCTCTTTTGACGCCGAGCCTCTGCAGTTCGTTGATGATGCGCGAGATTGATACGTCGGGCGCATCCACATCTACCCATGCGCCGTGCTCGTCATTGTTCAACTCAATCTGCATCTTGGTGCGCAGGTTCGCGCCCACGTAGTCACCCAACTGCACGAGCCGTGTTTCGAGGCGGGTCACGCGCTGAAGGACTTCCTTCAGCGATTTCTGGTCTTCACTCATAACGATCTCCTAGTGGTCATCCCGTATTGAGGACAGGACGGCATGAACCCTCTTGTCCGCGTGTCACTGCAGGTGAGCCGAGGCGACCGTATAGCGGCTTCTCCAGTCGTCAGACTCACCCATATTTAATCAAAAGCACAGAATACTCTCAATAAAAAATATCTTTAATAATCAATAACGTAGATATTTTTTTGGACATTTGTGTACGGCGTGATTGGCGCTTTCCGGCTCGAGCGGCGAGGAATAGCGCGCTGCGCCCGTCTTGCGCCCGGACGTATTGCGTCGATTCTGCATCGGCCTTCTCTACCGGCGATCCGGGCGGATTGAGCAACAGATTTAAGATCTGTTCGCGGTCGCAGCCCTTCGGCTCATGACGGGTAGCTATCAGGCACAACTCGGCCAGGAGCGGTCCTTCGCAGTTGGTTGGCGAACGTCTGCTGACGAGCGACCAGTCGCCATTTGGCGACGCGAATGAAACGATGGTTTGCTACATGCCAATCCGTCGTCCAGAGGCTGCACTGCGGGGCGTTACGATTACTATAAATAACATAGACCCGAAGTGTCCCATACAGATGAATCTTGACGGTCAATGGGAAGCGCGGAGTCGTCGGCATTGCCAGCAATCCTGTGCGAAGGAAGGACAATGAAACGAGTTGGCGCATGCTCGAAACTCGGAGCGGTTGTATCGATCTGCTGCGCCATTGGCTTCGCGCAAGGCTGATGTACTGTATATCCATCTCAGCACTGCAGATCAACGGTAGAAGTCTGGCAAACCGACGAAGCTGTCCCGTTTCCCGAGCTATGGCAAGGTGCCAAATGCCAGCGTGCGTTTTCCTGCACCCAAAAACAAGGACGTCACAGGTGGTTTCTTCGGTCTGTATGCATGCGGTGACCTGCTTGTTTCTTCACTCCCGCCATCATTGCGGAGATCGGTGCAATATGAAACAGACGTCTGTTTGATTTCGCGCGATCTAAGGAAGTCTTTTCCAGGAAGGGAGAAGACAGAGGCTCGGGTCCGATTCTACGGGCGTCCATCTGTATGAGGCGAGGATGTTGCGCGTCGCAGGTAACCGGCGCCAGCAATAGAGGCATCGTAAAAAGTCATTCCGTATACATTTTACATATTGGTTTGCATTACTATAAGTTTAGATGAGAGCTAAGACTCGCCGTGAGAGGAAGGGCTTGAAAAAGCCTTTATATAGGGGGATAAAAATGAAAGTGCGTCTGAAGCAGGCTTGCCTTCTTGCAGTGTTACCCGCTTTGTCGGCGTGCGATACGTTTGACAGGGAGTACGTCAGATCAGACCGGCGCTCTTGACCCAAGACGCTCGGCGCTCCCAGGCGAGCAAAGCGCATTCACGCCGACCTTTTCGCCTGCTTTGATGCGGAGCCGGATTTTCACTCACGGAAAAGCTTGTTTCATGAGAGTATTTACGTGCAGAACGATAACTGTTAATCGATTCTCGACAACCACGCTTCCGGTCCAGGCAGTCATTCGACCGTTCGCTGGAGCAGTCGCAATGATTGTTCAATTCGTCTCAGCGAAAACAATGGGGAGTTGACAGTGAACGAAGACTATTTGGGTAGCCGGTCGCGTCGCCGCTTGCTGCGCGCTGGAGGCGCAGGTGCGCTGGGTGTGATGTCGGGAAGCGCATTGCTCGGCTTGTCGCGGGTTGCGTTCGCCGAGCCGTTGACTGGCGGGGTGCCGGTCGTCGACACCGTATCGGTGCGGGTCGTAACTGATTCATCGTATTCGGGACTGGAGCCGAGTCGTCGCGTCGGCAATGTTGACGTTCAACGGTTTGGCCTGCCACTCACGAAAGATCACGCGCCCCGCCTGACGCTTGAGAACGAATGGGGTCTTTCCTTGCACGTCGAATCCTCGCAAGGCGCGCAGACGCGGCAAATCCTGATTGACTTTGGTTATACGCCGGAGACGCTGAACAATAACATCGGCCTGTTGAAAATTAATCCTGCGCAACTCGACGCGCTACTGCTCACGCACGGCCATTACGATCATTTCGGTGGCATGGTTGGCTTCCTGCAAAACAGCCGCGGCAAGTTGAAAGAACAGTTACCAATCTATCTCGGCGGCGAGGAATGCTTTTGTACACGCGAGAATCGCGGCGGCCAGTTCGGTTCGCTCGACCGGCAGGCAATGCGCGACGCCAATCTGGTCATCACCTTTGCAGAACGACCCGCAGTTGTTGCAGATCACGCATTCACCACGGGCTGGATCGATCAAACCACGTTTGAGAAACCGATCAACCCAAGCATCATGACCGTTGGTTTGCATGACGGTGTCGGTTGTGCGGGCAACAAGCTGCCACCGGAAAAGCAGAACGTCACCTCGATACCCGATGATTTCCAGCATGAGCAGAGCACGGCTTATCTGGTCAAGGATCGGGGGCTTGTGGTGTTGACGTCTTGTGCGCATCGCGGCGTGCTCAATACGGTCAAGACAGCGATGAGAGTGTCGGGCGTCACCAAGGTTCATGCGATCGTTGGCGGCTTTCATCTCGCGCCGCAGCCGACGGAGTATCAGCAAGCCACTGTGAACCAGTTAAAGGAAATCAATCCGGACTATCTGATCCCGATGCACTGCTCAGGCGAATCGTTCTACGCGATGGCGACGCAAGCGATGCCGGGCAAAGTATTGTGGTCTTCGACCGGCACGCGCTTCACATTCGGCGCTTGAACGTTGCCGAACGCACGCGGTATACCGGCGCACATGCCGGCAGTGATGTCGCGTACCGTTAAGCCTTAAAGCCCGTTCCACGATTTATCCATTGAGCTGCGCGCTGACAGACGCGCGGCAATGGTGCGCTGCGTTGCCGCAGCCAGACGCTTCACTTGAGCGGGAACTGCATCTGTTAGCTGGCAGCGCAGGCAAGAAATCATTCGCGAGCGTCTCTTATGGAGATTGGGCCGGACCGAGGCAACGTCCGGGCCAGTGGCTCAGATGGGTCGATCAGAGCCGGTCGTCGTCGGGCTCAGTTCGGCCACAAGCCGCCAGACGGTCAGAGGACCTGAACGGCGGCTCTCGGCCCGAGACCCGCCACTTCCCGATAACCGGATGCGCTTGGTCGCCGGGCTTGCCCTCGTATTCGCTCAACGTCTCGCGCTCCTGTGAACCGATTGCCTATCGGCCGAACCTTGGCTTGCCTTTACCCCTCGGATACGCGACATTTCTGGAATCGCCAGTAGCGAAGCAGAACACCCTGATCCAAGGCGGTTCGCAACCTCTGCATCCAGGAACAATGCGCATCCCACCACTAAAAGCCATCATCGCGTTCGAGAGTGTCGCCCGCACGAAGAGCGTCAATCGGGCGGCTGATGAATTAGGGTTAACGCCATCCGCGGTCAGCCATCAAATTGCCAACCTCGAATCCATCGTGGGAAGGCCCTTGTTCACAAGGCTGGGACGGGGACTGGTGCTGACGCCAACGGGTCAGCAATATCTGGCCGATGTCACCGGATCGCTCGCCGACCTGAGCCGCGCGACGGAGCGCGCATCGAGCCAATCGGGTGTCGAGATTCTTCGCATTCACTCGAGTCCCAGCTTTGG
Organism: Paraburkholderia sp. GAS348; assembly: GCF_050434205.1. Lineage (NCBI taxonomy): Bacteria > Pseudomonadati > Pseudomonadota > Betaproteobacteria > Burkholderiales > Burkholderiaceae > Paraburkholderia > Paraburkholderia sp. GAS348. The sequence goes on from NZ_JBNPVT010000036.1 coordinate 30,460, forward strand.
GTTGATGTGGCTGCTGCCGCGGCTGGCTTTGTTCCAGGAAGCGAACGGCGACATTCAGTTGAATCTCGCGTGCTCGTATGAGGATGTGTCGTTCACCTCCGGCTTCTATGACGTCGACGTACGGCATGGCTACGCTCATTGGACCGACGGCGAGATCAAAACGCTACGCAACGAGTTCATCGCGCCTCTTGCATCGGAGGAATACCTGAGAAGACACCCGGTGCGTACCCCCGAGGATCTGCTCGAACGGCGCCTGATCTTCTCGGAGACGCCTCTCGTGCAGTGGAAGCAATGGTTCGGCAAGTTCGGCGTCGCGGTGTCGCCCAAGGCATACGATTTCGCGTTCGACCGCTCGTACATGTCGCTCGAAGCCGCGGCATTGGGACACGGCATTGCGCTCGAAAGCACGATGCTCGCATCGGTCCACCTCAAACGCGGTTCGCTCGTACCGGTCTTCGATCGCACGTATGCGGTCGAGGTCGGAGCCCATCACCTCGTTTACCCTTCCCAGAACGCGGATTTGCCGCGCGTGGCCAAATTTTTGACCTGGGTCGAGCAAGAGATCAGCCGTGACGCCGTATAGCGCCAGGCCGCGCCTGGCGTGACGCCAGCGCCCTACCTTATGCGAAAAAGGGCCGCTTTCTGACGCCTGAGACTTCGCGGTGCAGCGACACCTGAATATTCTTCAGCAATAGTTGAGCCGAACTGCATTGATCGAGATGGTTGAAGCACTGAAACTGCATCTACCAACTAACGTGATCAATGGAGACAAACATGTTGCTCGACAGCAAAGTCGTCATCGTAACCGGTGCAGCCTCGCCGCGTGGCATTGGCCGTGCGACCGCAAAAGCGCTTGCCGCCCAGGGCGCGCGAGTGGTGATTCTGGATCTTCGCAAGGAAGACGCCGAGAGTGCCGCGCGTGACCTCGGCGAAGAACACCTCGGCCTCGCCTGCGATGTGACCGACAAGGCCGCATGCATGGCTGCCGCCAAGGCGGTCATCGAGAAGTACGGTCGTGTCGATGGCCTTATCAACAACGCAGGTATCACCCAGCCTTTGAAGACGATGGACATCGGAGCCGACAACTTCGACGCGGTCATCGACGTGAACCTGCGCGGTACCCTCTACATGTCGCAAGCGGTCATTCCGCAAATGAGAGCGCAAAAGAGCGGCAGCATTGTCTGCATGTCATCCGTTTCCGCACAACGCGGGGGCGGCATCTTCGGCGGTCCTCACTACAGCGCTGCAAAAGCGGGCGTACTCGGCCTTGCTCGTGCCATGGCGCGTGAACTCGGGGCGGACAACATCCGCGTCAACTCGATCACGCCGGGTCTGATCCAGACCGACATCACCGGTGACAAGCTCACGACGGAGATGCGCGCCGACATCATCAAGGGCATTCCGCTCGGCCGGCTCGGCGATGCGGCCGACGTCGCGAACGCCTGCCTGTTCCTCTCGAGCGACCTGTCAGCCTATCTCACCGGTATCACGCTCGACGTCAACGGCGGCATGTTGATCCACTAAGTACGACATCCGTCGCGACTGCGGCGGATGGGTCAATGCACCCGGCGGTAAAACCCGGGGCGATATGGCAGGAGACAATCATGAAAGCGAAGGCCACTGCGCCGTCAATGACGGGCGATGTGACATCGCTCGCCGATCCGGCGAGCTTCGAATCAAAAACGTATGCGAAAGTGGGACGACGCTTGATACCGTTCCTGATGCTGTGCTATCTGGGCGCTTATCTCGATCGTGTCAACGTGGGCTTCGCTAAACTGCAGATGCTCAACGACCTGCGATTCAGCGAAACCGTGTATGGCTTCGGCGCCGGTATTTTCTTCCTCGGTTACTTCCTCTTCGAGGTACCGAGCAATCTCATGTTGCACAAAGTGGGCGCACGAAACTGGCTCGCTCGCATCATGCTGACGTGGGCCGTGATCTCGGCCTGCTTTGTCTTCGTCAAGTCGCCCACAACGTTCTATGTCCTCCGCTTTCTATTGGGCGTGGCCGAGGCTGGGTTCGCGCCAGGCGTCATCCTGTATCTGACTTACTGGTTTCCGTCGGCGCGGCGCGCCAAGGCGCTCTCCCTCTTCTTCATGGCGATTCCACTTGCCGGCATTGTCGGTGGGCCGTTGTCCGGTTACATCCTGCATGCGTTCCAGGGCGTACACGGTCTCGCCGGCTGGAAGTGGCTGTTCATCCTCGAAGCGCTGCCGTCGTTGCTCCTTGGCGTCGCCATCCTGCTCTACCTCGACAACGGTATCGCTGCCGCCAAGTGGCTCACTGATCCGGAGAAGGCGCTTCTCGCACGCAACGTGGCGAACGACAACGCCCACAAGGTCGCCCATGTGTCGATCCGGTCTTTCATCGGCGATCGTCGTTTGTGGTTGATGGCTGCCATCTACTTCTGCGTCGTGCTCGGTCAGTATGGGCTGACGTTCTGGCTGCCGACGATCATCCGCAAGTCCGGCGTGGCCGACCCGCTGTGGGTGGGCGTCTTCACAGCCATCCCGTACCTGTGCGCCATCATTGCGCTGCCGCTGGTGGGCGCAAGCGCTGACCGCCATCGCGAACGTCGTCTGCATCTTGCGATCCCGATGCTCGTATCGGCGGCCGGCTTTGCAACGCTGCCGATGCTGGGCGGAGTCGGTGCGTCGCTGGTGTGTGTCAGCGTGGCCGCCGCCGGCATCCTCGCTTCGTCGTCGCAGTTCTGGTCACTGCCGACCGCGCTTCTCGGCGGCATGTCCGCCGCGGCGGGTATCGCCGCGGTGAACTGTTTCGCCAATCTCGCGGGCTTCTTCTCGCCGGCCATCGTGGGCTGGTTGAACGACCTGACCGGTAAGTCGACGGCTGGGCTTATCTTTATCTCCGCCGCTATCGTCATCGGTGCCGGGCTTGTTTTCCTCGTGCCAGCCAAATCCGTCAATCGCTGACACCGTTCGCTGCAAAGACTCACTTTTTAAATCAGGGAGACACCATGAACAGTCCCTCATCAGATGGGGTGACGCTCGCCGAGCGCGCCTACCGGATTCGCAGAAACGCCTTGCTGATGGGCGAAGTACAGGGCCAAGGCTATATCGGCCAGGCACTCGATATCGCCGATGTACTCGCGGTTGCCTACTTCGGCGCGATGCGCTATCAGGCCGACAACCCCGACTGGGAAGGCCGCGATCGCTTCCTGCTGTCCAACGGCCACTATGCGATTGCGCTCTATGCCGCGCTGTTCGAAGCCGGCTTCCTGCCACCGGAAGAACTTGAAACCTACGGCAGCGACGACAGCCGGTTGCCGATGTCCGGAATGGCGAGCTACACGCCCGGCATGGAGATGTCCGGCGGCTCGCTCGGCCACGGTCTCACGATCGCGGTGGGTCGCTGCCTGGGACTGAAGCGTAAGGGCTCAAACGCCTTCGTCTACACGCTCTTCTCCGACGGCGAACTCGATGAAGGCGCGATCTGGGAGGGCCTTATGTCGGCCGCTCACTGGAAGCTGGACAACCTGATTGCCATGGTCGACGTCAACAACCAGCAAGCCGACGGTCCCTCCTCGAAGATCATGGCGTTCGAGCCGCTCGTCGAGAAACTCGAAGCATTTGGCTGGTTCACGCAGCGCGTGGACGGCAACGACATCGACGCAGTGAAGGCGGCCTTCGATGCTGCACGCAATCATCCGAAAGAGCAGCCCCGGATTATCGTTTGCGATACCCGCATGGGCTGCGGCGTGCCGTTCCTCGAAGAACGGGAAAAGAACCATTTCATCCGCGTCGATGCCCATGAGTGGCAACTGGCGCTCGCAGCACTCGAAGCAGGGAGACAAGCATGAGCGATACCACCACCAAAAAGCCGCGTCTGAAGACTTCGGCGATGATTGCATCGATCGCTGGCGAAGGACAGGTCACGCGTTCCGCTCCGTTCGGTCATGCATTGGCCCAACTGGCCCGGGAGAAGACGAATGTAGTTGGTATGACTGCCGACCTCGGCAAGTACACCGACCTGCACATCTTCGGAAAGGAATTCCCTGAGCGCTACTACCAGATGGGCATGGCCGAGCAGTTGCTGATGGGCGCGGCCGCCGGTATGGCGCATGAAGGCGCCCAGCCGTTCGTGACGACCTACGCCGTATTCGCAACCCGTCGCGCGTATGACTTCATGCACCAGGCCATCGCCGAGGACAACCTCGACGTGAAGATCATCTGCGCCTTGCCGGGCCTAACGACCGGCTACGGCCCGAGCCATCAGGCGGCCGAGGATCTTGCCCTGATGCGCGCGATGCCGAACATGACGGTCATCGATCCGTGCGACGCTCTCGACACCGAGCAAATGGTGCCTGCGATTGCTGCGCATAACGGCCCCGTGTATGCACGCCTGCTGCGTGGCAATGTTCCGGCCGTGCTCGACGAATACGATTACCAGTTCGAACTCGGCAAGGCCAAGCTGCTGCGCGACGGCGCCGAAGTTCTGATCATCTCGTCGGGCATCATGACCATGCGTTCGCTGGAGGTGGCGAAGTTGCTGGAAGCGGACAACGTGGGAGTTGGCGTACTGCACGTGCCGACCATCAAGCCGCTCGACACTGAGACGATCTTGCGCGAAGCCCGGCGCACGGGTCGCATGGTGGTGGTCGCCGAGAATCACTCGGTGATCGGTGGGCTTGGCGAAGCGGTCGCGACCACGCTGCTCACGGCGGGCGTCACGCCGATGTACCGCCAAATCGCACTGCCCGATGAGTTTCTCGGTGCGGGCGCGCTGCCGACCTTGCACGATCGCTATGGCATCTCGACCAACGTCATGGCCGATACCATCAAGGGCTGGCTTGGATGAGCCCACTGTGTCATCCAGACGCAGCAGCACGGCGGACATCGCTCCGCCGGCGTGTGAAACGAGTCGTCTGCTAGTTTGGGAGGGGGACGGTGCGTCAGTTCCGTCGACGCACCGCTACCGAAAAAAAAGAACGCTGACATTTGTTAGGCAAAGCCTGCCCGGCTGAAGAAGAGCTCTGACCGGCCGCTTGCCGCTTGTCTTCGGCCCCTCGGAATGAGCGAGTGACTGGCAGCAGCGGGTCTAACTGGGCCGTTCAAAGTCACTTTGCCGGGGCTGCTCGGGGCAGCGATAGTTCAGGGGTCATGCAGCGAGCACACAGCGTTCATATTGCCTCCTGAAAGCAAAACAACATTACGCCATTATGGAGTCCCGGTTTCGGACTGCGCTGCATTGAAACGGACTAGGGTTTATGCTTACCCCGTCTGCTCCATGTCTCCACATGGATTAAGCCCGCCCACTGAGGCGGGCTTTTTTTCTTGCCGCCGCCGGCGCCGAAGGTGACCTGCGCGGATGGCGACGCGAACGGCGGCGATCTGCTTGCGCCAAAGTGGGGGGCAGTGGACCGGTTACACGGCTCCCCGGCCGCAATTTCGGTAACGCCCCGTTATTAATGGCGTCTTGCTGCCCCGAATTTCGCCAAGTACTCTCGACGCAGCGCTGATCTCCTTGGCGTGTGTGCTCAAGCCCTGTCAAAGACCGATGGGGCTTTTTTTTGAGTGCTTCGCCGACAATGGAACGGGTCCAGTGACCGCCGGCGGCTACGCGGCGTGTACGAAACCAACCATCAATGGACGAGAAAAAGAGCCCAGACCGTGAAGGCCTGGGCGAAGCCATCGGGAGTCCGACGGCGGAGGTATCAATACGAAACTGGCCCGCTACCGGGCGTTACCTCGATAGCGGGCCAGTTCTTGGAATGGGGCGCGCAGAGGTGCTGCGCGCTCAGAGGACGATGCTCGGCTACCGGATGGGGCGCCGGCGGCTCGCCAACCTGACGGTTTAGTGACCGGAGTAAAGCGAACGCGGGCCGGTAGGGACCGCGGCTGAGGGGGCGCCGGACGCCGACGAGCCGCTCACGACACCGCCGACACCTGTCGCACCGTTCTGCGCGGCAACCTTTGCTTCAGCAGCTTGAATCTGCGCCGGGTAAGTGGTGTTGTCATCATCGCCCGGGTGATAACCAGCCTTCTCGAGCTGGACCAGTTCAGCGCGCACTTGCGCACGGGTGACAGGCTGGTTCGATTGGGCGAACACGGCAACCGGAGCAGCAAGGGCAGCGGCAACGACAACGGCTTGAATAAGGGACTTCATGGTTACTACCTCCAGACTTTGTTTTGTCCTGCTACGAACAGCCCTGTTCGTAAATCAGTGACTACAGTCTAGGTAAGAGGGCGCTTAAAATTAAGGCAAGTATCTGGAAAAGATTGTTGTCGAATATGGGTAAACCCTGATTCCAATCGCGATGTCGTCGCCTTCCTGCTCGGGCAGGGGATGGCGCGCGGCGCCGGCGGTCGTTACTGGGGGGCGTATGCAGGTAGGTAATGTCCGCCGCCTTCAGTTCCGAGACCAGCGCATCCGACAACTCGAGGACAGCTCTCTGGATGGCGCCATTTGTCCGGGCGGCGTATTGCGGGCGATAGCGAAGCTGTCGTCGATGTGTTGGAGAGGCTCACCCGCTAAGTCTCGGCGATGGTAGTGGAGCCCTTGTCTCCGGATATCAGGCTCTTTGCCAAGGCGTCGGCGACTTTTGTCGAATAGGAAGCCGTTGCGCGTGGACTGGATGTGATTAGAAGGATCTGGCTCGTTGTGCGGTTTCCTTTCAATGCCATTGGGGTGGGGACGACGCTTTTGCCGCAGGATGGTCCGGTGACAGAAACCCCAGACCGAACGGGGACTCGATCTCGCCTCAATCAGCGATTGACGCCTGTCCCAACGGTTCTCGTCATACTCGAAACACGGCCGTCGGGTTTAGGCTACGTCCTTTTTCTGATGCCTCTGCGGCGTGCGTCGACGCTAGACTTGTCTACCGATGTGGCTAGACCTTAGTTTTGTCGACGACATCGAACACGTTGGAGAAGGCGTCCTTCGCGTCACTGATGACGGATGCGTCTCGAATTGTCGTACGTCGCATGTCGCGC
>NZ_JBNPVT010000037.1:0-37153 GCF_050434205.1 Paraburkholderia sp. GAS348
CCGCCGTCCGTCGCACGTTGCGTGTAGTACTCGACCATGAGATCACCCGGGACGTTGCCCGGCGCAGTTCGCATTCTCGTGAGCGGCGCGAGCACGACACGGTGTTGCAGATGGAAATGTCCGACTTTCGTATGGCTGAAAAGCTTGCTCATGATTTCATCCTCAAAAGAGTATTGGGTGAAGACATAGTGGCTGCAAACGCCGCCAGGCAGTAGAGGCTACTGAGCGATAATTAGAATTCCGGCACGGAATAGGGAAAACGGCAAGCGCGGTTGCAACGGCGCCCAGCTCGACACGCAGCCTGCCGCCTGAACCGTTGAAAATGGCTGAATACGCGTATCCGCAGAGCGCCTGAGAGGCCGCGAACACGGTGGTGGCGCGGCCTTCACGAATCTCCCGTCGACTCGTCGACTCGATCTATCACCGCTCTGACGCGTCGGCACGCGAATAGCCGTCTCTCCAGAACACACCGTCAGCCCGTATCGTCGTTCGATCGAGAATACGATGCTGATCCATGGAGATCGGCGTAGCACGATGGGCAACCCTGAAGTTGTCAGCGATGACGACATCGCCTTCGAGCCAATGATGCACGTAAGAAGCGCCTGCGCGAGAAAGGTGCTCGTTCAGATGGTGCCGCAATGCCATGAACTCTTCGTTCGTATAGCCAACGATGCCGTGAGTAAGGCCGACATTGAAGTACAGCGACGGGTCGCGGGTGGCGGCATGACGGATGACGAGCGGGTGTTCTACTCCATTTCTATGGACCGTGATGAGGCCATCGATCGAGGCCTTCCGGTCGTCTGGAAGGGTCCTGTAGGCTTCCCGCAGATCTGTAAATAGCGTCTCGCCGCCATCGGCCGGCCGTGCAACCAGATACCAGATCGAAATGGGCGTCGCCTGTGCGCGAAACGAGCCGTCGGAATGCCAGTAGCGGCCAACGTTTGTGTGGCCATTGGAAGGACGGCTAGCCACGCGGAAAATTTGAGGAGAATCGGCCAACTGGCCTTCACCGGGGGGGAACGTCTCAAGGGTTCCAAAGATCTCTGACATCCTGACCTGATCGGCGGGCGAGAGCTTCTGATTCCGTATGGCCAGCAAGCCATGCTCGAGAAGTGCCGTGTGCAAGAGATCGGTATCCCTTTGCGTCAACGAGACCAGATCGACCTCTTCGACCCGCGCGCCAAAACTCGCATGCATCGCGCTGATCTTCATCGTTTCCTCCGATTGTTGCAGCCGTGCCAGATATCTCCCGCTGGAAGTCCGCCTTAAGTGCCTCGACACGTCCAGTCAAAGAAGCGACGCACCTTCGCAAGAGCGGCTCGCCTGGGAGAGACGCTCCCGGCTGATGGGGTGCGGGGAACGGCCGATACCGACCATTCCCCGTTTTCGTTCACGCAGATCAGGCCGCCGCGCCCGCGTCGACCGGCTTCGTCCATTCGTTGCCTTTCATGAACGGATCGTATTGGGTATGAACGATGTGATTCGTGTAGTTGCTCATGACCTTCGTTGCCACGCCGAGGATAACTTCGAGCACGTTTTGCCGCGTATATCCGGCGGCGAGGAACGCGTCGACATCGGCGTCCGAAGCGAACCCGCGTTCGCGAACGACGATCGTCGCGAAACGGTGCAGCGCTTCAAGCTTCGCGTCAGGCAAAGGCTTGCCTTCGCGCAGCGCCGCGATGACGCCGGCGTCCATCTTGATCATCTTCGCGAGAGCGGAATGACCGGCCATGCAGTAATGGCAGTTGTTCTCGAAGTTCGAGGTCAGATAGACGACCTGCTGTTCGTGTGGCGTCAGCGTGCTTTTTGCAAAGAGGTCCCACAATGCCGAGTAGCCCGCCAGAAGCTCCGGAGACTCGGCCATGTGGGACTGCAGGTTCGGCACGAAACCGAAAGTCTTTTTTGCGTCTTCCAGGCCCGCTTTTGAGGCGGCCGGGGCTGTTTCGATGGTGTACGAATTGAAGGTGCTCATCGTCTGCTCCACTGGGTGAAATTGATAATGAGCAGATGCTACGCGAGGCGCCAATGCCGCAGAAGACCGCCTTGCGGCATAACGTTCATTCCTGGCACGCATAGGTCGAACGCGCCTGGTGGCGTCCGATTCGTCCAGCTTTGCGCCGCGCGCAATGGACGATTGCACAGTAGCCGTATTCTGCGCGGCGCGGTGAATGCTTAAGCTTTGGACAGTCGACGTCGGATGGCAGCACCTCGCGTCGCCGGAGTCGGGGTCACGGAAGTGGTCTTGCCTGGGTCCCGCACACTGGACCAGACCTTCAGGTCTGAAGTGATCTCATTGCTCAAGGAACCAACATGTCTACTCCCTCGCGCCCGCTCACCGGACGCCCGCACTCCGCCCAGCTCACACAGGGGCTAATCGCCCTGTTTGCCTTCAGTTGCGCAGCGATCGCCGCCAACCTCTACTACGCACAACCCATCACCGAGTTGATTGCCCCGGCACTCCGCATGTCCGCCGGAACAGCTAGCCTCATCGTTTCGCTCACGCAGATCGGCTATGCGCTGGGCCTGTTCTTCATTGTGCCGCTCGGCGACCTGCTCGAGAACCGCAAGCTGATGATCGCCACTGCCATCGTGTCGATCGCAAGTCTTGCGGGGGCATCCGTCATGCACTCGTCGGGCGGGTTCCTCGCCATGTCGTTGCTGATCGGTTTCAGCTCGGTCGCAGTCCAGATCCTGATTCCCCTCGCCGCGCATCTCGCGCCAGACCACTCTCGCGGACGTGTGGTCGGCACAATCATGGGTGGACTCCTGCTCGGCATTCTGCTGTCGCGGCCGCTCTCGAGCGTGGTGGCCGGTTACTTCGGCTGGCGCTTCGTATTCGCAGCCGCCGCTGTACTAATGACCCTCGTCACCGCTGTCCTCACGCTGACGATTCCGCAGCATCAGCCCAGTCATCGCGCCACGTACTTCGAACTCATCGGCTCGTTGCTGCATCTCGTCCGTACGACGCCAGTGCTGCGTCACCGCTCGGTCTATCAGGCGTTAATGTTCGCGTCGTTCAGCCTGTTCTGGACGGCAGTGCCGATCGAACTGACACGCCACTATGGATTGTCGCAATCCGCTATCGGGCTGTTTGCCCTGGTCGGCGCGATCGGCGCCACGTCCGCGCCAGTGGCGGGCCGCCTCGCTGACGCTGGCCATTCGACCCAGGCAACCTTTATCGCGCTCATAGCTGGCGCCCTGTCCTTTGCACCCGCGCTCGTGCACCCTGCCTGGGGCGTCTACGGGCTCGTTGTCACCGGTATCGTGCTCGACTTCGCCGTACAGATGAACATGGTCGTTGGGCAGCGCGAAATCTATGCCCTGCCAGCGGCAAGTCGCAATCGCCTTAACGCACTGTACATGACAAGCATTTTCTCCGGCGGCGCAATCGGCTCCGCGGTCGCCAGTGTCCTGTACGAGCATGGCGGCTGGACGCTGGTAGCGAGCACTGCCACCGTGTTCCCGGTCATCGCGTTCGTGCATTTTCTGGCCATCGGCCGCCCGCATGCACTGCGTCGCAGTTAAGCCAGCGCAGCCGTCTCGTGGCCTGCACGCGGCAAGTTGGAGAGACACATGGTTGCAGGGCGCGGAGTCGAACCGCGCCCTGCCGTGTGATCAAGACAGCTGAATGACCCAAAGGCCGGCCGCTTCAGAAGCCCAAAGTTGTATCGCCGGAATTCTACCGTCCCTCTCCTACTGCGACACAACCCCTCCGTATACCACTTGACATGCAACGTTTTAGCTCGCCGCCAGATAGCGCTCGCTCCATGCCGCAATGATATTTGCTATATAAAGCGCGTCTTCTTTTTGTGTGACCAGATGATCCGCCTTGTCCAGAGAGAGAAAGCTCTTGGGGTGCTTTGCAGCTTTAAAGATGGCGTTGGCATTCTCGATTCCGACTGTTGTATCTCCGGGTGCGTGCATGACCATTAGAGGCAGTTTCAGCTGCGCAACGCGGTCTGCCAGGCGCTGTTTGTGCACATCGGTGATGAATTGCCGTTTTATTTTGAAGACTCGACCAGCAACACGGATCTGTGCTTCACCGAACGCATCGATTTGCGAGAGGTGCTCGCCAAATTGGCCTGTCACATGCGCCGGGTCGCTAGGCGCTGCAATGGTTACGACCGCGCGAATTTCAGGGATGCTTGACGCCGAAGCGAGAACTGCCGCGCCTCCCAGGCTATGCCCGATCATAAGGGTTGGAGCACAGTGGCTGGTACGCAAATAGTTTGCTGCGGCGATGAGGTCGAGGCAGTTTGAGGAAAAGTTAGTCTCGGAAAACTCACCTTCGCTTGCACCGATTCCTGTGAAGTCGAACCGAAGGACGGCTATGCCGTGCACCGTAAGTGCCTGCGCAATCCGGTGTGCAGCCACGATGTCTTTTCCGCATGTGAAGCAATGTGCGAACAGTGCGTAGGCGCGCGGGGGCGTATCCGGACTATCGAGGCGTCCTGATAGTTTCTGGCCGTTAGGTCCCGGGAATTCCAACTTCTCGGTTAGCATTTTCGTTACTCCGTTTCCCTCGCCGTTTGGTGCCCGTCGCAAGGCTGACGAAGTCTTTGTAGACAGCGCCTTCGTTGTGACACCTTCACTGATTCAAGGGTGTGGGTCGCCGCTCATGCGGCCAGCCAGGATGATGTGATCGAATCGATCGTTGCGCGTGTTCGGAGGGCTAAGCAACTGCCGTAATGTGCGGCATCAACCTGCATGTCCTGGCAAAACGTAGCGGGACGATGTCTCAGTTGATGGAATCAAGTTTGAAGATAAATGCCGAAAAGAAAAATACCGTTCCGCGTGATTGTGTATTCGTCCTGGAGCAACGAACCTTGAGGCGGCTGCAGCAGATTCTTTCGTCGGCCGATCCGGATCCGCGAGTCCAAACATCTCAACGACCTCGCCGAGCAGGACCATCCGGCGATCAATCGGCGCACGCGACCCATGCTGGGGTTCAAGTCTTTTCGCTGCGCCCGGATTCTGCCGGGCGGCATCGAAGTCATGCATATGATCGCCAAAGGACAGATGAAGCGTGCTCGCGGAATCCATCCGTCCGCCGCCGATCAATTCTACGTCTATCGGGACACGAGCTTGGCCGCCAGCTCGGTGACGTGCTTACCTTGATAGCGTGCGATGTCCAGTTCGTTCGCGCTGGGTTGACGGCTGCCGTCTGCGCCGGCGAGCGTCGTCGCACCGTAAGGCGTGCCGCCGGTGATTTCGTCCATCTTCGTGAGGCCAGCACATGCGTACGGCACACCGACGACAACCATGCCGTGGTGGAAGAGCGTGGTGTGGAACGACGAAATCGTAGTCTCCTGGCCGCCATGCTGCGTGCCGGTGGAAACGAACACGCTGCCAATCTTGCCGACCAGCGCGCCCTTCATCCACAGGGCGCCGGTTTGGTCCAGGAAGTTGCGCATTTGCGCGGCCATGTTACCGAAGCGGGTCGGCGTACCGAAGATAATGGCGTCGTAGTCCGCGAGTTCATCGACCGTCGCAACGGGTGCAGACTGGTTCAGCTTGATGCCGGTCGCCTTCGCCTGCTCGGCGGGAATCGTCTCGGGCACGCGCTTGAGCGTCACGGTCGCGCCAGCGACTGATTTCACGCCTTCAGCGATAGCGTTCGCCATCGTTTCGATGTGTCCGTAGGACGAGTAATACAGCACCAGAATTTTGGTCATTTGGGTTCTCCAGGTTTACAAGGCGACCTAAAAGGTCGATTAGCACCGCTGTCCGGCGCACTGCAATGCCGTGCGTAGCGCTGCGAGTGCGCAGAAGCGCACCGTTCGCACCGCCAGCATCGCGTTGTTGATGCTCATGACTCGACAGAGTTAAAACCTATGACGTCGGTTCTACCGCCGAGGACTTGCTGCAGCAGGTTCGCCGATACCCGCGCCTTCACGCTTCATCGGTAAGGTCCCGCATGCATGCCGAAGACAGCGAGCGATACCCAGGAAGCTTACGCGAACACCGTCGGGAGTCAATTGCGTCTCGCGTTACTTTCTGTCGCGTTTTAGTTGACGAAAGGCCATTTGGCAAGCACCACGCAACTTTTCATTGAGTTTGCGGCGCCGAGCCGTCACGCCCTGGTTGCGTCAACAAAATTGCGACTGTGAATATCAGCGTACCTGCTTGTTCGCGCGAAGCGTTCACGTAAACTTCGGATCACTTCGTACCACCATCGCTCAAGGAGTACACGATGATTCAAGTAAGAGCGGCCAGTGAACGAGGCCGCGCAGAACACGGATGGCTCAGCTCACGCCATACCTTTTCGTTCGCAAGCTACTATGACCCCAAGCAACTCGGCTACTCCGATTTGCTCGTCATCAACGACGACCGGGTAGCACCATCTCAGGGCTTTGGCACCCATCCTCATCGCGATATGGAGATTCTCTCCTACGTGCTCGAAGGCGCCCTTGAACATCGCGACTCCATGGGCACTGGTTCAGTCATCGTGCCTGGAGATGTACAGCTCATGAGCGCAGGCTCCGGCGTGACTCATAGCGAGTTCAACCATTCGAATCGCGAGCGAGTGCATTTTCTCCAGATTTGGGTCGTCCCGGCCGAGCATGGCGGAAAGCCGCTCTACCAGCAGAGGAACATCCCCAGCGCCGAAAAGCGCGGTCGACTTCGACTCATCGCCTCGCCGGACGGCTCCGATGAGTCGCTCGTCATCAGACAGGACACCCGTATCTATGCGGGGCTGCTCGACAAGGACGAACGCGCCACATATCACCTCGCACAGGGCAGGTATGCCTACGTGCACATCGCAAGTGGTTCGGTGAAGCTGAACGGCTCGACTCTTCAAGAGGGTGATGGCGCGAGGATTCATGCGGAATCAGCACTCGAATTCACAGAAGGCGAAAACGCAGAGGTCCTCTTGTTCGACCTGCGTCCGCTCGATAAAACCATCCGCGGTTAAATAGCCCAGCGCCGCAACACTTGTGGCGCAATACCTTGAGAAAGCAGCATGTCGAAGATTCTTGTTCTTTATTACTCGTCGTACGGTCACGTCGAAAAACTTGCGCAAGCCGTCGCAGAAGGTGCCCGCTCCATCAACGGCACACAGGTCACGATGAAGCGTGTTCCCGAGACCATCCCCGCTGAGCAGGCGAAGGATGCTGGCATCAAAATGAACCAGAAGGCGGAGATTGCAACCGTCGCTGAACTCGCCGAGTACGACGCCATCATCTTCGGTACGCCTACGCGCTTCGGAGATGTGGCGGCGCAGATGCGCAATTTCCTCGACCAGACTGGAGCTCTCTGGGCAAAGGGAGCATTGGTTGGCAAGCTGGCGAGCGTGTTCATCTCGACCGGCACTCAACACGGTGGACAGGAAACGACGCTACGCTCGTTCCATACCACGCTCCTCCACCATGGCATGGCAATCGTCGGTGTTCCCTATGCGTGTCAGGGCCTCACCAAGATGGACGAAATCACCGGCGGCTCGCCGTACGGTGCCACGACGCTCGCAGGCGCAGACGGCAGCCGTCAACCCAGCGCGAACGAGTTGGACATCGCGCGATACCAAGGGACATACATCGCAACTCTCGCTGCGCGCCTCACCGTGCAGCCGCCTCAGAATGCGACTTCGACCCAGGCGGCGGCCAACCCGGCTGGCAAGACCGCTTCCGCAACCAGCAAAGTCGAGTCGACGAGTACGACGCGTGCGAGCCGCGAAAATGAAGGACGCAAAGAAGCAGTACGCGCGGAGCCAAAGCGCGCGAACGCTGCAAACAACAGTCACGTGCCGGAGAGCTGGTTGAGCAGAAACAGCGATACGGCGCTGCTCGTCTCCCGTGTTCTGATGATGGTCCTCTTCCTCCTGTTCGGGTGGCAGAAGCTGACCGGGTTCAGCGGCACCATTGGGTACATGGCAAGCGTCGGCAGCCCGGCTCCGGGCCTTGCGGCGGCGGTCGCCGTGATTATGGAGCTGGCCGTTGGGTTACTCATCGCCGTGGGCTTCTATACCCGGCCGCTGGCTCTGCTGCTCGGCCTGTACACGCTCGGCACTGCATTGATCGGTCACCACTACTGGACGATGAGCGGTATGGAGCAGTACGCGAACATGATTAACTTCTACAAGAACATCAGCATCATGGGCGGCCTGCTTCTGCTCGCGGCCTCCGGTCCCGGCCGTTTCTCCTTCGACAAGAAGTAGCCGGCAAGTCCGGCAGTACATGACACCCGCAGGCGTCCCACGCGGCATTCCCGCGTGGGACGCCTGCGTGCGTTCTGTTGCCATCAGACGCGCCGGTTTCCAGCCCATGATGCTGAGCGACGCCTTCGAAACGTCCAACGCCTCTGCGACGCGCGTGAAGTTCCGATGCTTATGGACCGCCGCCAATGCCCGCGGCGAATCCGCTCACTGCATCGTCCTCTGGATAGCACTGAAGAAGTACGGCAGCCTACGTCGATGCGAGGCTGCTTCAAGTATCATAGCGACTACTCTGAGTCACAGATTGGTTGACACCCATGCAACTTGAGGACGTTCGAATATTCGTTGCCACGGTTAACGCAGGCAGCTTTACCGCGGCAGCGGACCAGTTGCAGCAATCAAAGCAATACGTCAGCCGGCGCATGGCAGCACTCGAAGAGACGCTCGGCGTTCGCCTTCTGGTCCGAAACACTCGCAAGCTCACAGTCACGGAACGGGGGCGCGAATTCTATGACCACGCACAGCGAATTATCGAGGCCGTCTCGAACGCCGAGGAGGCCATCTCCGAGCGACATGGTGTGCTGCACGGCGCCCTGCGCATCAGCGCGCCCCTTTCCTTTGGCATGCGCCACCTGTCGCCGCTGATTATCGAGTTCATGAAGCTGCATCCCCGTGTGCAGCTCAACGTCGACCTCAGCGATCGCCGTTCCGACCTTATCGGCGAAGGGTTTGACCTCGCATTGAGAATCGGTCCGCTGGCAGATTCCACGCTCATCGCCTCACGCCTTGGAGACCTGCGGACGACGGCGTGCTGCAGCCCCGCCTACGCAAAGGAATACGGAATTCCCGCGTCTCCTGGCGAGCTTGTCCACCACACGTGCCTTCTCTACGGAAAGGAGAGCACCACGGGATGGGAGTTCGCAATCGATGGCAACCGTCAGATGTTCGAAGTAAAGGGGATGCTCATTGCAAACAATGGTGAGCTGGTCAGGGACGCCGCGGTTGCCGATTCAGGGATTGCCCTGCTCCCGTACTTCATCGTTGGCCCGGCTATTGAAGAGGGAGCGCTCATCCCTGTTCTCGAATCGTTTGTTCCGCCGCCACTCCAGCTGAGTGCGGTGTACCCGCAGCATCGCCAGAGCTCACTCGCCATGCGAACGTTCCTCTCGTTCCTACAGGAACGCCTTGCCGGCACAGTTGCCCAACCGGTCTCCCGTCGCCCTCAGCGCGCTTGACCGCGCCCATGCAAGCCCACTGAATATCTTGATCCGCTGACATGGGCGGTAGGCGGCGTATCCTCCTCGATCAGACACTCGCCGCGTGTTCGCGGGGGCGCAGAATCGCTGCGCCCTGCCAGTTGGGTGCGCCACCACGCTCGTACTGCGGGGGGTAGTGGATCTGGTCGACCGCACCGAGTTGCTCGGCTGCATGCCACACCCAGCGAGGGTCGTCGATGAAGGCACGCCCCAGCGCCACGAAATCCGCCTGCCCTTCGGCGAGTATTGCTTCAGCCTGTTGCGGCTCGACGATCATGCCGACCGCCCGAGTCACTGCGCCGCTACGCGCTTTCACCTCCGCGGCAAGGTGAGTCTGGTATCCTGGGGTGACGGGAATGTTGGCGGGCGCCACGCCGCCCGATGAGAGGCATACGTAGGCCACACCACGTTGTTTGAGCGCACTCGACAGCGCCGACGCTTCGTCGATGGTGATCCCGCCGGGCAGCCAATCCGTTCCGGTAACGCGAAACCCGAGTGCCACATTCGGAGGCAGTACGTCCCCCACAGCTTCGGCGATCTCCAACGCGAAGCGCATGCGATTCTCGAGACTACCGCCGTACTCGTCCTGGCGCCGATTAGCAAGGGGCGAGAAAAACTGATGCAGCAGATAACCGTGAGCCGCGTGAATCTCCACAACGTCGAAACCCAGGCGGACGACGCGCAGCGCGGATGCGACAAAGCTCGCTTTTACCCTGACGATGTCCTGTGTCGTCATCTCGTGCGGCGTATGCCAACCCGCGACAAACGGAATGGCTGATGGTCCTTCCGTCGTCCACGGCTGTTCGTTTGGTCCGAGCGCTCCACGCCCTTCCCACGGACGCTGCGCGGACGACTTACGTCCGGCATGCCCAAGCTGAATCCCCCAACGCGTACCCGCCGGAGCTACTGCTCGCGCGGCCCCCATGACGCGCCCAAGTGCCTGTTCTGAAGCATCGTCATAAAGACCCAGGCAACCATAGGTAATTCTGGCATGGGGCTCGATGGCCGTTGCTTCGAGCATGATCAGGCCGGCCCCAGAAATTCCAAGCTGCATGAGGTTCATGAGGTGCCAGTTGTTGGCACGGCCGTCCACGGCGCTGTACTGGCACATTGGCGATACGACAATCCGGTTTTGCAGGCGGACTGCGCCGACGTCGAGGGGTGTGAAAAGCATTGCGGACATGACAATCCCAATAGGAAATGTTGAACGTGAGGTCGAAGACCGCGGCAGGTTTTGCCGCGATAAAAATGAGAGGACGAGACGGTCCCGATATGTATCGTACTGCTTATATCTCCAGCAAATAGAACTGCTCGGCGGCGGTTCGCGCAACGCCATCGTCCTTCATCTGCCCCTTCCTGATCATATGCGTCACTTCGATGCCAGACAGGAGGATCCGGGCGCCACGAAAAATTCTTGAACCCGAGCATCGCGCGAGTGCGCCGCTTGATCGCTCGGTGGTCCTGCTCGATGATGTTGTTTAGGCACTTCGTCTGCCGGATACTGGTGGGTATTTCCCGTTCGGCGTTGATGGCCTCGAGGCTAGCCAGATTGGCGCCACTTTCATCAATCGTCACCGTCTCGGGTTCGCCGTTATGAGCGATCGATTTTTTCGAAGTAACGCTTCGCCGCAGCCATGTCCCGATGGGCCCGCAGCAGGAAATCGATGGTGTTGCCGGCCTTGTCGACGGTGCTGTACGTACAAGGTAAAAGTGGCCATGGCGATGGGGAGTCAGATACGGCAGGGGTCAGTCTGGCAGGACTACCGCTTTCGCAGAAGGCTGCGATGAGGAATAGTAGCTATTCCTGGAGTGCATGACGATCCGAACGGACCACCTCTCCTGGGGGCCGCTTGGCACAAGCGCTTCTACCAATAGCCAACTGCGCCCCGCGGGCAGTATCTTGATATGTCGCCAGTCAACGGAACAGCACATCGATGGAATTGCGCCTGCTTGAGTATTTTCTCCGTGTGGCCGAATTCGGCAGCATCAGTCGGGCAGCGATGGATCTCGCCCTCTCTCAATCCGCGCTTTCCCGGCACATGGGTGCCTTGGAGCACGAATTGAACGTTCAGCTGTTTCTGAGAGATTCGTCTGGTGTAAAGCTCTCGGACGCCGGCGCCGAGCTGGCCGAACAAGCTCGAACTCTTTTGCTGCAGGCGGAGATTTTGCGAGAGGAGGTAGGTGCCAAGACGCTCGGGACCGTGAACTTCGCAATGCCCCTTTCAATGCAGAGAAGCGTGACTTCTCCCCTGATCGCGGAAATTGTGATGGAGCATCCGGATATTAAGGTTCGCGCTTACGAGGGCATTAATAATGTCCTGCGGGAGACGATGCGGAACGGCTTACCGGATTTGTGCGTCGTCGCGTTTTCCCCTATAGCGTCCCCCCTGTACGAGGAGGCTCCGCTACTCCGCGAACAGCTGTATTTAGTTGGTAACGCAAAGTCGGGCCTTGAACTTGACCGGTTCGTGACGGCATCCGAGATCGCTGACTTAAGAATGGTCATGCCAGGACGGCCCAACGTCGTCCGCCAGATGGTCGAGAGCCAGCTGCGGCGCATTGACCGCAGATACCTCAACGCCGCGGAAGCGGAGACGCTGCCCCTATGTCTGGATTTGGTGGTGCGCGGACTGGGGTATAGTGTCATGCCGTTTTGCGCCTTGTTCGAGCACCCATTACGTAGTCAAGTTTGCGCGGCTCCCATACGAGGCATGGTTCTGACGTGGGTTGTCGCTATAAACCGGAATCGAATGAATTCCGGCACCGTCGCTATCGCATGGCGGCGCATGCTGCGCCTGATTTCCATGCGAATTGACAGCGGAATGTGGCAAGGTGCTGAACTGATCTGGCGGCCCCAGGATAATAGTGAGGACAACGGGAACACACCTCTCTCCAGAATCTGTTAGGCACTTCCAGCCAGACCCGGCATCCCGGCTGGAGCATCAGAACTTCTGCTGCAGACCGGCCATGGCGCCAAGCTGATCCATGCCAGCTCCGACAGTACCGGCAACTGCAACCGGATTGGCAGCCAGCTTGCTGTTGAACATGTACCCGACCGACGTGTACACCATGGTGCGCTTCGATAGCAGGTGGTCATGCTGCGCGACTGGCAGAGCGGGGAGCCCGCTTTCGTCGAAGGCCATGGACGTGAGTTGAATGGCCGCGCCTGCTTTCGCATGAGGCGCCCCCCGTCGGTGTGCAAACTTCCCACGCATGGCAAGAGACCCATTCAGGGCACAGTGGAAACGCCCGCCGCATCCGGCGGGCGCGAGGCGGCTATCCCTGCGTAGCCCGCTGGTGGCTTCCCGAACTCAGATGCTCGGTGTGGTGCGAGGCCGATCGCCGGTGATCGATCAACCCGACCGCGATCGCTGCGGCTAGTGCGGGCAGACCGATCGTCATGAAGTTTTGCTTCAAAGGCAGGTCCATCCCCACAAGCACGCCGATCAGGATCGGCGCAAGAATGGCCCCGCTGCGACCGACGCCCAGGGCCCAGCCAATACCGGTTGAACGCACAGCCATCGGATAGAACTGGCCTGCGTAAGCGAAATTGACGATTTGCGTGCCAATCGTTGAGGCGCCGGCGAGACCGACCAGCACGAACAGCAAGCCGGTCGGCACTTTGTAGCCCAGCAGTGAGATCGATACGGCCGCGAGCAGATACATGAACACGAGCACAGTCTTGATGTGAAATTTGTCCGCAAGCCACCCACCGCAGACCGCGCCGATTATTGCGCCGAAGTTCAGGACGAACACGAACGTCATCGCGGATCCCAGGCTATAGCCAGCGCTCGCCATCAGTTTCGTCAACCACGAACTGAGGGCATAAGCCATAAAGAGGCACATGAAATTGGCGATCCAGAACATGATCGTGCTGAGTCCCCGGCCTTCGGTGAAAAGATGCCGGATAGGCGCGTTGGCAGCCTTGTCTTCGCTCCGCATGACGAACCGATCGCCGTCGCGCGGCTGGTAGTCTGGGTCGAGGTAATGCGCGATGCGCGCCAGTTTCTTCGTATTGCCGCACTTGATCAGGTGCGCCATCGACTCCGGCATCCATGCCAGCAGGAGCGGCACGATGAGCACCGGCACGCCCGCGGCAATGAACACCGAAGGCCAGCCATAGCGCTCGATCATCCCTTTCCCCAACGCGGCTGCCAGCATGCCGCCGACCGAGTAGCCAACAAACGCCAAGGTGACCATCATGCTGCGCACGCGCCGGGGCGAATACTCCGTCATCTGCGCGATGACGTTCGGCATCACGCCGCCGATGCCGACGCCCGCGAAGAACCGGGCGATACAAAATGCCATCGGACTCGCAGCGATCCCGGCTACCGCGGTAAAGACACTGAACATCGTCAGGCTGAGCGCAGTCGCCCATCGACGTCCAATCCGATCGGCGACAGTTCCGACGACGATGTTGCCGAACATTATCCCGAAGAAAGCGGAACTCACCATGAAGCCGACCGTGGCCGGATTGACGGCCATTGCTTTCATGATTGACGGCAACGCAATACCGGCAATTGCCAGATCGTAGCCATCGAATACAATGACTAGCGCGCACCAAAACAAAACGACATAGTGCAGGCGATTCAGCTTGGCGTCATCGGCAAGTGCGTGCAACTCGATTTCCCGCATGAAACTCTCCTTGATTTCCATATGTGAGCGTAGGCAACAGCGCTTCGGCGTCAACCCGCGACTCCGGCTTGACATCCTTGCGGTTCTCGAACAGACGGCGAGTCCGATCACCATCAGCCCCCCATAGGGAGAAAGCAGGCGTCTCTTCGCTTTTTAATTTTTATTGCTAATCATTTGAGTGACCACCATATCGCGCAATGACCAATTCAGTGCGCGATGCCACCGGGAATTTCCCGTCGTTGTCATGCCCGGCAATGATCCGCCTCATCTGGCTAAATTGGTTTTTCACGAGTTGCGTGACCTTGCTTCTTTTAATGGTGGACCCGTGCACGAGGTGCGCGGATCTACTAACGATCGTTCAATGCAGGTATGCCAAGCATTAGCCTCGCCTCGGCCGGCGACGCGACTTCGAGACCCAGGTCACGGATGCAACGCACCAGACGTTCAACGAGTTGCGCGTTGCTGGTGGCAAGCACCCCTTTGCTGTAGTAGATGTTGTCCTCGAAACCAACGCGAGCATTCCCCCCCATGAGCACCGACGTTAAGGCGGCAGGAAGTTGGTTGGGGCCAATCCCCAGCGTTGAGAACCGAGTGTTTGAGGGAAGCATCGCAACATAATTCGCGATGCGTTGAGGACTGTACGCGACAGCGCCCTGGTTAACCCGATTCATTCCCATAACAAAGCTGAATGAAAAGGGCGGCTTCAACACGCCTTCGTTAATCAGCATGATCGCGTCGTCGAGTTGGGAATCGTTGAAGATCTCCAGCTCCGGCTTGATATTACGCTCGTCCATCATCCTTGCGGCCTTGCGCAGAAAGTTGCGCGTCCATTCGATAATGATGTCTTTACCGTGCGCGGAAATAACGGATATACCCATATCCAAAGATGCCATTTCGGGCAGCGCGTCGAGTACAGCCAGTCCATCGTCCGCGCTGTTCGGGTTCGGGCCCAGCGCCGGCGCGATGCTGTTCTGGATGATGATGCTGCACTTATCGCGGACCCGCTGATTGATGTCCTTGAAGACTTCGGGGTCGTTGGTTTGGATACCATTGATATCGCGTGCATGCATATGCGCCAGCGATGCCCCCGCGTTATAGGCTTCATATACTGACTGCGCTACTTCGTCAGGTTGGATCGGCAACGCCGGATTAGCCTCCTTTCCCTGAAAATTACTGGTTGGTGCAACCGTCACTATTACTTTGCGTTCCATGTTGATCTCTTTGGTGAAAATATTAAGCTTCTAGACGTTGGTTTTCCGACCCATCAATACGTTAACCAATGCGCTCATCAGCACTTCTTCACGATGATTCCGTAGCTCGAAACTGAGCTTCAGCTTACCGGTGAGCGGCCGGGACGATGGTTCTGCGCTTACGACAGTAACCACAGCGCGGACCAGGTCCCCCGGTCGCAATGGCCGATGCCACCGCAAATAGTCCAAACCCGGGGAACCCATGTTTGCCGAGCGGTTGAATACAGACCGCACCACCAAGCCCATGCAGATCGCCCATACATGACCTCCACTGGCGATCAGCCCGCCATAGATAGTCCCGGCACAGAAAGCCTCGTCCAGATGAAACGGCTGAGGGTCGTACTGGTTGGCAAAGCCGACGATCTCTTCCTTTGTGACTTTGCGCTGACCGCATGCAAAGGAGTGCCCTGGCTGAAAGTCTTCCCAAAACAAGTCAATTTTTTCCGGCCGTACTGCATTCACCTCTGGAAGCGCATCGCGTGCATTAATTTGATAGGCGTCCGACATATAAATACCGAGTTGTTTATGATGAAATTTTCGCCCTACTGCGAGTCTGCCGTTAGGAGCGGCTGGCTTGTGAACACATGGTAAGGACACGGATATCGATTCTCAATATAAATATCGAGATGGTCGTTACCCGTTCATTGCATACCAAGATGCTATGGGTTTTGGTGCAAATGGCGAGGGCGAATCGGTTACAGTGTCGAGCTGACCGAATTGAGAACTGGCAACGGGTAAGCCGAAGGGCGTGGTCAGGTTTACCCGCATCCGCGCAGGGATAGCGCTTGTAAGCACCTTGCGGCGGAGTTAACTAATGTTCATCGCCTTCATCAATTTCGCGCCCTTCGTCGATGGACGAAGGCAGTGTGAACACGCTCCAGACTAATCCACAACTTCCATTGCGGCGAAACTGTTTCCCGCTTCACTCATCGACGAGGCAAAGCGCCAGCGCTGACTGCGCACCTCGTGCAGCACCCTCTCCTCCAGCGCCTTGGTCACTTGCTGCAAGCCCACGCTATGCCGGCGTTCTTCGCTGCGGAAGATCGACCACGTAATGAATAGCCCCTTGATCGGAGCAAAGGACAGCATGTCCAAATCTGGGCATTCATGGAGGGCACAGTAGGGTACGACTGTATATCCCAGCCTGTTTTTTACAAGCGCAAGGCACAGTCCGAGCGTCTCGACTTCCGCGGCACGGATAAAAGTCTGGCCGTGGCGCTTAAGATATCCGACCACGCTGTTTCGTATAATGTTCGGGCGCCCCGGGAGAGCGAGCGGGATCGAGCCGATCCGATCAGCTGTAATCGGCGTATCCGGCTGAAGACCGTGATCGGCGGGGGCGACCAGAAGAAGCTGTTCCCGTACCAGGGGCGTTTGCACCGTTTTAGGCAGCGGCCTTTCGGAAAAATGCATGATCGACGCGTCGACGAGCCCCTGCTCCGTCCATTCGCGAAGATGATGGTTAAAGGCTTCGAAGACCTGTAGCTTAACGGTCGGCTGCTGTGCGATGGTCTCCACGGTGAACGGCACCGTAATTAGCTTGTGCATGGACAATGGCAGACCGATAGCCACCTGAGCCTGTGGCTGATGCCCGATTTCACTGCGCAAGAGCTGGGCCCGCCTCAAGATCGGCGGTGCACCCCGTACAAGTTTTTCTCCTGCATCCGTCAACTTCACACCGTGCGCATCACGAGTCAGCAACCGTACACCCAGTTCGTGTTCCAAGGCGGCGATGCGCCGCGAAAGCGCAGGCTGAGTCATGTCCAGTTCGAGTGCAGCACGGTTTATGCTGCCATATTCAGCAACCTGAAGGAAACACTCGACTTTTTCCAGATCCATCGTTCTCTCCCTTGATTTCGCAAATGGGTCTTAAACGGAATACGTTGAACGGTCATGCCAATTATCGCCTAGTCGTACAGGTTAGCGAACTTTAACATTCACTCAGACTAGTCAACCATAGGAGACCTGAAGTGAATGATGCAAGCAAGCGTGTGCCGCTGCGGCGCGTGGTGACGGGATTCGACGAGGCGGGCAAGTCGGTGGTAGCTCAGGACGGCGGATGCGATTTCGTCCTGGACAAGTCGCCGGCCTGGATCGTGAGCGATCTGTGGATGACCTCCGATGACGCCGCCGCCGATGCTTCGAAGAAAGAAGCCTGTACGAACGATATCAGTCTGATGCCTCCGTCCGGGGGTAGCGTGTTCCGCGTCGTCCAGTTTGCTCCGGACAAGGACTATATGGGCAAATGGGATGCGGACGCGGCGTTCGCCAGCGTGGGCCACCACACGAACGACGCGCAGAACCGGCCGAGCGATGAGGAAGCAGGCAAGATCGCCCGGCCGAAAGGAATGCACCAGACCGACACGGTGGATTACGCGATTGTGATGTCGGGTGAGATCTGGCTCGTAATGGACGAGGGAGAAACCCTTCTGAAAGCCGGCGACATCCTGATCCAGCGCGCCACCAATCACGGCTGGAGCAATCGCAGCGATAGCCCCGCACTCGTCGCATTCGCGCTGCTTGATCAATCGAAAAAGTAATCTCCGCGAGAATCAGTCTCATGATAGTGAGCGAGGGAACCTGCCGACTCGTGGCCGGGCAGTTCATGCCAACGGCCGCATTGTCTGCTAAGTAGGGGCGAGCCGCGCAAGGTTCGACCCTCTGGCGGGCCCGGTTGGGCTGTCATGGGTTGTCGGACGTGCCAACTCGTCAAATGCGGCGATGCAAGAGCGGTTGTCATCGACAACTGTGGCCGCATCCCACAAGTGGAGAAGCTCGCCGAAATAGTGGTTGCGGTTGGCGATTTCCTCAACATCGCATAAGCAGCACTCAAATATGCAGTCTTTTCTGAGTACTTCGATCTTGCGCAGACTTATCCTACGGACACCTACGTGAGCTATCTATGCGACAAGCAGGACACTCACACAATCACCAACAGCGAAGCCGCTGACCTGCGGCATCGCCTCTAAAGTCGCATCAACCGTAAATAAAAGGAACTTGATATGAACACTACTGATAAGAAGCCGTTTGTCACGGTGCCGCTGGAAGCCAGTTCATTTCCGACGGCGTTCCCGTTTGCAGAACGTTCGGCTTCACAAAGCCTCTCCTACGGTCATCCGGGTGCCGAAGAGTATCGGTGCGAGATTTTCGGAATCAATCATTTCCAAAAGGAAGGTCTGGTTCGCGAAGCATCGACTGGACGCACGTGGCGACTCGCCGCGGACGAAGGTAGCTACCTTCGGGGCACCGACCTGGCTCCGGCACCGCTCAGCCATTGGGGCGCTGGAATCCATGGCGACGTTGTCCTCACGATAGCGTCGTTGGCGCGAGCGCAGGGTCTGGAATTGCGAAAGCTTTCTGTGGTCGTTCAGCAAGGGTTTGCGTCAAAGGGATCGTTGGCCAAGGGTGAAGCGGTCGGCCTGGTTTTCAACTTGTCGTGCCAAGTCGAAATGGATATCGACTGTGATAGGAACACCGCCTCTAATCTCGTGAAGCAAGCATTGTTAGCGTCACCAGTAATGAATGCAATGATCACTGCGCGCGAGGGAACTTTTGCTCTCTATTTGAACAATCAGCGAACGCCGCATTCGGGTTTGCTGGACAGCAAAAATTCTCAAACGGACCCGCTAACGATCCATTCGGGTACGTTTGAACCAACGAACGAGTCGGTGTGGCCAACTATCGTCACGCGCCGTCCTGGGACGGGGGAAAAGGGATTTGTGCTGGAAGACGACAGTGCGAGCTCGGTGAGTTGGTATGTGCAGGCAGAAGGCGAACTTGATATGGGTACCGGCCTCGTTCATACAACCGTGAATTTTCCCAAAACAGGAGCCAACAGTCGTTGGTCCCTTGTTAGCGATGGCTCGGGGAAGATGGCGCCTTCGCCGCGCGCCTATTTCTCTATCGGTACGGCGTTTTGCTACCACACGCAGTTCTGTCGCTATATTGATTTTCGCCGTCTCTCTGTCGGGCCGACAGTTCTCGTTCAGTCGTCGTCCTTTTCAGTAGACGACACGGGCGGCTCCTTGAAGGCCAGCGCGTCTCCCTTCGATACACACGTCTTTCTTAACGGAGACATCGACGTCGCGGCGGCTACACCGTTGCCAAAAGTCGCCGCGAACACGTGCTACGCCCATCGTGCGCTTGAGACTGCAATTGAAATGAGCGTGGATATCAATCTCATGCAAACCACGAATTGATCCAGGTTGATGCGCCCAATTCCACCAAAACGGAATGGGCGCAATCCGTTCAGAGTCTTCTCGACCGGAATCAATAGAAAGAACAGCGCCACCTACCGACAGAACAAGCGTCAAGGATACGAAATGAAGCAGTAGGAGCGCACATTTCTCAGAGTTCCTGGAAACGACATGCGATTGATGAGTTACCGAATCGTATTCGCATCGTTTATAGGCTTGGTCTGCGGTGCAAGTACTCTGATCGTTTTCGGAGTAGGTATATTCGCAGGGTCATTGAAGGCAGAATTTTGCTGGCATACGGAGTTCGTTTAGCAATCGCAATTAAACGTAGTTACTCATCTAATAAAAAACAGGATTGGAGACGTAATGAAAAAATCATCTGTTAATCACAAAAGATTGGCATCAGGATTCGTTTTATTGATGTGGATTGTGTCAGCAAGAGCTCAAAGCGCCGTGACCCTGTATGGAATTGTCGATTCAGGTCTTCAGTATGCAAGCAAGGTTGCAACCGCGTCGGGAGGGAATGCCGGAAATTCGTTTGCCTTCAACAATGCTGGACTCGGTCTATCGACGTTTGGGCTCCGGGGACGTGAAGACCTGGGCGGGGGGCTCTCAACAAATTTCGACCTTGAAAGTGGAATTAGCACGGCGAATGGCGGATTCGCATCTTCTAACGGGAATTTCTGGGGGCGTAGGGCTTGGGTCGGCATCAATGGAGGGCTCGGTGAGATACGATTCGGGTTGCAAGCCTCTCCATTCTTTCTTACCATGTTCGACTCTGATCCGCGTAGCTTTTCCTCATTCGCGAGTGGTCTCGTCATCTATGGCGACAACGTCGCATTCACGGGCGGTATGAATTCGAATGCAATCACGTACATAAGTCCGAAGGTCGCGGGTTTCAACGCGAGCGCTATGTTCGCCCCAGGAGGGGTGGCTGGAAACTTTCAGGCCGGTCAGCAATGGTCGGCCAGCGCGAACTACGACACTGGCACAGTGATGGTCAACGCTGCCATGTATCATGGCAACGCTGGCGGAGCCAGCACGCCGGTTCCCACAACCGTGCAGTTCGACGGGCGCACGCTCGGTGTTGCATACCGGTTCAATGGGTTCAGGCTGAAGGCGTCCATTGTGAACTACAACGTGGCCGGATCATTGAACGAGTACGTTTACGGTGCCGGCGCAGATTATGTTGTCACGCCGAGTGTTAGTGTCAACGCGGGAGCGTGGTTTTCTATTGACCGCAACCACGAACCAAATCACTCACTGCTCGCCGGTGTGGGTGCAACTTATCTGCTCTCCGTACGAACGGCCCTTTATGCGCAAGCCGGCATGGTGAGTAACCACGGCAAAATGAATACCGGCCTCTCGGTGACGGAGTCTTCGATCATGCGCGAAGTACGCAATGCAACGGCATTTGGAGCCAATTTCGGCATACGGCACACTTTCTGACTCGCTGTGACGCCAGCGCTTTAGACCAGAAACGGTTTAAAAGCGGTACTTCGCGCGTTACACATGACGCCGTCCGTGTTCGCGTCGCGCTGGATCGTGGAAAGCAAGAAGCCGTCGGTGACGATGGTGTGCCTGAAAGCAGGGCGCGCGATCGGCAGAGTTCGTGCCGGTCGCGCTACCCGCCCCAACTGTGCGGATCGATGACGATGCGACCGCCGCACGAGGGAAGTCGAATCTCATTGAATGACTCATCAGGTTAATGATAGATACTGGAAAAAGCGCTGTCGCGCTCACTCTTCCATGAACTTCTGCAGCAGGCGGCCAAGTTCTTCAAACTCCGTCGTGGTGAATTTCTTCAAACGTGCATTCAGCACTTCCGGCGCGATCATCGGGATCTCGGCGGTGACTTCCCCGCCCTTCTTCGTCAGCACCAGGTCGACCATCCGCCGATCGTCCATCCTTCGCGAGCGTTCCAGCAACCCCTTCGCTTCCAGCTTGTCCAGCATCCGCGTCATTAAACCCGTGTCAACGGACAGCACCTTCGAGATCTCGAACGGCGTGGAGGCCAAGCCGCGCTGCATCGCGAAGAGAATGCCCATCTGTGGTGTCGTGATGTCGAGATCCTTGAGGGCCGCATCCATTTCCGCAATGATCAGGTAGCGCGCCCTGGCCAGCATGACCGCGACGCTTTGCGTCAAAGAGAAACCTTCGATCGTGTAGTGCCTCATGGCGCGGTCCTGTTTTCTATACGTTAGTTCTACGACCAGCTTTAATTGTCGGTGAGTCAGCCACCAATCCGAGCTGTCGCGAGCCGGGTATACGTGCCCTTGTCTTTCCAGCCGGCCGACCACTCGCGTGACGAATCCCGTGTTGATCCCTGCAGCCATGACAACTCCACCGGCGAGCGCGCAATGCGCCGCGGATGGAGCAACGGCACGCCGACAGACGAACTGGTGACGGCGTGTTCAGGTATCGAAAAAACCTGCAATCAGTTGTACGACACCGGGCGGCCCCACAACTCGCTCGGCGACCTGACGCCCGAGCAGTTCGCCCGGGCTCATGAAGCTACCCAGCAGTCTTTAACCTCGGACTCTGACTGCGGTCCGGACTAAAATCGCGCGCAGGTCAGACCGGATCTTGCCGGGTCGAAAGTAGGATTCGCCAAACATTCAGCCTCCAATCTCAAGGGTCTCCAGATCACGTTGATAACACGAAAGTTGAAATCCGATGTTGTCAATGCAACGGACGCAGGCCCATGATCTGACGAGCCTCCTCAGGAGTGGCCGGCTCATAACCCAATTCGCGGACGATGCGAACCATCCGCTCGACCAGCATCACGTTGCTTGCAGGCACCCCCGGGCTGTAGAGTAGATTGTCCTCGAGCCCGACCCGCACATGACCTCCGAGAAGAATTGACTGCGTGGTTGCAGGCAGTTGCGCCGCACCGATCGCGCTGACGTTGAACACACAATCCTTCGGAAGGTGATCAACCATAAACTGGAGAATCTTCGGCGTGTAGGGGAGCGCGCCCTGGAACGCATTGACGCCAAGAACGATGTTCACAAAGTACGGCGGCTCGTCTAAACCTTCCGCTATGGCGCGATTGACATCCTGCACGATATCTTCGAGGCTGAAAACCTCCCACTCCGGCTTAATATTCCGAGCTTTCATCAGTTTTGCGAGGTGCCGTATACGGTTTGGCGTCGTCGCGCACAGAATCTCCGTGCCGCCAAAGCTCGCACAGACTGTCTGTGCGTCGAGCGTGCACATCTCCGCACCCGCCCCTTCAACGCCCTTCACGCGCTCGTCGAAGTTGAGTTCCAACAACCCGTTGTTGAGCTGGCGGAGCATGTCTCCGTTGATTCCACCACCGGTCGAGTTATTCAATACGATGTCACATCTTGCTCGAATCAACGCGTTCATCTCCGCGTACACGGCCGGATCGCAAGTCGCCTCATCGTCCGCCCGGCGCGCATGCAACGCCACAACGCTCGCGCCAGCGTTGTAGCAACGATATACGTCCTCGGCAATTTCACGCGGCTGGGTAGGAAGATTTTGATTCTGCTTTTTGCCTGCCATCCCGCCCGTGGGCGCAACCGTAACGATAACTTTCTGTTTGCTCATATTTCTCTCCGTGGACCACTCATTAGTAATGTCAAGCCATAAATCTGCATCTAAAGACGTGTCCGTTAAGATGCCTAATTACTTTCCATAACCATCATTCGCTGGCGATGGACTAATGGACGGTAATTCATCGATTTTTAGCTGAGCGACGTTAGAAGACCAAGAATCTTCGATCACGTACGAAAATCGTGAGTCAAAGAGTCGCGCCGGTATCCGGAATGCACGTAGCGGCTCGTTCTCAAGTAGGCGGATTTACATGCCAACTTCCGTCTTGATGACGAAAAAAAATCGCAATTTGCCCTCCCGCCCAGAACGCCTCGATACGTACATAACATTCGTGGGTGGAGCGCCTGTTTCTGAATTTTGTGGCTCGAATCGGTTTTTCCGGATCCCGTACAAACCAGCGTGCAATCATTGAGCGCAACGATTCATCTCCACTAGCCATCGGCCTCTCCCTCAAATCGCCTGACACCACAATCCTATTGCTGCCGGATGTAGCGCACCGTCCCCCGCTGGGTCAGAAACGACGTCGTGAATAGCGTTCAATCACGACCTTATTACTCCGCGCACTCACCCCTACAATCCACTCAAGCTCGCCCATCTGCCGTCTGGGCAGACACGCCAACGTCTTCAAGCAGCGCCTTGATTTCAGATGGTATGGGCACCGCTTTCAGACTGTCAGGCTGCCCCACGACGTGCGTCGTCCACACCCTCACGTCCTCGGCCTCGGCTAGCAAAGCGTCGCCACGCCGAAACTCGTGGCGAAACGAAAGCGACTTGGTCCCAACCTTCTGAACCAGGATCCGGTGGTCGACTTCCTCGTGTAGAGCCGGCGCTGCATGAAATTTGATCGATAGCGAAACGATCGGTAGCCCTCTTCTAATATTCCCGTCGTAAATACCGGTCGGGTCGACGCCAAGCCCCAAAAACATTTCGTGCAACCCATCCGCAACCCACCGGGCGTAGTGCGGGAAGAAAATGATTCCGACCGGATCACATTCGCTCCAGTGCAAACGACGTTGATAGCTGTACTTGTACATGCTGCGATACCTCACAAATTAATAGCCAGGCTACTGTCGGCGGCGGGGTCATCAGAGGTCATCCACAGATCGACCGCCGCTCACAGCCGCAATCGCCAATCGATTGAGAATGGGGAATCGGGGTGAGGGTCACCTCTAAAATGTCGTCTCATTGCATACGGAGCAGCATCTGCTTGAACGACGTGACCTCATCGGCACTAAACCCGGCCAGTAATGTACGGTGTACATCAGCGAGTATTGCGGGGATCCGATCGGCGACGCTTTGTCCCCGCTCCGTTAGCACGAGGCAGTTCACCCGTCGATCCACAGGACTCTGGGCGCGCACGAGCAAGCCGCCCCTGACAAGCCGATCGATCAGGCGCGTGACCGCGGTGAGGTCAACGCCACACTCGCGCGAAATCTGCGTGGCGTGCCACAGCCCGCGCCGGCTCACGAGGTACAGCAGACGTCCTTGCGCGGCCGTCACGTTCAGTTCCGGAAGCAAACGATGCGAGATCGAGTGGGTAACGGCGGAATGAACACGGAAGACCAGGTGGCCGAAATCGTCGTCGAGCCAGGTCTTTTCGCTGCAGGTGAGCGGGATCGTACAGAGAGACGTCATTTCTGATACTTGATCCGAAGCCGTCATGCGCATGCCCCTTTTCCTCGCTCACTATCATGAGACTGATTCTCGCGGAGATTACTTTTTCGATTGATCAAGCAGCGCGAATGCGACGAGTGCGGGGCTATCGCTGCGATTGCTCCAGCCGTGATTGGTGGCGCGCTGGATCAGGATGTCGCCGGCTTTCAGAAGGGTTTCTCCCTCGTCCATTACGAGCCAGATCTCACCCGACATCACAATCGCGTAATCCACCGTGTCGGTCTGGTGCATTCCTTTCGGCCGGGCGATCTTGCCTGCTTCCTCATCGCTCGGCCGGTTCTGCGCGTCGTTCGTGTGGTGGCCCACGCTGGCGAACGCCGCGTCCGCATCCCATTTGCCCATATAGTCCTTGTCCGGAGCAAACTGGACGACGCGGAACACGCTACCCCTGGACGGAGGCATCAGACTGATATCGTTCGTACAGGCTTCTTTCTTCGCGGCATCGGCGGCGGCGTCATCGGAGGTCATCCACAGATCGGTCACGATCCAGGCCGGCGACTTGTCCAGGACGAAATCGCATCCGCCGTCCTGAGCTACCACCGACTTGCCCGCCTCGTCGAATCCCGTCACCACGCGCCGCAGCGGCACACGCTTGCTTGCATCATTCACTTCAGGTCTCCTATGGTTGACTAGTCTGAGTGAATGTTAAAGTTCGCTAACCTGTACGACTAGGCGATAATTGGCATGACCGTTCAACGTATTCCGTTTAACGCCAATTTGCGAAATCAAGCGGCAGAATGATGGATCTGGATAAAGATATCGCGAGCTATCGCTCTGCGTTCTGGATGTCAGCTGTCAGCAGCTGTTCGCGAAGGCCCACTACGCTGCCGCGACAATTTCTTTCGCGAGCACAATGGAACTGGCATTTCGCAATGTGGTTCTGAGTGGCTAATCTTCACCATGCTTTGACGTCAGATATCCTGCCGTCATCCCACCGTCTATCTCCAGAATGGACCCATGAGAGGAAAGCAACCTCGATATTGCCCCGGCAACATCGGAGGGCGTTGCGAATCCAAGTTTCTGCACGCTGAACGACCCTGGCTGGCCAAGACCGGCGAAACGCGTTTCCAGTATCGCTGAACACGTCCAATAAACATTCCCACCCTCGTCAAGGCAAGCCTCAGTCCTTCGCATTCGTCACCGCGCCAAAACGTCGATGCATTGACCTGCGTTGAATTACAAGTCGAGCACGAGGCGTGCTGACTTTGCGCGCGAGCAGCAGGGCAGGAACTGGTTGTTGGCCGAACGCTCCTCGGGCGTGAAATACACGTCCCGGTGTTCGGGCTCGCCTTCCAGAACTCGCGTCAGGCATGCGCCACATACGCCCTGCTCGCATGAAGTCTGGATCTTCACGCCAGCCTCCGAGAGCGCCTCAACCACCGTCTTGTCCTTTGGCACCACTATGATCCTGCCTGAACTCGCAAGCTTCACCTCGAAGCTGCCATCCGCGTCGCGCTTGATCATGTCAGAGCCGAAAAACTCGAAGTGGATCTGCGCCTCGCACCATCTGTACGCACGCGCCGTCGACAGCACCGCGTCGATGAACCCCTTGGGTCCACAGACGTACAAGTGCGTGCCCGCCTGCTGCGCTTGCAGCACCGCCGCGATATCCAGCTTCTGCCGTGGCTCCCCGTCGTCGAAGTGAAATAGCACTTTGCTGGCGAACGCAGAGCGTCTGATGCGCTCGAAGAATGCCGTACGCCCCTTCGAGCGCGTGCAATAATGCATTTCGAATTCCTTTCCTAACGCCGCCAGACGTTCGGCCATGCACAATATTGGCGTGACACCAATCCCACCCGCGAGCAGGAGACTCTTGCCCGCCTCGTGCGCCAACGCGAAATGGTTCTTTGGAATACCGACATTAAGAAGGTCGCCCTCTTTGACCCGCTCGTGCATGGTCTTCGAGCCACCGCGCGAGACCGGATCATTTAGCACACCGATCAGGTAGCGATGGCTTTCGGCCGGATCGTTGCACAGGGAGTACTGACGTGTCAGCCCACCGGGAAGGTACACGTCCAGGTGCGAGCCCGCCGAGAATGCCGGTAGAGAATCGCCGCCAGCGCTGACTAACTCGAAGGTACAAATGTCTACGGCCTCGAAGATCTTTCGGGCCACGCGAACACGGAGGCTGGAAACACTGCTGCCGCCGGCGACCATTGCAACCTCGCCGTTCAAGTTGATCGATTCGTTCATTGCTTTTCAGGTTTCCGATTCTTCGACTGATGAAGCCGGTTAACGCGGTGCGGGCTGGCCAAGATGCCGAACAACGCTTCGGCCAGCTCGCGTTCGTATGCCGGTGGCGTGAGATTGATCGTGCGATAGGTGAACTCCTGCAACTGGACTCCCTGTGGCTTTGTCATGGCATCTCCTTGATGAACGGTACGGAGCGGGACACCCAGAGCGACTTCATCCTATCGTAAACGACTTCCTCAATTCGTAAATCCATCCAGTTCCTATGGTTAATGCGAAAGGTCTCGCTTCCTTCTGCAGACGAGCTTGGAGACCCGGCCATTCCTTACCTGCATTACGAAAACCGGTAACCATGTCAAATTTATGGCTTTTACGTATTGCGGAATTCCTTTTCGCTATGATGACGGGGCCTGTCAACCGCATGTCGTCTGACCGTCATGACTGAACGCAGGATCCGATTTCCCCTTCTACAGCGCCGGGCAGGCACGCAGTGCGCCCCTGCTTCACGATACGCGCGCGGCGCAATGGGTGGCACATGACCAAAATGAGAACACTGGCTAACCAAAGCGATCCATCGCACGACGAGCAACTGGCGGAGCTTTCAGACGGCAATGCTCGCGGCGGCGTGCAATCGATAGAAGTCGGTGCATCGCTGCTGGCAGTACTCGCACATGCCGATGCTGGACTTTCGTTGACGGCCCTCGCATCCGCGACCGGGATGCCGGCGAGCAAGGCGCATCGCTACCTGACTAGTTTCGTTCGGGCAGGCATTATCGAGCGGGATGCCGCCAGCGGACTTTTTGACCCGGGCCCACTTGCTCGAGCGCTCGGGCTGGCGGCACTTCGCCGACAAGATACGGTGCTGGAAGCCGCTAGCGTGATGGAAGCTCTGCGGGATGAGCTGGAAGAGAATGTGGTCCTTTCCGTCTGGGACGAAGGTGCGCCCGCCATGATCAGGGTAGAAGAACACTCACGCGCGTTCTCGATCAAGGTAAGGATCGGCGCGCGATTACCGCTATTAACATCCGCGCAAGGCCAGATCTTCGCTGCATGGCTTCCGCCTGCACTCACGAGAATTCATATTGCACGCGAATTGCAAGATAATAGCGATGCACTGCGACGCATAGGAGTGCGGTCAGAAACCGATCTCGCCAAGTTGCTTGCTAAAATTCGCCGCGACGGTGTCGCTACGTTAGTCGGCGGGATTGTCGAGGGCATTTCGGGGACGACTGCGCCGGTTTTTCGCTATCCCGGTACCCTGGCCGCGGCGATGACGGTTCTGACTATTGGCAAATGCAGTCCCCAGTTGCAGAGAACAATTCAGACCGCGCTTAAAGCTGCGGCAGCCGAGCTTTCCGAAAGACTTGGTGCGCCAATCCCGCCGAAAACGAGCGAAGGCTGATGCGAGCATTGGAAAGCGTGACTCAATGCCTTCTGGACTGCGTTGCTGCGTATGTAATCTCGTCGATCACGTGCAAAAGCTGGCTTCAGGCTGCGTTCTCTTCGCGATGACGATTCACTCGTGCTCGACAAGCGCCATTGCATTCACAAATGTCGTCCGCCATCGACCACAATGCGCACTCCCGTCGCGACGGTCAGATGGGTCACACATGCCATGATCGCCTTCGCGACGTCTTCCGGTTCAACGACCCGCTTTAAAGGCGTCGACGCCACAAACGTATTTAACGCTTCGCGGTCTCTGCCTGGAAGGAAGTCTGTGGCGACGGCAGCGGGCGAGACGCATAGCACTCGCACTTCCGGACCTAGCACTCGCGCAAGCGACATGGTCATCGTGTCGACAGCTGCCTTTGCCGCGCAATATGCGATGTTGCTACCAGATCCAGTAAAGGCCGATATCGACGATACATTCACGACAACGGCATCGCCCGACGCGCGCAACAAGGGCAGTAGCGCACGAATGACCGAGTAAGGCCCGCGAGCATTCGTGACCAGCATCGAATCAAACAGCGTCTCGTCAAGCGCGTCGAGATTGGAATGCGCAATGGGTTGAGTAAAGCCGGCGGAGTTGACGAGCACATCGACCTTTCCGTATTTGTTCTGCAATTCATGCGCGAGTGCCCGAGTGGTCGTTACGTCTTCGAGCTCGACCTTCGCGATCTCGTGCCCGGTACCGGGCAAGCTCTCACATAACCGGCGCGCGCGGTCTTCGCCGTTGTTATATCCGATTACCACGCTCGCGCCGGCTCGGGCGAGCATCTTCACCGTCGCTGCCCCGATGCCGCTGCTACCACCGGTGACCATTGCAACCTTGCCGTTCAAGTTGTTCGATTCGTTCATTGCTGTTCAGGTCCACGATTCTTCGACTGACGAAACTCGTTGAAGGGTTTGGCGCTAGCCTACCTCGATCCGTCGCTCGGTAAGGCGCACCGTCAGCTGGACGCAGCCCTCGTTCATCCACCAGGGGACGATGCGGTACGTGCGAAGTCCACTCTTGTGAAACGGACACGTATCGGCGATTTCGGCAGCTTGCTCGCGCGATTCGGCACGCAGGATGAACATCCCATCGCCATTCCAGTAGGCGGGATCGTTTTTGTCACGGAACGGTCCCGCAGCAAACGCAATTCCCTTGTGCTCCAGTCCCGCGATCCAGGCCAGATGCTCCGCCATCTTTGGCCTGAGGTTTGCCATCGGATCGCCTTCGCGCTCCGTGCGCTCAGTAAAGCAGATATAAAACTGCTGGCGCGCCAGGCGCTCGCGCAAGGCAAGTTCGTTCTCGTCGTCCGTAAGGACGTCCTGATGCTGGTTCATCTCCGTGCCCCCCAAGATTGGCGCTGCCTACGATGTGCTTACCTATGCTTCCGCTCCGGTACGCATCCGCTCTCTGCTTTCCAGTTGCTTGCGCACCACGTCGCGCACGTGGCGACGCAGCCTCGCCAGGCCAACATCGTGCTGGTACAGCTTCTCCTGCATCGGCCACGGGGGCATTCCTTCCAGTATGTCCTTGTCTTCCTGGACAATTTCCCAGTTGAAATGCTCCAACTTCGTGTTGAACATGAAGCGAAACAGGTCCGCTTCCCAACCGGCGACATTGCGCATTCGCCAAATGGTGATCTGGCAGGTATGCTCGTCGATCGGTGTAGCCAGCGGAAAGACGCGCCAGTTTCCGCCAGGCCCGCATTCCGGCGGCGCGTTGTAGCCGATCCGGAACCAGAACGCACCGGTATCGATAAATTCCATCAGTTCGACGTTGTCGCCCTTGCTGATCTCCCTGCGTACCGTGAAGCCGGTATCCGTCGGCGTGACTAGCACCTGATTGGCAACCCCGCTCTCGAAATACTGGGTGTCCTTGTGCAGATACTCCGGATGCATGATGTCGAGCACGTTGTCCCACATGTACTGGTAGTTCGTCTGCCAGGTCATGGAGATGGGGAATCCGGTCCAGTCAGCCGACTCGTATTCACGGGGAAAAACAAGGGGCAAAGGCTCGGTATCCTCGTCCTCGCCGAACCACGCCCAGAGCCCCTGGAAATGTTCGACCACCGGATAGGAGCGAACCATCTTCTTGCCGACATACGCACACTGAGGGTAGGCAGGCACTGCAGTGACTACTCCCTCCCCCGACACCTCCACACCGTGATAGCGACAGCTCAGCTTCCCATCCTCAAGCCGGCCCATCGATAACGGCGCTCCGCGGTGCGGGCAGATATCCTCGATCAGGTTGACCTTTCCGCCTGTATCCCGCCACGCCACCAAAGCCACGCCCAGACGTTTGATGCCGACAGGCTGGTTACCGACCATGGCGGATGGGCCAATGCACCACCAGCGATTGCGCACACCAGTCAAAACGCTCCGCTCGACGCGATCCTCGATTCGCTCATTCTGTTCAAGCATGATTTGCCTCCCTAAGGCTCAACCCTGGATAGCCATGCGCGCCCACACGCGCTCCCACGCTGTTGGTCCAGGACCCAAGACGCCGCATCTCCGCCCTGAAGGCGGTCGCACTCCACTGTCCGCCGCCACTCGGCTTGAAACCGGCCTCATTGAGCGCTGCTGCGATTGCTTCCGGCTCATGAACCGAACTGCCCAAGATGCCGAACAACGCTTCGGCCAGCTCGCGCTCGTATGCCGGCGGCGTGAGATCGATCGTGCGATAGGTGAACTCCGGCAACTGGACTCCCTGTGGCCTTGTCATGGCATCTCCTTGATGAACGGTACGGGGTGGGGCCCCCGAGTGACTTCATCCTATCGTAAACGATTTACACCATTCGTAAATCCATCCAGTTCCTATGGTTAATGCAAGTGGCCACCTTCCTTCTCCAACCACGCGCACGAACAACGGCTACTTTGGACTGTGCCGCGTCGCCCTGCCCTTACTCTTCCGATTCCTTTACCGTGCGCGGCGCATAGAGGCTGCGCATCGTGCAGTTGATTGCCAGCGTTTCGGCGCCGTGCTCGCCGTAGAGGTTCGGATCCTCGACGAACAGCGTTATGTGCTCGCTAACCCGTTCGCCGGCATCAAGGTACGCGGCAATCCCCGGATCGCGATGCTGGACACCTCTCGGGTTTTAGCGAAGGCGAGTGGCTACTCGTGCGTACCGTCTCGGACGGACTTGAGCACTCGTATGGCTGGTCTGATTCAGCCGCGCGGCGACTGCGGCGCTCTACAGGTGTCCCAGCAAGACGATGGTGCCGCTCAGCGTCACGGCGGACAGCAGGCTCGAAGCGACAAGGGTCGTTCCCGCAGACGTATCCCTGACGCCGTACGACAAGCCAAAAAGAATGCCGAAGGAACCGCACGGAATCGCCGCGAGCAGGACCGCCTGTCCGGCGATAGCTTTCGGCACGCCTAGCAGGCTGACGAGCACCAGCGCAATCAGCGGTTGCACAACGTTACTCAACAAAACGCCGAAACCCGCCTGCGCGTCGAGCTTGAATGGCTGCGCCGCAAGCACGAGCCCGGTCGAGAACAACGCCAGACCGGCCGTCGTGCTGCCAATGATGTTGAGCGATTGGGATAGCAAATCCGGCAACGTCCACCCGCAGACCGACGCGAGCACACCTGCAATCGGCGCGAGTACGACTGGTTTGAGGAACGTGTTGCGCAATGCCTTGGCTAACAATCCATCGGTTCCCTGAAACTCGTTCGACGAAGCGGGCGCTGCAGGACGCGCACGCTCGAGCAGAATGAGCGCGGCGGGCGACATGACGACCGCCCCCGCCGTTACGGCGATTGCAACCGTGAGGTCGCTTTCGGGGCCATACACCGCACGCAGTAACGGCAGACCCACCGATGCGAAATTCGGCATGCCGATCGTGACGGCCCTCACGGCGGCGTGAGCGAGATCCGATTTGAACACCGCGCGCGAAACCAGCAACGAGGCGAAATAGGGCACCAGCATCACGCCGATCAGCACCGCGATCAGCACGGCATGTTGCGCAAGACTCGCCCGCTGCATCTTCGCGGTGTAAAGAAAAAGCGCGAACGGCAGCGCATAGTCGACGAGCATCGTATTGATCGACGACAGCGGCAGCGCTCCTTGTTTGATTCTCCCGGCGAAATATCCCGCTCCCATCGAGAACAGGAATGGGATCAGCGCACTTGCGATTTCGGAAGTCATGATGGTTACCGTGTATGCAGTCCGGACGAAGCGTCGCAAGCACGCCGTGGCTGGCCGTGCTCGCGACGGATTGGCTTCAGCCTTTCCAGTCCTTGAGAAAGTCGACCAGAAGCCGATTGACGATTTCCGGCTGTTCTTCATGCGGCAAATGGCCGGCACGCGGAATGGCGTGCGTGACGACGTCGCGTGCCATACCCTTCCACACATCCGGCATGTCGAACATCTTGCCTACCGCGTAGAACTCCGCGCCCCACAGGGCGAGCGTCGGGGCCTGGATCAGCACATCGGCGTCTACTTTGTCGTGAGCGACATCGACCGCGTTGGCACGGTAGTCCGCCATTGCACCCCGCACGGCACCCGGCGCTTCGTATGCCCGAACGTAGGTCTCGAACGCTTCGCCCGAGATCGTGTGCGGGTTGTAGGACCAGTCGGAGAACAAGTGTCGCAGCCATGCACGCTCGTTGCCCGCGATCAGCGTCTCCGGCAGATCGGGGACCTGATGGAACAGGAAGAACCAATATGCGCGCGCGATCTGTGCGTTGATTGACTGGGCGACGATGCGTGTCGGCACGTTGTCCATGACGACGAGGCGATCGACCGCCTCCGGATGGTCCTTCGCGAAGCGCGTCGCGACCCGCGCACCGCGGTCGTGGCTCACGAGCGCAATACGCTCGATCGACAGTTCGCGCAGGAGCGCACGCAGATCGTTCGCCATCGTGCGCTTGTCGTAGCCGTCCGCGGGCTTTTCCGTCTCGCCATAGCCCCGCAGGTCCGGTGCGATCACGCGGTAATGTTGCGCGAGCACGGGAATCTGATGCCGCCACGCGTAATGCGTTTCCGGAAAGCCGTGCAGCAGGACGACGGGGGCGCCTTCGCCCGCCTCGACAAAGTGTTGGCGGATGCCGTTCGCTGTAATCGTGTGATGGGTGACGTCCAGATTGCTCATGATCAGCTCCCGAAATAGATCGAGTGCAATCCGGGGATCTCTTGTGCAGGTGCGGCGCGGCCGCCGGATGAAGACGAACCGGACGTCGCCGGGCCAAAGCTGCTGTTGGCTGCATCGCTCGTCCGCGACGCGTCGCGGGCCGCAACGCGCTGTTGCGCGGCGAGCAGTTCGGACGGATACGTGGCGTCGGACGTCGTGCCGCGATATCCCGCCTGTTGCAACTCGAGCAGTTCCGCCCGCACCTGCGCGCGCGTGACGCCGGATTGAGCGAAGGCTGCGACAGGGAGGGCCATCGTGGCCGTGAGCAGTGAAGCAATGAGGATGCGTTTCATGATTGATTCTCCAATAAGGGATCCGGTCAGCGCGTTCAATGGGGTGAACGTCTACCGGTTGGGAATCAGTCTATCGAGCGATATCAGCGCAATTAAGCCGGTGGCGCAGATAAAGATTTTTGACGGCGCTGCGTGGAATCCGCATGCGCGCCTTTTGAGCGGCGGCCGCGGGCAGTGTCAGGCACAAGGGTCGCGGCCGCCGCAAACCGCGGTCGAGAAAGCCATCCGCGTTGCGTGGCCCGCGCCGGAAGGCGTCAGGTCCGCAGCGAATCCGCGCGGGCCAGCGCCTCGATGCGCTCGATCGCATTATTCAAGGACGACGAGAGCGTCGAGCGCAGGTGCTCGAGCAGCGTGCGGACCTTGGCATCGAGATAGCGGCGCGAGGGGTAGACCGCGAACACCGTGAACGGCCTGAGGCGATAGTGCGGGAGCACGCGCACGAGCTTTCCGTCGACAAGATCGTCGACCGCGGTGTACGTCGCAAGTGTGCCAATGCCCGCCCCCTGCAGCAGGGCTGCCCGCATCACATCGGGAACATTGACTTGAAGCGGCGACTTCGAAATCTTCCAGATCTGAGCGTCCGCTCCGCTTTCGATATGCCATTCGTCAGGCGGCGACACGGGCGATTCGAGCATGAGCAACGTGTGGGCAGACAATTCGTCGCGCGTGCGTGGCGTGCCGTTTCGTTTCAGATAGTCCGGTGAAGCCACCATGACTGCGTATGCCGCGCCGAGCGGCTGCGCGACATACACAGAGTCGGGAAGCTCCGTAGCTGAAATCAGCGAAAGGTCATACCCCTCCTCGACCAGATTGGGCATGCTTTGTTCGATCTTCAGTTCGACGAAGACATCGGGGTAGGCGTTCCGATAACTGGTCAGCGCCGCGGCCACCACGCTCTGCGCAAGGCCTGGCGCGCAATGCAGCCGCACCTTGCCGGTTGGAGACACGCCTGCGCTGCGAGCCTCGTCGGTTGCCGAGTCGATGGCTGCGAGAATCGCCTTGGCGCGCTCGTAGAAGCGTCCACCGGGTTCGGTGACAGAGAGGTGTCGCGTCGTGCGATGCAGCACGACGGTCCGCAACTGTTGCTCCAGCGCCGTGACTGCGCGCGAAACCTGCGCAGCCGTCACGTTGTTCTCTTTCGCGACGGCGGTGAACGAGCTGGTTTCGACCACGCGGACGAATATCCGCATACTGCTGACGATATCTGCCATTCTGTTCCCGGACGGTGAGAGCACCCATTTTTCTCCGGGGCGCTGGCTCGGAACCAAGCTTTCTCAATGTGCTGCCGCATCCTGGCGCAGTCTGCCATCAGGCGTGGCGGGGGCGTTAAACGTCTTATGCCGGCCTGGAATGGATGTTATGTGCCTGGAGGGTCTTCTGCCAGCGTGACGCCGCGCGCATCATCTGCATACCACGAATTTCCCGTTGGGGAGAAGATCGTGAGCAACTATAAGAACCCCATCGGACATAGTGAGAAGCCCTTCGATAGTATCTAATGAAATTGGGCCGCTGCAGACTGGCGGCTCCAATTCAGTACGTTCGGACATAGGAGAACATCATGCAAACGATTCCGGATAACTATTTCACTGCCTACCGCAACCTGAAGTTGACACGGGATGAGGACGGCGTGCTGGTCGTGCAATTCCATACCAATGGAGGCCCGCTCACTTTCACGGCGGAGGCCCACACGGAGGTTGTCGATGCGTTCTACCGGATTTCACAGGACCGGGCGAACAAGATCGTCATCCTCACGGGTGCAGGCGGGGACTTCATGACCGGGGTTGACTGGGCATCTTTCAAGGATGTCTCCGATCCCGACGTCTGGAGCCAGATCCATGACGAAGGCGTTCAGGTCCTGGAAAACATTGCCAATATACGCGTGCCGGTCATCGCGGCCATCGAGGGGCGTGCCCATATCCACTCGGAGTATGTTCTGCTGGCCAACGTCATCGTGGCGGCAGAGGGCGCAACCTTCCACGACATGGGCCACTATGCTGCGGGTGTCGTGCCTGGCGACGGCATCTTTACCACCTGGAGCTATCGCGCGGGAGCGGGACGGGCGGAAGCTTTCCTGCTCAACGCGCAGCCGATTACGGCGGCTGTCGCCCGCGAGTGGGGCGTGGTTGCTGAGGTCGTGTCAAACGGCCAGGCGCTTGGCCGCGCACAGGAATTGGCGAGGCAGTATTTGAAAGCGCCCGAAGTGGCACGCCGCAACACGCGCATACATTTTATTTGGCCCTTGAAGCAACGCATCGTGCAGGAAGTTGGCTATGGGTTGTCGCTCGAAGGCGCCTCCGCAGCCGCCCTTGTGAAGGCAATGCAAGCTGGGAGCTAACCTCTATGAGTCGCTCCGATCCCATCACCCTTCGAAGGGCCAGGATCGATCCCAAAGCAGTCTGCCGGCACGGTTGCCCGAACGTCCGGTATACGTTTTCGTGCAGTCATTCGGGCGTGACGGTTACCCGCCGTTTCTATGCCCGTGTGCATTAGGGTGACAACACTCGCGGTCATCCCTGTAAAATGGGTCGGGTACCACCGATAACTTAACGTGCATCGTAACGTGTACGATGCACCGTGAGACGCTTGCGCGAGGGGAATTCACCTTGCAGCGCTTGCAATTATGCGGTCCCTGCCGACCTGGCATTGCCGACAGCGCCCGCAACCGCACCTTATAAAACGACCGTCGCTTCCTGGACGGGCTCCTGACCACGGAACGAGCGGTTGCAAGGGTCACTTTCAGTCATGTACAAACTCGAACAGTATCATCCCGGCGTATTAGCTGTCCTCTGCAGTCAACTCATTTGTCTGGCAGCGTTCGCATGGGAGACGAACGGTCTCATACACAACAAGTGGGTGGAGATGTTATTGGGATTTAGCCTCCTGGCTGGCCTGATCCTGTCGCTAGGGTTGTTCGGCACCTGGCTCAAGTTCAAAGACGAGGTCAAGTTGCACGTTTTTTTGAGTGCCAACCAGATCTATTCGGCGATTGCGATTGCCACCCTGGGAGAGGTGGCGACGATCTTGCTGGTGCCACTGAGATAGAGGCTTCGCTGATTCTACGCCGGCGCAGCAACTCGCGATTCGCTGCGCAAGATGGGGGCGAAAATACACTTTCGCCCCCGACGCCGGAGAATAGCCCATCGCATCCGCCTGGGCTATTTCCGATACTTGCCCGGCATGCCGCCTATTCGATGGCTTCGCCGTGCAGGCTGACGTCCAGACCCGCGCGCTCATCTTCTTCCGTCACACGGATGCCCATCACCATGTCAATCACCTTCAGCAGGACGAAGCTGACCACACCGCTGTAGATCAGCGTCGTCAGCACGCCCTTGGCTTGCAGGATGACACTGCCGTCCGCGCCGCC